>NZ_JACHHI010000002.1:15004-311287 GCF_014207605.1 Negativicoccus succinicivorans | reverse complement strand
AGGATCGCACCGTCCATCTGCGCGGCGCCGGTGATCATGTTTTTAACATAGTCGGCGTGGCCCGGGCAGTCTACGTGAGCGTAGTGACGGTTGTCGGTTTCGTATTCTACGTGCGAGGTGTTGATGGTAATACCGCGTTCGCGTTCTTCCGGTGCTTTATCGATCTGGTTGTAGTCCTGGAATTCCGCTTTGCCGCTTTCTGCGAGAACTTTTGTAATCGCGGCGGTCAGGGTCGTTTTACCATGGTCAACGTGACCGATGGTACCAATATTAACGTGCGGTTTGCTGCGTTCAAAATGTGCTTTTGCCATTTGAATTTCCTCCTAATAGATGATGATTATGCTTTTTTGCCGCTGCGCTGCGCGACGATTTCTTCCGCGACCGCTTTCGGCACTTCTTCGTAATGATCAAACGTCATGGTGTAGTTACCGCGGCCCTGCGTCTTCGAACGCAAGTCGGTCGCGTAACCGAACATTTCGGACAACGGTACGAACGATTTGATGTTTGTCGCACCGCGGCGCGGTTCCATGCCTTCCACTTTACCGCGGCGGGAGTTCAAGTCACCGATAACGTCGCCCATGTATTCATCCGGTACGACAACGTCGACACGCATGTACGGCTCGAGGAGCACCGGCTGCGCTTTCTGCGCACCGGCTTTGAAGCCCATGGAACCGGCAATCTTAAAGGCCATTTCCGAGGAGTCGACATCATGGTACGAACCGTCGAAAACGGTAACTTTGATGTCTACCATCGGGTAACCGGCAACAACGCCGGTCTGCATCGCTTCTTCGACACCGGCCTGTACCGGTCCAATGTATTCCTTCGGAATGACACCGCCGACGATTTTGTTTTCGAAGGTGAAACCGGAGCCCGGTTCCATCGGTTCGAGTTTCAACCAGCAGTGACCATACTGACCGCGACCGCCGGACTGACGTACAAACTTACCTTCCGACTCGACTTCTTTGCGGATCGTTTCACGGTAAGCAACCTGCGGTTTACCGATGTTGCTTTCGACTTTAAATTCGCGCGACATACGGGTAACCAATACGTCCAAGTGAAGTTCGCCCATGCCGGCAATGATCGTCTGACCGGTCTCGGCATCGGTATGAACCTTGAACGTCGGATCTTCTTCCGCCAGTTTCTGCAGTGCAATCCCCATTTTTTCCTGGTCGGCTTTCGTCTTCGGTTCTACCGCAACGGAGATAACCGGATCCGGGAATTCCATTTTTTCCAAAATGATCGGGTTCTTTTCATCACAGAGCGAATCGCCGGTGGTGACATCCTTGAAACCGATGGCCGCCGCAATATCGCCGCTGTATACTTTGTCAATTTCGCTACGATGGTTGGCGTGCATCATCAAGATACGGCCGACACGTTCGCGTTTACCCTTCGTCGAGTTGTAAACGTACGAGCCCGCTTCGAGCGTACCGGAGTACACGCGGAAGAAGGAAAGTTTACCGACATAGGGGTCGGTCATGATCTTAAACGCCAAGGCCGAGAACGGTGCGTTGTCGTCTGAAGGACGGCTGTCCGCTTCTCCCGTATCCGGGTTGACGCCTTTGATCGCCGGTACATCCGTCGGAGCCGGCATGTACGCGACTACGGCATCCAATAATTCCTGAACACCTTTGTTCTTGTAAGCGGAACCGCAGGCTACCGGGTTCATTGTGGTGGCAATCGTCGCTTTACGAATGCCCGCCTGAATTTCTTCGGTAGTGAGCTCTTCGCCTTCCAAGTATTTCATCATAAGTTCGTCATCGGTTTCCGCTACCGCTTCAATCAGCTTCGCGCGATATTCTTTAGCTTTATCCAACATATCCGCCGGGATTTCGCTTTCGACGATATCGATACCGTGATCGCCTTCATAATGGCAAGCTTTCATCTTGATCAAGTCGATGATGCCTTCAAAATCCTGTTCCGCACCGATCGGCAATGAGATCGGCACAGCGTTAGCGCCTAAGCGCTCTTTCATCGATTCAACGGCTGCGTAGAAATCCGCACCCGTCGTATCCATCTTGTTGATGAATGCGATACGCGGTACACCGTAGTGATCTGCCTGACGCCAAACCGTTTCCGATTGCGGTTCTACACCGCTTTTCGCGTCAAACACCGCGACCGCGCCGTCGAGCACGCGCAAGGAGCGCTCAACTTCGACCGTAAAATCCACGTGACCGGGCGTGTCGATAATATTGATACGATTGCCTTTCCAGTGGCAAGTCGTCGCCGCGGACGTGATCGTAATCCCGCGTTCCTGTTCCTGGTCCATCCAGTCCATGGTAGCGGCACCTTCGTGTGTTTCACCGATTTTGTGCACGCGTCCCGTGTAAAACAGAATACGTTCCGTGGTCGTGGTCTTGCCGGCATCAATGTGTGCCATGATGCCGATGTTGCGAGTATTTTGTAACGTAAATTCTCTAGCCACGATAGATTCCTTTCGTAATTACCAACGATAGTGGGCAAACGCTTTGTTTGCTTCCGCCATCTTATGTGTATCTTCTTTCTTCTTAATGGCTGCGCCCGTGTTGTTGGCCGCATCCATCAATTCGCCGGCAACGCGTTCACGCATCGTGCGTTCGCTGCGCTGGCGAGCATAGCCGACCATCCAGCGGATGCCCAAAGTTAAGCGGCGATCCGAACGGACTTCAACCGGCACCTGGTAGTTCGCACCGCCGACGCGGCGAGCACGTACTTCCAAGACAGGCATAACATTTTCCAACGCCTGTTCAAAAACTTCCAACGGGTCTTTGCCCGTTTTTGAACGAATAATATCGAATGCATCATAGACAATGCTTTCCGCAATGCCTTTTTTGCCATCCAGCATTACTTTATTGATGAAACGTGTAACTACTTTAGATCCATACACGGGATCCGGCAGAACGTCACGTTTCGTTACTGGGCCTTTTCTCGGCATGTCAGTTCCTCCTTATATAATGGTATTTGTTATCTTATTATTTCTGAGCGGATTTAGCGCCATATTTCGAGCGCGATTGCATACGTCCCTGTACACCTGCTGTGTCCAGAGCACCGCGAACAATATGATAACGAACACCCGGCAAGTCCTTGACACGACCGCCGCGGATCAAGACAACGCTGTGTTCCTGCAAGTTGTGACCGATCCCCGGGATGTAAGCGGATACTTCGATGCCATTTGTCAAACGTACACGTGCTACTTTACGCAACGCGGAGTTCGGCTTCTTCGGTGTAGCTGTGTACACACGAGTGCAAACACCACGTTTTTGCGGGCTGTTTTTCAGCGCCGGAGTTTTGGATTTTTCCTGCAAAGTCTCACGACCTTTGCGAACCAACTGGTTAATTGTCGGCATGGAATTCCCTCCTTTCTCAATCATGAAGATTTATAATTGATTTCCCGCCGCCGGATGACGGCAAAAAATATTACCAAAATCAGACTAGCTGCAAAGGACTGCGACTGCCGCCGCCTTAACCGGCAACTTACACGCCTCGCCAAGTTCGGCGCGACTGTATGTCGCGACTACCGGCACGCCCTGTTCCTGACACAAAAGCAGCAAGGGTTGGGTAATCCGCTCTTGTGCATCACGGGCTAGCCACACTTCTTTGGCGCGACCGTCGCGGACAGCACGGCCGGCTTCCTTCGCCCCGACAGCAAACGGCTGTTGGGCCAATTCTTCCAAGCTCATCTGTCTCATCCTTTCCGTTGTTTAGTGCGCAAGTAATAAAACTTACTTCATCACAGACACTCAAATAGTATATCATTGCAAATCGAACATGTCAATAATTTTTATTCATAAAGCTCCTGTTTATCGCATTTATCTATCACACGTTACCGGGTGTTTAAAACCCCTCCGCAAAAAAAGACACAGAGCCGATGCGCTGTGTCCTTTTTTATTGCCAAAGTGACATTTCTGTGCTCAGATTAGAATTTCATTATTTATTTCCTGATCACTAAATGCGGTGTGGGATACGGTAATGTTTCCGGTTTCGCGCCGTCGAACTGCTTCATTGTCTTGCCTTCGTACGGCAGTGCAAATGCTTCGTCCTGCGGCATCTGCAAGTACCGATAGGCAAGTCGTGCGGCACGGCCGATCAGTTGCAAGCAATGAATACGACGTTCCCGTGATTCCCATGCACCGTGCGGTGCCGAAATTTCGGCGCAAGTTGGTGAACCGTTTTCCGCGACAAACTCGCGCACGAGCGCATGGTACCGTCGGTAGTATTTACCGGCGACTTCCTTACCCCGTTCCTCTGCCGGAACGGTATACGGATCCTTACGACCGTAACGTAGGCCGTTCGCCAAGACGGCGGCCGATAGCGCACCGCAAGTTAATCCCGAAAGACCGATTCCGCCACCAAAACCGACCCCCATACCGACTGCTTCTTTGGGGATATCCAGTGCTCCCTCGCGCTGCAATGCAGAAAGCACACATTCCGCGCAGTTTAAGCCGTGCTTATAATTTTCAATAGCGTACTGCTCGACACGTTCTTCCGGCGTCAATTTGCTCCAATCGATCGTTTCCATACGCTCCCCTCCCCTTTACTTACAGTATAAGAGAATGCGACGAAAAAAACCAGTCAGCCGAGAATATGGCGACGATTGGCTTCATCAAAATCATCCGTGATCCCTTTATGCGGCGGCGCATCCAACAAGCTCACCACGATAATCGCCAGCGACGCGAATAAGAAGCCCGGAACGATTTCATATAAACCGAACCACTCAAATTGTTTCCACACGAGTACGGTAATACCGCCGACAAGCATGCCGGCCAACGCGCCGTTGCGCGTCATCCTCCGCCAAAAGAGCGCCAACAACACCACCGGTCCGAAAACGGAACCGAAACCCGCCCAGGCATAGGCAACGATATTCAAAATGTAGCTGTTCGGATTGAGCGCGAGCAAAATCGCGCAAGCAGCCACCAACAGTACCGTCACTCGACTGACATAGACCAATTCACGCTCACCGGCGCCGCGATGCACGAAGTTTTTATAAAGATCTTTCGAGATCGTCGCCGACGTCACTAAAAGCTGCGCCGAGGATGTGCTCATAATCGCCGCCAAAACCGCCGACAAAATAAAACCGCCGACGAAGGGAGTGAACAACGAGCTACTCATCAGCAGGAAAATACGTTCCGCATCCGCGCCTTCCAAGAGCGTCGGCCAGTAAACGCGACCGACAAAACCGACCGAGACTGCCGCCGCAAGCGAAATAATGACCCAAGTCATGGCAATGCGGGTAGCTTTATGCAATTCGTCCGCATTCTGAATCGCCATAAAACGCACCAGGATGTGCGGTTGGCCAAAGTATCCGAGTCCCCAGCCCAGCGATGAAATCAGCATGATGATCGTCGCGCCCGTACCGATCGCCGGATCAAAAAGAGCAAAATGGCCGGGCACCGTCGCCTGCAAACGAGCCATGGTCTCTTCGAAGCCCCCCAGTGCGAACATCCCCGTCATCGGCACCAGGAGAATGGCGAAGAACATCATGATCCCTTGAATGAAATCGGTCCAGCTGACCGCCATGAAGCCGCCTAGAAACGTATAGGAAATAACCACTCCCGCGGTAATCAACAACGACCAGACATACGGCAGTCCGAACACCGTTTCAAACAATTTGCCGCCGGCGACAAAACCGGACGACGTATAAATTAAAAAGAAAATAAAGGTAAAAATCGCCGAAACCAGGTTCAGCATGTTGCTGTGATCATGAAAGCGATTATTCAAGAAGTCGGGAATCGTCAAGCTGTCATTGGCAATTTCGGTATAGTTACGCAAGCGCTTCGAGATAAACACCCAGTTCGCCCATGTGCCGAGCGCCAGACCGACGGCGATCCACATCGCGGGCAGCCCCGACAAATACGCAAGCCCCGGCAGTCCCATCAGCATCCAACCGCTCATATCGGATGCTTCCGCACCCATGCTGGTAATCCACGGGCCCAAGCTCCGCCCACCCAAAATATAATCACTCAGCTGGTTTGAACGGCGGTAATAGTACACGCCGATATAGACCATAACGCCCAAATAAATGGCGAAGGCGCTGATGACATGCCAGTTCGTTGCCAATGACTCCACTTCCTTTACCCTAATATTTTTTCATTTTACCACAATGCGCCGCAGAAGCGAAATTCTAACTCTTTTTCGCAATAAAAAAACGCCCTTGCGGGCGTCTTTTTCGTTTTGGTTACGCTTCGACCGGACGAACTACGACCTGACGATGGTGGCGTCCCAGACGTTCAAAGGAGACCACGCCGGGCGTTTTCGCAAACAACGTGTCATCTTTACCGATACCCACATTGGTACCCGGATGGAACTTCGTGCCGCGTTGACGAACAATAATCGCACCGGCTTTAGCCATCTGACCGTCGTGAACTTTGACACCGAGGCGTTTGCTTTGGGAATCACGACCGTTACGCGTACTACTTTGCCCTTTTTTATGAGCAAATAACTGTAAATCAAATGTAAACATGGTTTCACCTCCGTCTTTCTCTAATGGTGAGCCGTTCAGGATACTGCGCCTGAATTTGGCGCAATCCGTTCAGCATAGTTTCAATCAGTAATTGGGAACGGGCATCGGGTGCATCTGTAAGTTGAACCGTGAGCATTCCCGACTGCGTCTCATAATGTCCGCGAAATTTCGCTACCTCTTTAAGACCGCCGGCCGTTGTTAATGTCACGGCAGAGACCGCCGCGCAGACAATGTCGGAGCCGTGTTCGGCATAATCCGCATGTCCGTTAACGGAAAACCCTGTGCAAAACCCGTCCGTTACCTGTGTTTCTACCAGGATCATGGCTTACGCCAAAGCGATCGATTCGATCAGGACTTTGGTGAAAGGCTGACGGTGACCTTGGCGACGACGATAATTCGATTTCGATTTGTACTTGAAGACACGGATCTTTTTACCGCGCCCCTGTGTAAGCACTTTGCCTTTGACCGTGGCCCCTTTAACGAAAGGAGCGCCGAACTGCATGCTGTCACCATCTACAACGGACAACACCTCGGCAAATTCGATCGCTTCATCCGCTGACTGCGCGAGTTTTTCGACCGTAATGACTTTGCCTTCTTCGACACGGTACTGTTTACCACCAGTTTGAATAATTGCGTACATAGTTGCACCTCCTCTATAACCAGACTCGCCGAATATGGTAGCGTTCGCTTTGAAAACCTCTTCGAGCGGTTGTGTCATAGTCACACACTATGACTTTTCAATTATATAGAATCGATACCGGCAAGTCAAGTTTTATTTTTGTTCGACCAAGCCGTAAGCCGCGGCCACATCCTGTACAAAAATAATTCCATGCCCCGGCTCATCGATGTGTAATTTGTTGGAAATGGCACCGACGATGCTTTGCACTTTCTCTTGCGGCGCTAAAACCATAACGACTTCTTTTTCCGGTTCAATCGGGAAGTCGAAAATCATCGTGGTATTGCGCGACGCCGAACCGCGGCCGCGCAAAATCGTGCCGCCGCGCGCGCCGGCGGCCCCTGCCGATTCAATGACGGCGTTGGCGCCCCCTTTATCGACGACCGTATAGATGACCTGCCACATAATGTCTTCCCCTTCCTCCTTTTCAACTTTGCATTCGTTCAGCGCATGCGATCCGTAGATACCGGTAATGGGAAGCGCGTAGGCGATTCCGCGATTTTTCTTCACCAACTTAAAACGTTCGACCATTTGCGGCAGGAGCACACGCGCCCGCTCGCGTTCTTCAATGGCGAACACCAAGTCTTTGCGAATCTCGCGCATTCCGAGCTTCGCCAGAAAGGAGTTCGAGATCGATCCTTTGGCCGGCATCACGGTGACGCCGCTGACGTGTTCATGATGAAACGCCGCGCTCAGATCCGCGCCCTCGCCGTGATTCAACACAAAGACCATTATCCAATAGCAGCTTTCCCTCATGCCTCGTTCCTCCGTTTCTGTTTCCATTGAAAGACCATGCCCAGAAGTTGCAAGGCGACAATCGGCATCATCGCAATCAACGCCACGACACCGAATCCGTCCAAAAACACATCCGCGCCCGGAAAGTGTCGTGCCGCACCGCTGGCAAAGCTCAATACGAATGTGGCCGCCATCGGTCCGGAGGCGACACCGCCCGAGTCAAACGCCATGCCGACGAACAGATTCGGTACGAAATACGACAACGCAATCGCAATCAAGTAACCGGGCAACAGCATATGCCACAATTCCAAACCCGGCAACACAATGCGCAGCATCGAAAGCGCCACCGCGCTGCCGACGGCGAGCGATAAGGCGATTAAGACCAGTTTGCGCGGTACATAGCCGCTGGTGATATCCTCGATCTGATTGACAAGCGGAAACACGGCCGGCTCCGCCAAAATAACGACGAGGCCGATGACCAAACCGACGAATACCAAAACGGCCGATCCTTCCAGCCGTGCAATCTCCATACCGAGCTCATACCCCGCGCGGTTAAAACCGAAATTAACACCGGTCATAAAGATCACAAGACCGAGATAGGTATAGACGACACCCGCGTTAATTCGGAAAAATTCCGCGCCACGCACTTTTTCTATAAAAAAATGCGCTAAATAAAAAAGCAGTGTGACCGGCAAAATACTTAAAAAGACTTCCAAGAGCATATGTGGAACCAAATGACCGAGACTTTGCCAAAACGGTTCCAACGCCGCCTGATCCGGCACCGTCACATTCGCCGCAAACGGTTGCTGCGCCGTACCGAACGCCATCAGCAATACACCCAGGATAGCGCCCGCGGAGGCGATCCCGACCAAACCGAAACTGTCTTCTTCGGCGGCTACCGCGTCCGATGATTTAATACTGGAAACGCCGGCGGCCAACGCGAGGAAAAAAGGTACCGTCATCGCCCCTGTCGTGGTGCCGGAGGCATCAAATGAAAGCGCAATAAATTCGCGCGGCACCAAAAGGCAAAGCAGACCGATCATTGCGTAAAACAGAAAAAAGACATGTTTCAACGCTAAGGAACGAACGATACGCCACAGTCCGAATGCCAGAGTGACGGCAATCCCCGCCGACACCGCGTACACCAGCATCATTTCCGTCATGTAACCCGATGTAAAGAGTTCTACCTGCTGTCCATAGATTCGCAGATCTGGCTCCGCCATCGATATGGCAAAGCCGAGGACAAGACCGCTCATAACGACCATAATCATCTTGCCGTACTTCGTTACGGCATGACCTAAATGCATCCCGATCGGACTGACGCCGATTTCCACGCCGACGTGAAACACGGCCAATCCCAAGATAATCAACGCCGTACCTACCACGCAACGCAGCAAAATATCAAATGACAGCGGCGCCAGAAAAAAATGGAGTAAAAAAATCAATACTACAATCGGCAACACCGACTGGCTCACTTCTTTTAACTTTTCGCCGAATATCCCCATCAATTCACCCCAAACTTTCCCGATTCAGATAAAATCATTATAACATAATGCTTTAATTACTCTCCCGAAATGGCGATACAAAAAAAGAGAGGCGAGCGCCTCTCTTTGATCAGCGTGTTTGTTACGAATCACGCGGTCCGTATAAAGTTTTCGCAAGCAGTGCAACAGCATCCGCCGCTCGCACGCTTACCGTAGCGGAGATCTCGTCATCGGTAAACATCGTTACATTGCCGGATGCCAGCGCCGGCAATGTTTGCCAATAAGCGGACGATTCCAACTCTTCCCAAGCCGCGGCTCCCGTCGATGCCGCATCCTGTTCGCGCAGAACGATCACGGCTTGCGGTTGCAGGTTGGCCTCCATCACGTTTTCGATCGGGATCAGGCCTTCCTTGTCACGCGGCGCATCCGCCAATTCATCGGCCAGGTTGACCATCGGAATCAGCTGCGCCAAGTTTCCGATCAGCGTATGACTGTCACAGGCGCCTACACCGTTGTCGTTCACATCAAGAATCAACACATGTTTCGGGGGCACCGATGCGAATGCATTGCATGTTTTTTCAATGCTCGTTTCCATATTGTGGATAATTTTTTCCGCGGCAGGTTCTCGTCCCAAAACAGCGCCCCAGAAATAAATCCGATTTTCAATATCCGCCAATGATTCCGTTTTCCAAAAAAGCACCGGCACCTTATCTTCCGCCAAATCAGTGATCCACTCCGGCGATACATGCGTGGCCGGACCCACAACGATATCGGGTGAAAGGGCGGCGATTTCCGCCGGATTGGGACTCGCGCTCAATTGCGGCAACGCCTTCCACTTGTCCGCCAGACGTTGCGGTAAACTCGCATGCGTCGTAACCGCCAACGGCGTCACGCCTAACGCGTCCACAATTTTGGCTTCGATATTATCCAGCGCAATCACGCGCTGCGTCGGCGCGTTAAAAGTCACTTCCCGTTCCAAACTGTCCGTATATGTCAGCTGCTGCGTCGTTTTCACCGTCTTCGGCGTTTTCTCACCGAATCCGCGCAACAACAATACGACCGCGGCCAGCACAACGATCACGCCGACGACGATCATCCATTTTCGTTTCCGTTTTTGATTCATTATGGCCTCGCTTTACAGAGTGCTTGTCGCGGCGACAAGCGAAACTTACCGGCGTACTTTGGCAAATGCCTTGCGGGCCTCTTGACGAGCCGCCTCAAGATCCGCCGCATCCGGATGCGACGCCGAGTCCGCCATCATGTCTCGCGTCAATGTCACGGGCTCACCGTACGGAAAGCGAACCAACGTGGTCACTTCTTTTTGAATCGTATCCGCCAATTTACCCTGGCAGATGAATTGTCCCAAGAGCAAGTTGCGTTCCGCGATCATGTCACGCGCCGCCCGCGCGCTCAGAATCGCATGCTCTTCCGATGGTTTCGCTCCCATCGTGCCGAACAAAAACACTTTTTTCCCTGCAAGACTTTCCAGAAAGCGTGTTGCTTCTTCACAAGGCTTACCGGCGTGCACCCAAAATCCTACCGCGATGCACTCCGCTTGGGACGGATCCGCAGCTTCCATCGGTACGGCCGAAACGCCCAATTCATCCGCAATGGCTTCCGCTACCTGTTTGGTATTGCCTGTTTGCGACGCATAGGTCACCATAATTGTTTGCGCCATACTATCCCCTCCAGGATCTCTGTCAGTAAATGCTCTGCCTTTATTGTAGCAAGAATGCGCGCTCCTGCAAATAATTAATTCCATGCGTTGATTTGTCATTCATTACTTGAAAGTCGACAGCCACTCCGTTATACTTAAAGAATATTAATAGAGATTAAAGGAGTTAATTATGGATTTCTTGTTCGCCACGTTGCCGTATTTGAACATCGGCTTTTTTTGCGCGTTACTCGCGCGTTTCACCGGCGCCAACCTGTCGGCTTTGGTGCTTTGCTGTTTTCTGTATTTAGGCGCTACGCCGATGCAAACGATCGGCATGATGCTGACCTTCCTCGCGTTTATGCAGTTGACTATTCATACGCAGGGAGAACGCTTAAGCTTCAAAACGTTACGAATTTTTAAGGGCTGGCGAATTTTAATTCCGGTGCTGTTTGTCGCTTTCACGCTCGTCGCCAATCCGTTTTACGCGATCGCGTCCTTCGTCGGTTTCTTCCTGATGGAGGTCCTGGCGATGCTCTATCTGGAGTTACCGATTGATCAGCGCCCGACACGCATGACGCTCGTAAAATATTCCGTCTGCGGTTTCATTCCGGCGCTGCTCGGTCTGTTGGCGCTGTCCGTGATTCCCGCGCCGTACTATTACTTGATTTGCGGGGTCCTGATCCTGATCGCCACGGGTCTCATTTTCTGGCTCGGCAAAAATCGTAAACGCTTGCAGACCACTTGGGATGCGGTGATTTATGCGGCCTGGTTCCTGCTCGGTTTCTGCGGTCTCGAATGGAGCGATTGGCTGCGCGATCTCAAACGTCAACGCGTCTCGACACTTGCCCGCTACTTGGCGATAGTCACTGTTCCGGTCGTGTTTCTCACTTTTGTCGCGGCCAATATCGTCTACGGCATCATCAGCCTTTCCGGTTTGATCACGGCGCTGGCGGCGACGATCGCCATTCGGCTCTTCGGCTACTATCAGGTCAGCGAACGCGGCGAAGCCAACCCGATTGCGCTCGGCCTTGTCGTTCTCGCGGTGTTGTGCCTTTTCCTGGTGCAACCGGCGCCGCACGGCATTACCGACTTGCTGTACGTGCCGACTTCATGGAAACTTTGGTAAACAAAAAACGGCTCATCCGAGCCGTTTTTTTATTGTCCGAAAATCCATTATTCAGCCGTTGTTACTTTTTAGTTCGTCGTATAGACGGCGCCAATGCGTACCCGCGCATCATTTTCGGATTCCGTTCCTTCGGTGTGGCGCAAACGTAAATCGCCGCTGATTTCAATGTTACCACGCGGTTTTGACTCGGTCCCGACGCCTAACGCCTGCAGTTCGCGCGCGTATTCCTTTTGCGTCGGTGTCAATGCTTCCCGCTGCGCCGGAGTCAAATAACCGTCGCGCAGCATCGCCGCCACGGCGCGCGCCAATTCAAAGCGCGTCAAATGCGGACGTTCGAGCAACGTCGCGTCGTAACCGGGAGCCGCTCCCGCTTCAATCAGCGTCGCCGCCGCCTGATACCCCGCGGTGTAGCGTTCCACTTCATCAAACGAGTTCGGCGCGTAGTGATTATACGCAAACGTTGTCCACGGCATCATGCCGATACCGATGCCGAGCAACAGCGCGGCGACTCTTTTATGCATGCGGCGCCTCCTGCGGATCGACCACAAAACTCTGAATCACCTGCAATAAAGCCTGACGATTCAGATGATTTTTCGATGAATACATCAGCGGCGGATAGTCACCCGGATATTCATGCGCGATCGTCCGAATATTTTTCTGGCGATCGCTTTGCCCGAGTTTATCGGCTTTCGTGCCGATGACTTGCAGGGGCATACCCAAGCCGCGCAGCCACTGGTACGCTTTTTTATCAATCGGCAACTGGGGATGCCGCAAATCGATCAACAGACACATCAATGCCAAGTGTCGCGAGTTCGCCGCATAATCGGCAATAAAACCCGACCACGCATCACGATTCTCGTGACCGGTCTTCGCAAATCCGTACCCCGGCAAGTCTACCAGGTACCAATTCTGTTCGCTTTCGCCTGCATCGCCCGCGCCGTCGACAGCTTGTTTCGAGCGAATGGAAAAATAATTAATTGTGCGCGTTTTACCGGGTTCGCGACTGACCATCGCCAGTCCCCGGTGATTGCACAACGAGTTAATGAGTGATGATTTTCCGACATTGGATCGGCCGATAAAGGCGATCTCTTTCAAATCATCTTTCTTGCATTGCGATAATTTCACCGCGGATAACAAGTAGGATGATTCTACAATACGAAATGATTCCTCTGCCATCGTTACGCCTCACCCCGTTTCTGTTTTACCGGTTCAGACATAGCCTGCTGCAGCACTTCATCCATATGGGAAACGAAATGGAAAACCAAATCGTCACGCACGCTCTGCGGAATATCCGCCAGATCGCGGCGGTTTTCTTTCGGTAAAAGAATCCGGCGAATACCGGCCCGATGCGCCGCCAGCACCTTTTCTTTGATGCCGCCGACGGCAAGCACCTGTCCACGCAAGGTGATTTCACCCGTCATCGCGGTATCGGCTCGTACCGGACATTTCGTCACGGCCGAGGCGATAGCGGTCGCCATCGTGATGCCCGCCGACGGTCCGTCTTTCGGGATCGCGCCTTCGGGTAAATGGATGTGAATATCGATCGTGCGATAAAAATCAGCTGCCAGATGCAACTCTTCCGCCCGACTGCGCACATAGGTGTACGCCGCCTGCGCGGATTCTTTCATCACGTCGCCGAGCTGGCCTGTCAAGATCATTTTACCAGACCCGCTAAACGCCGTCACTTCCGTGTTCAAAACTTCCCCGCCGACCTGCGTCCAGGCGAGTCCCGTCACGCGTCCCACTTCGTCGCGACGATCTTGCGGCGGAGTCAGGTACCGCGCCGGTCCCAACAAGGTTTCGAGATTTTTGACGGTGACAGTGAGCGCTTCTTCCCGCATCACTTTACGTTTCGCCAATTTTCGGCAAACGCTGCCGATCACCTGTTCCAGGTGACGTACGCCCGCTTCGCGCGTGTAATCGCGAATCAAGCGGCGCAGCACCGCCTGACTGAGGCGCACGTCGCTTTTCGCCAGACCGTTTTCCTTGATTTGCCGCGGCAAAAGGTAACGTTTGGCGATTTCCACTTTTTCTTCTTCGGTATAACCCGAAAGCGTAATGACTTCCATACGATCCAACAGCGGCTCCGGAATCGAATTGGTCGTGTTGGCCGTGGTAATGAAAAAGACATTGGAAAAATCGAACGGCAATTCGATGAAATGATCGCTGAACGTGCCGTTTTGCTGCGGGTCGAGCGCCTCCAGTAAAGCCGAGGCGGGATCACCGCGAAAATCGTTACCGAGCTTGTCAATTTCATCCAGCAAAAATACCGGATTTTTCGTCTTCGCGCGCGCAATACCCTGAATCAGTCGTCCGGGTAACGCGCCGATATACGTACGGCGATGGCCGCGGATTTCCGATTCGTCGTGCACGCCGCCGAGCGAAACACGGGTAAATTCCGCGCCGAGCGCACGCGCAATCGATTGCGCCAAACTGGTTTTACCGGTGCCCGGCGGCCCGACAAAGCAAAGAATCGGTCCTTTTTGCGATTGCGTCAACTGCCGCACCGCCAAATGTTCCAAGATCCGCTCTTTGATTTTCGTCAAACCGAAATGGTCCGCGTCCAGTACCGCCTGCGCTTCTTTCAGATCGGTCGCGAACGTGCTTTCCGTGTTCCACGGCAAGTCAAAGATCCAGTCCAGATAGTTGCGCAAAACGGCCGCATCCGGTGTCAAAGGCGGCGTTTTTTCCAGACGTTTGATTTCTTTTTCAATTTTTTCCGCGGACGCGGCGGGCAGCTCGATCGCCGCCAACTTTTTACGGTACTCGTCAACTTCCTCGTCAATCTCCATGTGATCGCCGAGCTCGTCACGAATAACGCGCAATTTTTCACGCAAATAGTATTCGCGCTGATTTTTATCCATGCCTTGGCGAACTTCCGCGTTCAGCTTTTTCTCCAGCGCGGCGATTTCCTGCTCCGCCAAGAGAAATTTGCGTACGGCCACCAGCCTACGCTCTACGGAAAGTTCCGCGAGAATACGCTGCCGTACGGCCGGTGCAAGCGGCAAGTACATCGTGACGAAGTCAGCCACTTCACCCGGGTCCGTCAATGCTTCAAATTGCGCAAGCGCATCGTTTTCCATCGTGATTTGGGCGTGCTCCAACCACTCGCCGAACCGCTTAACCACATCGCGGCGATAAGTTTCCAACAGAGGTGAATCGCTTTCTTCAAGCACGCAGTCGATCACTTCCGCCGTTTGCCACGCACCCGTCGCTTCGATATCTAGCAGATGAACCCGCGTAACCCCTTCTAAAAGTACCCGCAGCACGCCGTCCGGCAGCTGCAAGATTTGTTTTACTTTACCGATGGTGCCCATGGTATACAAATCGTCAATACCCGGGTTGTCCGTATCCATATGACGCTGCATCACGCAGGCCACATAGCCGTCGCCCTGCATCGCCTCGCGCACGGCGGCTACCGATTGCGGCCGACCGACTTCGATACCGGTCACCATCTGGGGGAAAAGCGTCACATCACGTAAAGGCAACAACGGAAATTTCATGCTGCCCTCGATTTTATTTTGCGCCATATTCCCTCCTTATCTGATTACTATAAAACAAACGGGCTCCCGGAGGAACCCGTTTTTACTCAACCTGCGAGCGATATACCAGTTCCGGCTCCGCTCCGTCCTGAATGGTTTCTTTTGTCACCGTCGCCTGCTTCACGTTTTTCAGCGTCGGCACCTCAAACATCACGTTGCGCATCACTTTCTCAATGATGGCTCGCAAACCGCGCGCGCCGGTGTTGCGAGCGAGCGCTTCATCGGCAATAGCGGAAAGCGCGTCCGGCGTAAACGTCAGCTCCACGCCGTCCATTTCCAACAATTTACGGTATTGCTTGACAAGCGCATTCTTCGGCTCCGTCAAAATTCTGAGCAAGGCTTTTTTATCCAACGGATCGAGCGTGACAAGCACGGGCAAACGGCCGATGAATTCCGGAATCAAACCGAAATTCAGCAGATCTTCCGGCTGCACATGCGTCAGGATCTCCGCCACATTCTGTTCCTCTTTGCGGACGATATCCGCGCCGAAACCGATCGTCTTTTTCGCCATGCGTCGCGAAATGTAACGGTCGATCCCGTCAAACGCGCCGCCGCAAATGAAGAGAATGTTCGTCGTATCGATCATGATCATTTCCTGGTTGGGGTGCTTGCGCCCGCCCTGTGGAGGAACACTTGCGACCGTCCCCTCCAAAATCTTGAGCAGCGCCTGTTGCACGCCTTCCCCGGAAACGTCACGCGTGATCGATGTGTTTTCCGTGCGTTTCGCGATTTTATCGATCTCGTCGATATAGATAATCCCGCGTTGCGCGCGTTCAATATCATAATCCGCCGCCTGAATCAGTCGCAGCAAAATATTTTCCACGTCGTCGCCGACATAGCCCGCCTGCGTCAAACTGGTCGCGTCGGCAATCGCGAACGGCACATTCAGAAACCGCGCCAGCGTTTGCGCGAGCAGCGTTTTACCGCTGCCGGTCGGACCGATCAACACGATATTGGATTTTTGCAATTCGACATCATCGGAGTCGACATCGCTCTGCAACCGTTTGTAATGGTTGTACACGGCGACCGCCAAACTTTTCTTGGCGTCCTCCTGACCGATGACGTATTGGTCCAGTTGGTCTTTAATTTCGCGCGGTAACGGTACTACCAGTTCTTCCGCGCTCGCCTTGTGTTCGGCGCGCAATTCTTCTTGCAAAATGTGTTCGCACACGCCGATACATTCATCGCAGATATAGACCCCGGGACCGGCAATTAATTTTTTGACTTCATCGTTGGACCGGCCGCAAAAACTGCAGACCGGTGGTGTAGCAGTAGTATTGCGCACATGTCCTCCTTATTTCGTCGCGGCACCCGGCGGGGGCAACGGACGATCGAGAACTTCGTCAACCAGGCCGTATTTCAGCGCTTCTGCCGCTGAAAGGAAATGGTCGCGTTCGGTATCATTATTGATTTCATCGAGCGTACGCCCCGTGTGGCGTGCCAAAATGTTGTTCAATTCTTCGCGCATGCGCAGGATTTCGCGGGCATGAATTTCAATCTCCGTCGCCTGTCCCTGCACGCCGCCGAGCGGCTGGTGAATCATGACGCGCGAATGCGGCAACGCGTAGCGTTTTCCGGTCGCGCCGGACGCCAAGAGAACGGCTCCCATGCTGGCAGCCGAACCGACGCAAATCGTCGAGACGTCGGGCTTGATGTATTGCATGGTGTCGTAAATCGCAAGTCCTGCGGTAACGACGCCGCCGGGACTGTTCACATAGATGTGAATGTCTTTGTCCGGACTTTCCGCTTCCAAAAATAACAGTTGAGCGATCACGATGTTGGCGACATTGTCGTCAATCGGACCCCCTAAAAAGACAATGCGGTCTTTGAGCAGACGGGAGTAAATGTCATAGGAACGTTCGCCCCGCGCCGTTTGCTCTACCACAATCGGTACATAATTCAATGAATCCACCTCGTTATTCTTTACAGAAGAAAACGACGGTCTTATTTTTCCGCTTTTTCAGCGTCTTTTTCTTCGTTGTCTGCATCTTTAGCAGCTTTTTTGGTCGCTGCTTTTTTAGCGCCGGCTTTTTTCGCCGGTTTTTCTTCTTTTTCCGCTACTTCTTCATGATCATGTTTCGCGTTGTTGATGATGAAGGCAGCCGCTTTACGACGCGCTACGGTACCCGCGAGCATCGAAATGCGTCCTTCTTTTTGGATGATGCCCCAGACATCTTTCGGATCCGCGCCGAAATTCTGCGCCATCTGGTACACTTCCATGTTCATATCTTCCGGCGTTACATGAATGTCTTCCGCTTGGCAAATAGCTTCCAATACCAAGTCCGTTTTGACATTGACAAGAGCCGCTTCGCGATAGTTTTCACGCAATTTTTCCAGCGAGTTTTTCGACTGTTCCAGGTAGTCTTCAAATTTCATGTTGCGGCTTTCCAAATTCAGTTTGAGCTCTTCGACCATCTGATCGATGCGGCTTTCCACCATCGCATTCGGAATATCCGTTTCCGCGTTATCGACCGCCGTTTTGATCAATTTGTTCTGGAATTCTTCGCGGTCATGGTTGTCGATATTTTCCTGCATCTGCTGACGAACCATTGCTTTCAGTTCAGCAAGCGTTTCGAACGAGCTTGCGGTTTTCGCAAATTCATCGTTCAATTCCGGCATTTCACGGCGTTTTACGTCCAACACATTGACCGCAAATTCCGCGTCTTTGCCGGCGAGTTCCTGCACGAAATATTCTTTCGGGAACTGTACTTTGACCGTCACTTCATCGCCCGCTTTGTGGCCGATCAGCTGTTCTTCAAAGCCCGGAATGAAGCTGCCGGAACCGATTTCGAGCGGATAGGATTTGCCTTCACCGCCGTCAAACGGTTTGCCGTCGATCGAGCCTTTGAAGTCGATCATCGCCAGATCGCCGTTCGCTAATTCCGCGCCTTCGGCAACGGTCAGTTTGGCATGCTGTTTGGCAATGGCTTCCAGCTGTTCGTCGACCATTTTATCGGTGACTTTCTGATGTTTATGTTCGACGTTCAATTCTTTGTAGTCGCCCAATTTGACTTCCGGTTTTTTGATGAAGGTGACTTTGAATTTCATGTCCTTGCCTTCTTCAAACTGTTCCACGTCCACGTCGGCGCGGGTAACCGGTACCAAATTCTGTTCGCGCAACGCTTCGTCGTAATATTTATTGACGATCAGATCGCTGGCTTCCGCCATGATCGCGTCTTTACCGAAATGCGCTTCCAAAATTTTGCGCGGCGTTTTACCTTTACGGAACCCCGGAATGGTTACCTGGTTGCTGATACGTTGTACTGCCGATTGGATACCCTGGTTAACAGCATCCGCCGGTACTTCAATCAACAAAGATACCTGGTGCTGATCTACCGGTTTAACTTCTACTTTCATCTAAATATGTCCTCCTTTAAATGCAGTCATAGCAATCTCATTTTCATATACTCATAAAATAAATATTACCATATAACCATCAAAATGACAACCGCCCCTCGCGCGGAGCGGTTGTCAGTAAGAGATACGACAGTACGATTAGCGCAGCGGCTTAACCGGCGTGATAACTTCCAAACCATGCATGTACGGACGCAGGGCTTTCGGTACGATGACCGAGCCGTCCTGCTGCTGATTGTTTTCCAAAATCGCCGCGACCGTGCGCCCGACGGCAAGACCCGAACCGTTCAAAGTATGTACGTACTCGGGTTTATCTTTGGCGCTGCGACGGAATTTGATGTTGGCGCGACGCGCCTGGAATGCTTCACAGTTCGAGCAGGAAGAAATTTCGCGATAGGTTTCCTGGGCAGGCATCCACACTTCGATATCATATGTCTTCGCGGCGGAGAAACCGATATCACCGGTGCAAAGAGTGATGACGCGATACGGCAACGCCAGTCGGCGCAAGATCTGTTCCGCTTCGAGCGTCATGGATTCAAGCTCCTCGTAGGATTCTTCCGGCTTCGCGAATTTGACCATTTCCACCTTGTGGAACTGGTGCTGGCGAATCAGACCGCGCGTATCACGTCCCGCCGATCCCGCCTCCGCGCGGAAGCACGGCGTAA
The DNA here is from genome assembly GCF_014207605.1 of Negativicoccus succinicivorans. NCBI lineage: Bacteria > Bacillati > Bacillota > Negativicutes > Veillonellales > Veillonellaceae > Negativicoccus > Negativicoccus succinicivorans. The sequence continues at coordinate 291,612 of NZ_JACHHI010000002.1, read as the reverse complement.
GAGCGCAGAGACGCTGCGGCAAAACTTCGCCGTTGATAATTTCATCGCGATGGAAGTTCGTCAGCGGTACTTCCGCCGTCGGTGTCAGGTAGTACGGCAGACCTTCCAATTTGAACATGTCTTCCGCAAACTTCGGCAGCTGGCCGGTACCGATCATGCTGTCTTCATTGATGATGTACGGCGGAATGACTTCGGTAAAACCGAATTCCTGCGTGTGCATACCCAGCATGAAACTGTACACCGCGCGTTCCAGTTGCGCGCCCGCGCCGAGGTAGTAGTGGAAGCGCGTGCCCGTAACTTTCGCGGCCGTTTCCGGATCCAAAATGCCCAGACCCGCGCCGATATCCCAATGAGCTTTCACTTCAAAGCCGAATTCGCGCGGCGTGCCGTAGCGACGTACTTCGACATTATCGTTTTCATCTTCGCCCACCGGTACGCTGGCATCGCAAATATTCGGAATTTCAAGCATCTGTTGATGGAGTTTTTCCTCCACATCACGCAACCGTTGATCATGGCCCGTGATCGCATCGCTGACTTTTTTCATGCGGGCGATGATCTCGGATGCGTCGCCGCCCTCTTTTTTGCATTTGGCGATTTCCTTGCTCGCCGCGTTGCGATCGGCTTTCCATTGCTCCACTTCTACAAGCAGCGTGCGGCGTTCTTCGTCCAAGCGGATAATTTCATCCACATCGGCGTCATGATGACGATTTTTCAAATTTTCCCGTACCCGATCGGCATTTTCTCGAATCCATTTAATATCCAGCATAATATCGCTCCTTTTTATTTCTAAACAACTTTATCTCACGTCTTTGTAAAGACAGTATTAAAGGCTTTTTTGCTCCGTTTGACTGTACAAATAACCGAGGTGCGTATTGACATTGACCGCGAGCACTCGCCAGCCGCCGTCGTAAGTCAGCACATTGACGCAACCGTTATCCTGTTGAATCTGCCAAAAATGGCTGAGATCGAGCCCGAGAATCCGGCAAAGCGCCACCTTGTTCACCGCGTCATGCGCCACCACCAGCAGCGTTTTACCGTCATACTGCGTACGGTAGCGCACCAACGCGCGCTCGACACGCCGTGCGACATCATGCAGCGATTCGCCTTGCGGCATCGTCACCGTCTGCGGCTTTATGCGCCAGGCGGTGAGACGATCACCGTCGGCGTGCGCTACTTCCGCCACCAATTTCCCTTCCCAGGCGCCGTGAGCGATCTCCGTCAGATCCGCGTCGGCAACGACGGGAAGTCCATGCCACTTGGCGCAATACTCCGCCGTCTCCCGCGCGCGGCGCAACGGACTCGCCAATACCGCGTCGATCGGCACCGCGCGTAAACTCTCGCCAAGCTTTTGGCCCTGCGTGTGCCCGAGATCGGAAAGTTCGGTATCAACCTGTCCCTGGTAGCGTCCTTCAAGATTCCATTTCGTCTCGCCATGCCGCGCCAACAGCAGTCGTAACATCGGCATCCCTCCCGTCTCTTTTTGCCGTTCCGGCGCTCATCGGCCGCGCCGTTGCGCATGAAATATACGTTTCGTTACCGATGGCGTTGCGCATAATCGTCCATCCAGTCGGCCAGTTTTTCGACCCCTTCCCGGGGTACGGCATTGTAGAGCGAGATGCGCAACCCGCCGACGCGACGATGCCCTTGGATGCCGACAAAGCCGGCTGCGGCCGCTGCCCGCACAAAACCTTCTGTCTTGGCTTCGTCACACAATGTAAACACCGCGTTCATCCGCGATCGGTATGTGTGTTCGGCGTGCGGTCGATAGACTTCGGGATAGCGATCGAGTACTTCATAAATCCGCCCGGACTTCGCCTGCGCGCGGCGGTCCATTTCCGCCACACCACCCTGCGCTTCGACCCATTGCAACGCGAGTCCCAAAACATATATCGCGTACGTCGGCGGCGTATTGAAAATCGAGTCCGCCTCCGCATGCGTGCGGTATTGTAAAATTTTCGGCAAGCGTTCATTGCCTTTGGCCATCCAGTCGCGATCAATAATGACGATCGTCACGCCGGCGATGCCGATATTTTTTTGCGCGCCCGCATAAATCAAGCCGAACTGTCCGACATCAAGCGGTCGCGACAGCAAATCCGAACTCATATCGGCGACCAACGGCACGCCGAGTTGTGGAAAGACCCGGTACGCCGTGCCGTAAATCGTATTATTCGACGTAATATGCACGTAGGACGTGTCTTCTTTCACATGGAAATCCATGGGAATCGTGCGGTACCCGCCCGCGCTCACAGCCGTCACTTTGTAAGTCGCGCCGTACAAACTCGCCTGCTGCATCGCATTGTTGGCCCAGATGCCGGTATCGGCATAGCCGAGCCGACCGCCTTTGGCGAAATTCGCCGGAATCATCACGAATTGATGACTGGCGCCGCCTTGCAGAAAAAGAACATCATGCGTCGCGGGTATCGCGAGCAGTTTACGCAAGCGTTCCCGCGCGTCCTGATGCAAACGCTGATAGGCATCGCTGCGGTGCGAAAGCTCCATGACACCCATGCCGGTGTCACGGTAGTTCATCATTTCCGCGGCGGCCTGTTGAAGCACTTCTGCCGGCAGCGCGCCCGTTCCGGCATGAAAATTAAATACGCGTTCCGTCATATAAATCCTCCCCCGCTCGCACTCTTCATAGCGCGCACCATGTCGTGAATAACGAGCGGCATGTGACCAATATTTTCGGTAATAAAAAAGCTCCCATCCTCACTGGGACGAGAGATCTCGCGGTGCCACCCAAATTGCCTACGGCCAACTTTGTTACGCTGTATCGGGCGTGCCCGCCAGGCTCTTCACCTGTTGCTCCGGAGCGGAACCTCGTAACGTACGGACAGGCTTGCACCACCGCCTGCTCTCTGTGCCTTCGGTTACGGATATTCTCCTTCGTGGCATTGCTTTTTTAATTAGCCAAAGCGTATCACAAAGCCTCGTGAATGTCAACACGCGCCATTGCCTACGCACAAAAAAGCGGTATGCACCGCTTTTTTCAAATTATATGTTTCCTTTCAGGCCGACGATTTCCGCGCGTTTCTGTAAACCTTTGATTGTTTCCGCAAAAAATTCCTGGCGCTCCATACCGAGCATTTCACAACCCTGTGTGATCACATCACGATTGCAACCGGCGGCGAAATGTTTATCCTTAAATTTTTTCGTGAGCGATTTCACCGTCAGATCCAATACCGATTTGCTCGGCCGCAACAGACAGGCGGCATTGATAATGCCCGTAAGTTCGTCCACCGCATAGAGCGTTTTTTCCAGCGTCGTTTCCGGTTTGACATCCGTCACCATGCCGTAACCGTGCGACATAATAGCGCGAATGTAGGTTTCGTCCCAACCTTCTTTTTCCAGAATCTGCTTCGTCACCGCGCAATGCTGATCCGGATAGCGATCATAATCCAAATCATGGCAAAGACCGATCACGCCCCATTTTTCCCGATCCTCCGCACCGAAATAATCGGCAAAATGCAACATCGCCGCTTCCACTTGCAGCGCGTGGCGAATAAGTGCCTGGGAGTCCGTGTATTCCAGTAAAAGTTGTTTCGCCTGTTCCCGTGTCGGTTTCATTGCAACACTCCCCTTCCGTTTTTCATCACTATACCACGCATTTCCGGCAAACACAAAACAGACACGAAAAAGGAGCGGTCGCCGCCGCTCCTTTTTATGCTCCGGTAAAACCGGATATTGTTTATGATTTACCGACTGCTTTTTACAGTTTAATGCTCATGCCGCGGTTACCGAATTTGTGAATGGTGTCGACAAAACGAACGGTGCCCGTCTTGTAGCGCATCACGACGGTCTGTGTACGCGCGCCGCCGCCGAAATACTGAATACCGCGCAATGTATTGCCCGGGGTAATCGCAGTGGCGGAGAAGATGCAGTCGTCGCCTTTCACAAGATCGTCAATGGTAAACACCTGATGAATATCCGCTACGCCCATTTCTTTGGCGCGACGTACTTCTTCATCGCTGTGCGGCACCAAACGTCCCTGCATGTCGCCGCCGAGGCATTTCAAAGCGGCCGCGGCCAAAACGCCTTCCGGCGCGCCGCCGGTACCGATGAGCATATGCACACCCGAACCTTCAATGCCGACTTCGATCGCCGGCGTGACATCGCCGTCCGTGATCAAACGGATTCGCGCGCCCGCTTCACGGCAATCACGAATAATATCGGCATGTCGTTCCCGATCCAAGATGACGACGCTCAAGTCATCGACCGAGCGTTCCATCGCTTCCGCAACCCGGCGCAGATTTTCTTTGACCGGCGCGTTGATATCAATGCGTCCGGCCGCACGCGGTCCGACCGCGATTTTTTCCATGTACATATCCGGAGCGTGCAAAAGGCAACCGCGCGGGGCAATCGCAAGTACCGCAATGGCGCCGTTTTGTCCTTTGGCGACCAGGTTGGTACCTTCGAGCGGATCGACCGCGATATCCACCGAGTCACCGCCGAGACCTACCTTTTCACCGATGTAAAGCATCGGTGCTTCGTCCATTTCTCCTTCGCCGATGACGACTTCACCGTCGATGTGCACTTTTTCAAATTCGCTGCGCATACCATCAACAGCGAGCTGATCGGCGCCGATCTTATCGCCGCGACCGACCAGGCGTCCGCATTTGATCGCCGCCGCTTCGGTGACTCGTACAAATTCCAGTGTCAAAATCCTGTCCATTACTTGCGCCTCCTACTTTGTCTTTTGTGTCACTTGCCGCCAGTCTTCCGCAAAACGCTCGATCCCCGCTTTCGTCAACGGGTGTTCAAGCGCCGCCAAAAGCACTTTATACGGGACCGTCGCAATGTGCGCTCCCGCCAGAGCGGCTTCGGTAATATCGAGCGGACGTCGGATGCTCGCTGCGATAATTTCCGTTGCAATATGATGTTCTTTGAAAATAGTCGCAATCGTGCGCACGAGCTCAGACCCGTTCGCGCCGATGTCATCCAGCCGTCCGATGAAGGGACTGACAAACGCAGCGCCCGCACGCGCCGCTAAAAGCGCCTGGCTCGCGTTAAAAATCAACGTGACATTGACTTTGATGCCTTCATCAGCCAGTACACGCGTAGCCGCCAAACCTTCCGCTGTAAGCGGTACCTTGACCGTTACTTGCGGCGCCACTTTCGCCCATTCGCGACCTTCGCGCACCATACCGTCCGCATCTTCCGCCAATACTTCCGCGCTGATCGGACCGTCCACAAAAGAAGCTATTTCCTGAATAACTTTTTTGGGGTCCTGACCCGCTTTTGCCATCAGCGACGGATTCGTCGTTACGCCGGCCACCACTCCCAGACGGTGCGCCGCGCGAATTTCATCCACAATCGCCGTATCAATAAAAAATTTCATTCCGTTCACCCTTCATCACAATCGATATTTATTGTAGCACAAACGACATCATTACGCTTTGTCACAGTTCTCCTGCGAGCATTTTTTCGGCCCGACAGATATTTCCAAAAGAAAGCCGTCAAAACCGTAATGAAAACTACCGGCATCAAGAATGCCATGCCGATCAGAAATAAGATCAACCGCATAGAAATCGCCTCCTTGACCGTACGGTTGGTTTGTTATCCTCATTGTAGCACGAAACGAAGCGCGCCGCCGACTTGAAACCGAGTTGTACGCCCGCTACAATGAACGCGAGGTGAAACCATGCATTTACTCGCAGCAGGCGACAGCTTAACTTACGGATTTGACGTGCCGATGCCTTCCCGCTGGCTGAGCAAATTGGCCGCGGCATTACCGGACCTGCAGGTTACCAATTTGGGCATGTGCGGCGCGGGACTGGATCAGGTGCTGCAACGCACCGAACGAACGTTGCGCGAACCCGTCGCGTACGATCTGTTGTTTTTAATGGCGGGCAGCAACGATATCATGCAAGACGCAGAAAACGAGCAGCCGGTGGATATCCGACCGCTCGTCCGAAAAATTACCGCCTTCGCATCCGCTCATGCCGCATTGCCCATCGTCATCGGCATTCCGCCGGAGATTACAAAAGAGGCGATCTACACCGGCTGGCAAAGCGCGCCCGCCTTTCCTTACGCGGTCGCCGCGTTCCAAGAATACGGTGACGCGCTCGTGCGCGCATTTCCGCAGGCGACGCTCGATTTTCGCCGTCTTCTCGCCTCCAACGAATACGATGACGGAGTCCATCCGAATATCTACGGCTACGCCAAAATGGCGAAGCACGCGCAAACTTATTTTGCCTCTTCCAACTCGTAAAGCACGTTGGCCAGGCGCGCGAATTCCTCCAAACTGAATGTTTCGCCGCGTCGACCGCCGTCGATCTCCGTCCGCGCCAACAACGCATCCGCCGTCGCTGACTCATAGCCGGCGGCTTTTATATTATTACGAAACGTTTTGCGGCGTTGCGCGAAGGCGATTTTCACCAGACGGAAAAGCAGTTTTTCATCCCGCACGTCCACCGGCGGTTGCTTACGCGGAATAAATTCCACGACGCTTGAGACGACATTCGGCGCGGGCCAAAACGATTCCGGTTCGACATCGAAAAGCACGTGCGCTTCCGTGTAGTACTGCACCGCGAGCGTGATCGCGCCGTACGCTTTCGTACCGGGGCTTGCCGCCAAACGTTCCGCCACTTCGCGCTGCATCATCAGCACCAGACGCACCAGCGGCAACTTCTGCTCCAAAAGGTACATCAGAATCGGCGTCGTAATATAGTACGGCAAGTTGGCCGCGACGGTAAAAGGTGTATCCCCCATCAGCGCGCGCACGTCCGTTTTCAAAATATCTCCCGGGACAATTCGCACATTCGGATACGCCGCGAGCGTTTCCGCCAAAATTTCCGGCAGTTTCGGATCCAATTCCACCGCCGTGACCTGCGCTCCCGTGCGCGCCAATCCCTGCGTCAGCGTGCCAATGCCGGGACCGATCTCCAAAACACGGTCATCGGGTCCGAGTTCCGCCGCGTCGACAATGTCTTCAACAACCTCGGGACGAATCAGAAAATTCTGTCCCCATTTTTTTTGCATGCGTAAACCGAAATGCTCGGTCAGGCGACGAATCGTTCCTTTGCGTGCGAGTTCATATTCCATCGGTCTGCTCCTCCCGAAGAGCTTGCGCCCATTCTTCACGGGTGACGCCGTAATGATTCAGACGCACCAAAAAACGTTTGGCATTCGCGTAACCGATGCCGAGCCGCGCGCCGAGACGCGCCCGAAGTGCGGCCGCATCATGCGTACCCGCCGCGCCCGCCTGCCACAAATCCGCCACCGTAAAATGCGCCTCGTTCGTCGGCGCGATGCTGCGCACTTTGCTGAGAGCGCTGCGAATGGCCTCAGGGCTCGCCTGTTCGATGCCCAAATCATCGTTGGCAATCGCGTCCTCTTTCGGCACGAACGCATGCTTGGCCTCCGGAAAGCGCTGCGTCAAATAGCGACGAATACGCTCCCCCGCGCCGTCCGGATCGGTGAGAATAATAATTCCGCACCGCCGGTACGCCGCTTCAATATCCGAAAGCGTTTCCGGGCTCAGGCCAAATCCGTATGTCGGAATGATTTCCGCATCTACCGCCTGACGCACGCGGACAATATCCGATTTTCCTTCAACAATAATGACTTCTTTGATTTTCATAATAAAAGTGTAGCATAGCGCGCGGAAAAATTAAACGTGTACGACACGTATTGCGACTTTTTACCGCACTGTTTCCTTTCCACGAAAAAATCCCGTCGAATGACGGGATTTTTCAGTTTTCACCCGGAATACGCAACGTGCCGACGATTTCCGAAATATCTTTGACACCTTCCGCATCGCACCAGGCGGCCATTTCGCCCGCGATTTTTACGCAGGCGGCCGGATCGCGCATTGTCGCCGTGCCGACGGAGACGCAGTCGGCGCCGACCATCATGAATTCGATGGCGTCCAACCCTGTCATGATACCGCCCAAACCGCAAATCGGAATATGGACCGTTTGCGCGACTTCCCAGACCAAACGCAAGGCCATCGGCTTAACGCACGGGCCGGAAAGTCCGCCGGTGACGTTGCCCAGCAGCGGCCGCCGCGTTTTCGCATCAATCGCCAGTCCCATAAAGGTATTGACAAGTGATACCGCATCCGCGCCCGCTTCTTCCACGGCGCTCGCGATGACGCGGATATCCGTCACGTTCGGACTCAATTTCACGACGACGGGAAGCCGCGTGTGATCTTTCACCGCGCGCGTCACTTCCGCCGCCGCGTGCGGATCGACACCGAAACTCATCCCGCCTTTTTTCACATTCGGGCAGGAAATATTTACTTCCAGAAAATCGACCGGCTCATCGTTCAGACGTTCCGCCATGTACGCGTAATCCGCCACCGTATTGCCGGAAATATTCGCCATCACGCGAATGGACGACGCGGCGTGAATCTGCGGCAAAATATCCGTGCAAAACGCTTCTACGCCGGGATTTTCCAAACCGATGCAGTTTAAAATTCCGGCCGGCGTTTCGGCAATCCGCACACCCGCATTGCCGCGTCGCGGTTCCCGTGTCAGTCCCTTGACCGATACGGCGCCGACCTGATCCAAGTCAAGATAGGGTGCGTATTCGAGTCCGAATCCGAACGTGCCCGAGGCGGCGATAATCGGCGTCGCCATCGTGACCCCGCAAAAATTGACGGCTATATTCGCGCTCACAGGATCACCTCCCGGCTGTCAAAAACAGGACCTTCCTGACATACTTTCGCATGCGTTCCATCCTTACGATCGCACACGCAGGCGTAGCAACCGCCGGTGCCGCAACCCATCCGCCGTTCGAACGAAACTTCGCAGGGCACACCGGCCGCATAGGCCGCGGCGGCGACTTTACTCATCAAAATAGTCGGCCCGCAGCAAAGCACCCGATCAAACTCGCCGGATGCGAGCAGCGCCGGCACAAGATCCACCGCATAGCCGTGATGACCGACCGAACCGTCGTCCGTAGTCAACAACAAATCGTTGATCGTGTCGGGAAAATAGTCCCGCCAAAACAGTTCTTCCCGACTGCGACCGCCGATGATGACGGTAGCGGTTCCCGCCGCCGCCTGTTGCGCGGCGAAAAGGATCGGGGCGATCCCCACTCCGCCGCCGACCATTAACATTTTTCCGTCCAGCGTAAATGTCGTGCCGCGCGGACCGAGCACATCGATTTCGTCGTCCGCGCGCATCTGCGTCATCAGTTCCGTGCCGCGGCCGACAACGCGATAGACCATTTCTACCAATCCGTTTTCGCGATCGACGCGCGACGGCGAAAATGGACGCCGCAGCAACGGATCCCAGCCGCGTGCCGTGCGCACGTGTAAAAACTGACCCGGCCGTGTCGTTTGCGCCAAACGCGGCAGCTCCGCCACCAGCCGATACATATCGGCAGAAACGCGTTCATTCGTCCGAATCGGTCCGACTTCAAGCGCGTTCATGACGCCGCTCCTTTTGGTAGTCCTGAATGGCTTTGACGCTCGGCAAATCATTGTTTTTCCGTTCGCGCAACACGCGCACTACTTCGCGCATCGTGTCGAGCGAGGTCACGCAGGGAATACCGAGTTCGACGGCCATGCGACGCAGACGGAAACCTTCGCGTTCCGGACGTTTGCCGTACGTGATTGTATTGACCACCATGTCGACGGAACCGTCGCGCAATAATGTCGCGCAAGTGACGTCGCCGCCTTCATGCATTTTATTGACGATTTGTACGGGAATGCCTTTTTCTTCCAAGTAGCTGCCCGTGCCGTGCGTCGCCATGATGTGGTACCCGTGTTCGACAAACTCCGCAGCGAGTTGCGCGGTTTCCTCTTTATCGCGGTCGCTAACCGTAATCAGCACATTGCCGCCGTCGGGAATGCCCATGTACGCGCCGACGATCGCGCGATACAACGAGTCGGAATACGTTTTGCCGATTCCCATGACTTCACCGGTCGATTTCATTTCCGGTCCGAGCGCGATTTCTACCAGACCGAGTTTAGCGAACGAGAATACCGGCGCTTTGGCCGCTACATAATCAGGCGTCGGCGCCAGCCCCGGCGTGATGCCGAGTTCAGGCAAGGTCTTGCCGACACAAATACCGGTCGCAAGCGCGATCAGGTTGTAACCCGTCACTTTACTCATGAAAGGCACCGTGCGACTCGAACGCGGATTGACTTCGATCACGTACAGTTGACCGCCGGCGATGATGTATTGGATATTGACAATGCCGCGAATCTCCAACGCGCGCGCAATGCGTTCCGTGTGTTCGACCACTTCATCGATTTTGGCCTGATCAATATGTTGCGGCGGGAATACGGCGATACTGTCGCCCGAGTGAACGCCCGCGCGTTCGATCTGTTCCATGATGCCCGGGATAAAGACGTTTTCACCGTCGCACAGCGCATCGACTTCGAGTTCGCGGCCGACGAGGTATTCATCAATCAAAACCGGATGCTCGGACGATGCGACTACGGCTTCCCGCAGGTAGGTATCGAGTTCGCGCGGTTGGTAAACGATCTGCATCGCGCGTCCGCCGAGCACATAGCTCGGCCGTACGATCAACGGATATTTCAACTTTTTGGTAGCTTCATGCGCTTCCGCAAGCGATGTCACCATGCACCCGCGCGGACGTTCGATGTGGAGCGATTCAAGCAATGCGTCGAAGCGTTTGCGGTCTTCCGCCAGATCCACGCCGTCGACATCGGTCCCCAACAAAGGCGCGTTGTGCGCCGCGAGTTGCCCCGCCAAATTAATCGCGGTCTGCCCGCCGAACTGAGTAATAACGCCTTGCGGCTGTTCTTTTTCAATAATCTGGCAAACGTCTTCCGGCACCAGCGGTTCAAAATACAGCGCGTCGGACATATCAAAGTCGGTGGAAACCGTTTCCGGGTTATTATTGACCATGATGGAATGATAACCGTAACGTTTCAACGCGCGAATCGCCTGCACGGAGCAGTAGTCGAATTCCACGCCCTGGCCGATGCGGATAGGCCCCGAACCGAGGACCATGACGCTGTTTTCCTGCGGAGTGACTTCATCAGCCACACCGTACGCCGAGTAGTAGTACGGCGATGCGGCATCGAATTCCGCCGCGCAGGTATCGACCATGCGATACGAGGCGGTAATATGTTTCTGTTTGCGCAATGCGGCTACTTCGCTTTCTTCCACATGCGTCAGTTGCGCGATGCGGTGATCCGAAAAGCCGAGGTACTTCGCCAATTCCACATGTTCCTGCAGCAAACCTTCGTTCATCAGCTTGCGTTCGCAGTTGACGATGCGCTGGATCTGCGTGATAAAGAACGGGTCAATCTTGGTCGTGTGATGAATTTCCTGCACATCAAACCCGCGCCGCAACGCTTCGGCAATGACGAAAAGCCGTTCATCGTCCACGCGCCGTAAAAGCATTTTGATATCGTAGTGGGATAAGTGTTCCAACTTCGGCAAATAGAGCGAATCTGTGCCGGTTTCGAGCGATCTCACCGCTTTCTGCAAGCCGGCGGGGACATTCGTCGCCAATGCCATGACTTCGCCGGTCGCTTTCATCTGCGTACCGAGTTCGCGATCCGCCAGATTGAATTTTTCAAACGGCCAACGCGGAATTTTAATGACGATGTAGTCAAGTGTCGGTTCAAACGCCGCTTTCGTTTTGCCGGTAACGGCGTTTTCGATTTCGCCGAGCGATTTGCCGAGCGCCACCTTCGCCGCCACTTTCGCAATCGGGTAACCGGTCGCTTTGGACGCAAGCGCGGACGAGCGGCTCATGCGCGGATTGACTTCGATGACATAGTACTGATTCGAATGCGGATCGAGCGCGTACTGCACGTTGCAGCCGCCTTCAATTTCCAAATAGCGAATAATATCCAGCGACGCCGTGCGCAACATATGATGCTGCTTATCGGTCAGAGTCTGGCTCGGCGCAATGACGATGCTGTCGCCGGTGTGAACCCCGACAGGATCGATATTTTCCATATTACAAATAATGATGCAGTTGTCATCGCTGTCGCGCATGACTTCATATTCCAATTCTTTCCAGCCGGCGACCGAGCGTTCCACCAAAATTTGGTGAATCGGGCTCAGCACCAAACCGCGCTGACCGATTTCGCGCATTTCCGTTTCGTTGTGTACGACGCCGCCGCCGGTACCGCCCAACGTAAACGCCGGACGAATAATCAGCGGGTAGCCGATCGTTTCCGCAAAAGTCAACGCTTCGTTTAACGTGTTGCAAGTGCGGCTTTCCGGCACCGGCTGACCGATTTGCTGCATCGCTTCCTTAAATAATTCGCGGTCTTCCGCCTGCCGGATCGCGTCCATGCGCGTGCCCAAAAGTTCCACATCGTATTTTTCCAAGATGCCTTTGTCGAAAAGTTCCATCGCGAGATTCAAACCGGTTTGGCCGCCCAGTGTCGCCAGGATCCCGTCCGGACGTTCCTGCGCGATGACCGATGTGACAAAATCAAGCGTCAGCGGTTCGATGTACACGCGATCGGCGATATCCGTATCCGTCATGATTGTCGCCGGGTTGCTGTTGATCAGAACGACTTCACAGCCCTCTTCTTTTAATGACAGGCAAGCCTGCGTACCGGCATAGTCGAATTCCGCGGCCTGACCGATGACGATCGGGCCGGAGCCGATCACGAGAACTTTCTTGATTTCTTTACTCATGCGCGTTCTCCTTTCAGGCTTTTCATCCAATCCGTAAATAAGTATTCGTTGTCCGTCGGTCCCGGCGCCGCTTCGGGATGGTACTGAATCCCCTGAATCGGCAGTGTGCGGTGACGGAAGCCTTCGATCGTACCGTCATTCAACGAGCGGTGCGTAACCACGAGCTCCGCCGGAAAATTTTCTTCACTGACGGCGTAACCGTGGTTTTGCGCCGTCATCGTGATTTTTTTCGTGGCAAGATCGATGACCGGGTGGTTCGCGCCGCGATGACCGAAGGGTAATTTAAAAGTGACCGCGCCCAACGCCTGAGCAAGCAACTGATGGCCCATGCAAATACCGAACATCGGCACTTTACCGACGAGCTCACGCAAGGTTTGGATCGTATCGGGCACATCCGCGGGGTTGCCCGGGCCGTTGCTGATGAAAACGCCGTCCGGCTGAGTCGCGAGGATCTGTGCCGCTTTGGTTTGCGCCGGCACGACCGTCAAATGGCAGTCCGCCGCCACGAGATGATCCAGCATGCGCCGTTTAATGCCGCAGTCGATCACGGTAACGCGCAACCGACCTTCGCCCATTTTATAAGCGACCGGCGTTGTCACCCGCGCGATCTGATCCTGCGGCAAAGGATGCGCAAGCGCTTCTTTCACATAATTTTCTTCCGCGGCTGTCGCAAGCACCCCGATCGGTGTGCCTTCTTTACGAATCGCGCGGGTGATCGCCCGGGTATCCGCGCCAATCAGCACCGGAATCTGATTCGCCTTGAAAAATCGGCCCAGCGAATCTTCGCTTTCCCAGTTGCTCGGGAAACGTGTCAATTCTGAAACGATAGCGCCCGAAATCGACGGCCTTTCGCCCTGCCAAATGTGGTGATTGACACCGTAGTTACCGATCAGAGGATAGGTCAACGTTAAAATCTGGTCGGTATAGGAAGGATCCGTGTAGGACTCCTCATAGCCTGTCATCGCCGTATTAAAAACGACTTCCGCCGCTTTACTGTGTCCGCCGACAAGGTAACCCGGAAAATTCCGGCCGTCCGCCAAGTACAGATATCCTTCTTTCATCGTACAGCTCCTTCCCGCATTACCTGTTCACCGTCCACCCACGTCTGCACGGCGCGACCGGTCAGGGTCTTGCCCGCGAACGGAGAAAACAGCGATTTCGTATATAATTTTTCCGGTTCCACCGTCCATTGGCTCTGCGGCGCGATGACGGTAATATCCGCCGGCGCGCCCGCTTGCAACACGCCCGCTTCTTGCTGTAAAAGTCGCGCCGGCTGCACGGACATCGCGTCGACCAGCCGCTCCCAGTCGATGTGACCGGGGGTAAGCGCGTACGTAATGACAGCGGCGAGCGATGTTTCCAAGCCGCTCATGCCGTTCGGCGCGCAGCAGAACGGTACGTCTTTTTCTTCATCGGCATGCGGCGAATGGTCCGTCACAATCGCATCGATCGTGCCGTCCGCCAGCGCTGCCAGCAACGCTTGACGATCATCTTCTTCGCGTAACGGCGGCGCCACTTTAAACGCCGCGTCGTAATTTTTAATTTCGGCATCGGTCAGCGCCAAATGATGCGCCGTCACTTCGCAGGTAACGCGGACACCGCGTTGTTTCGCCGCTCGAATGAGTTCCACGGCATGCGCGGAGCTCACGTGCGCGATATGAATATGCGCGCCCGTCATTTCGGCAAGCAAAATGTCGCGAGCAACGGCGATATCTTCCGCCGCGCGCGGTCGTCCGACAACGCCCAGCGCCGTCGAAACTTTGCCTTCATGCATAAAACCCTGCGCCGCCATCGTCCAATCTTCCGCATGGTCGATGATCATTTTGCCGTAGGTGTCGGCATATTCCATCGCGCGGCGCATGAAGTCCGCGCTTTCCACATAGTGGCCGTCATCCGAAAACGCCACGGCGCCGGCGAGAGCCAAATCGCCCATGTCGCTTAAAACGCGTCCTTCCAAATTTTTGGAAACCGCGCCGATGATGTCCACTTTCACGCGTCCTTCCGCGCGGGCGCGTTCTTTTACGCCGTTAAAGGTGACGAGGTCATCAATGACGGGCGTGGTATTGGCCATAGTGACGACGCGCGTGAACCCGCCGGCCGCCGCCGCCTGCGTACCGGTTGTCATGGATTCTTTCGCTTCCTGCCCCGGTTCGCGCAAATGAACGTGCATATCGATCAAACCCGGCGTGACGTAGCAATCGGTTACGTCAATCACTTCGACGCCGTCGGTCGCCGTAATGGTTTCGCCGACACTGAGGATCTTACCGTCTTCAAAAAGCACATCGCCGACCGTCTTTTGGCCTGCGGCGGGATTGATAATCGTGCCGTTCTTAAGCAAGCGCTTCAATGCCGTTACCCCCATTCAATACTTCATTTAAAATAGCCATCCGTACGCACACGCCGTTTTTGACCTGCGTCTGTAAAAAGGCGTTTTGCGCATACGCCAATTCATGCGAAATTTCCACGCCGCGATTAATCGGGCCCGGATGCATGATCATCGCGTCCGGCGCCACCTCTTGCAACAGCGCGCTCGAGATCCCGTAGGTCCGCGCATATTCGCGATTATTCGGAATGAAACCCGCCGCCGCGCGTTCGTTTTGCAAGCGCAAAATCTGAATCGCATCGGCGTCTCGCAGCGCTTCTTTCAGATCCGTGTGCAGAATCGCGCCGAGCTCGGCGAATTCGCGCGGCACCAATGTCCGCGGACCGACCATATGCACTTCGGCTCCGAGTTTGGTAAAGCCGGCCAAATCGCTGCGCGCGACGCGCGAGTGCAGAATGTCGCCGACGATAACATATTTAAGTCCTTTAATCCTGCCTTTCTGTTCCCGCACGGTGAAGAGGTCCAAAAGTCCCTGCGACGGGTGCGCGTGCAAACCGTCACCGGCATTGATGACGACCGGAAAATGCGGGAAACGTTTACCGATTTCCACCGCATAGGCCGCGGCGCCCGATGCTTCATGACGCATGACGATCGCGTCCGCCGCCAACGCCGCCACCGTCAATAACGTATCGCGGAGGCTTTCGCCCTTGGTCATTGAACTGGTGCTTTTATTGATATTAATAACATCCGCCCCGAGGTATTTCCCTGCGAGCTCAAAGGAACTGCGCGTGCGTGTCGAATTTTCGGAAAACACATTGACAATCGCTTTGCCTCGTAATAAATCCGTTTTTTTGGCGCCGCTGGCAATGAATTTTTTCATTGCCAGCGCTTGCGTCAAAATCGCTTCGATTTCCGCCGCCGTAAGTGACGCCAAATCAATCAGCGAACGACCTTGCCAGTCGACCATGCTGTTGCCTCCTCATAAAAAAACCTCTTTGTCCCGGGACAAAGAGGTTGCATAGCAAACACAGCTACGACCACCCTTACTAGCCTCACGGGACCAGTTTAAAAGATGCTCTCACCACCGCTCGCAAGCGGTAATGTTTTCTGTACTATTGTACTCATTGCCGGTTCTTTTGTCAATCGTCTTCCTGCTCGCGGGCAGCTTGGGAAGCGCCCATGGCGTGCGGTACCAGCCATATCCGTACGGGCAAAAAAGATGCCCCCGCCGGCGTCCAGGTGACAGTCACCGTGGTTTCGGTAGGAAACGTTCCGAGATGGATCGTATCCTGTACCGTATCGGTACCGATGGCGCGCTTTTGGTAATGACCCGCGAGCGATATCGGCCGCCAACGACCGTTGACTTCGATGGCCATATCGCCGGCATAGCCGCCTCCCTGCGGATTGAAAAAAAGATCTACCGGCCCCAATCCGATGAGAGGAATTTTAATGGTATACGTCATGCCGTAATTGCCGCATAGGGTCACTTCACGTCCGGTGATTTCATCGCGCCCGCTGAGGTAGGAATCGCGGGTACCGTCGGCCAAATGAATGACACGCATGCCGTCACGATCCGGACGATACGGTGCCAGCTTGACTTCGCGCGCCGTAGCGGGAAAGGTGCCGCGGTCATGCGACGCATCCTGTTCTAAGGGCGGCAGGTACGCCAAGCGGTGCAAGGCGGTGCGCGAAGTACCGAGCATAGCGACCCGCACATTGACGGGAGCTGACGTTTCCAAGTCCAAAATGCCCGAAATCAATTCGCCCGGCTGTACGACAATCCGTTCTTCTTGGAGCAGCAGTTCGGGCCGCCCTTCCGTCAGGCGCAACACGCGCTGCGTCGCCGACGCAAAAAGTTCTTTACGCGATACTTCCCGACCGTGGCGAGTATAAAAGCTGTCCGGCGTACCGATCACTTCCCGCGTCACGCCGACCGCCGCTCCGGTGGTGTCAGAAAGCGCATACACCACCAATTGCATCGGTCGCGGGGATCCGTTGACATGGTAAAAGTACAGCCGTCCATGGCCGTCAATGGTCCCTTGGCAAAGCAGGCCTTCCTCCATGACATACTCCGGACTGTCGGAAAACACTAAAGTCTCACTGTTATCCCTGCGTGTCGCCGTCTGTTCTTCCCCCACATACGGTGCCTGCCAGGCGGACAGCTCCGCCTCGGGATACGCTTCCGCGTGACCGTTAGCGAGCGATGCGACCAGCATCCCGCCGACGATATTGAGCCAATTCTTCCAGGTTTGCTTCATGATTCCCCCCTATCCTGAGCTTGGGCCCGCAAGACGTCCGCAAGATCCGACAATTTCCGGAATCGGTGATACAATCCTGATTTTGTCATTTTTTTGTCGGTATAGCCCGCAAGCTCCCGAAGCGGTACATCGGGATGCGCTAAACGCAGTTCCGCCGCTTCTTTCAAACGCGGCGGCAAGGTGTGCAACGGCTGCACGCTGCGGATCAGTTCGATGTCACGCAGCTGTCGTACCGCGGCGTCTACCGTTTTTTGCAAATTGGCCGTCTCGCAATTGACCACGCGATTTACCTGGTTCCGCATATCTTTCAACACGCGGACATTTTCAAATTCCAGTAACGCCTGATCCGCGCCCATAATTTGCAACAGCCGCGCGACGCTTTCCCCCGTTTTGAGGTAAACGATGTAATCGTCTTTGCGTTCGACGATGCGCCCTTGCAGACGAAACGTTTTAAGCATGCTCACCAAGGTCGTCGCAAAGGCAATGGACTCCGTGACGAACTCCAAATGGTAATCGCCTTGCGGACGATTGACCGAACCGCCGCCCAAAAAAGCGCCGGCCAAGTAAGCGCGCCGGACTTCCCGGCCACGAAACATTTCATCGTCACGGATCTCGGTCACGGGCAACAATCCCAATTCTTCCAGGAAGCGTTGGCCGATCGGACCGGGTAAAATCGTCAATGTATAGACATTTTTCTTGCGCAATTTGTTGCCGCGGCGCACCATCACCTGCGGCACGATACCGCCCGTTGCTTTGACATAGGTCAGCATTTTGCGCGCCGTCGGATTATGATGCGTCACAAACCGAATGCCCGCGCCGCCGTTCCCCATGACGAGCGATCCTCCCATGCGCAATAAGGCGGTGAGTTCCGAGCGACGGGCTTCGACTTCCGTCGGCACTACCCGCGCCAATTCGTCTTTTACTTGTTCGGCAAAGGACATCGCCGCCTCCTTTCTGACGCTTATAAACTGCGATCAAAATAGTAATCCAATAATTGCGGATGAAGATCCGACTGCACCGCGTGCACCATATTCACAATCGCATCGGCGACCAGGTCCGGCGCATGGCTTACCGTCATGCCGTCCGCGATCAGTTTCGCGCGCACGACTTTGGCGCCCAGCGCCTGCACCGCTTCGGTATCGCAGACCACGGGATAGGATCCCATGGCCGCGTAACGTTCGAGCACTTCGCCGGCCGGCGCGTAATCGTTCACCAAAACGTAATCCGCCACTCCCGGCCCGATATGATCGATCAACGCCCGCAAATGGTCCGCCACCGTATAGCCGTCCGTTTCACCGGGTTGGGTCATCGCGTTGCAGATATAAATTTTGGTGGCATCGCTGCGCCGCAAGGCGGTCGCAATTTCCGGCACCAAAAGATTCGGTAAAATACTCGTGTAAAGGCTCCCCGGACCGAGCGTGATGACATCCGCCGCTTCGATCGCCGCCAAGGCCGCCGTCACCGCCTGCGGCATATCCGGTAAAATATGCAGCCGCTGAATGCGACCGCCGTACTCCGGAATTTCGGATTCACCGATTACGCAGACGCCGTCAGTCATCTCTGCGCGCAAACGCACCGGCTCGGTCGTCGCCGGTACCACTTCCCCGCGCACATTTAAAATTTCGCTCGCCGCTTCGAGCGCCAAAACGGGATCCTTATATTCTTCCATTAATGCCGCCAGGAAAAGATTGCCCAAACTGTGTCCGGCCAATTCCCCTGTGCCGCCGAAACGGTGTTGGAAGATGTATTCCATCTGACTTTCCTTGTCGGCCATGGCCACCAGGCAGTTACGCAGATCGCCCGGCGCGATAATATCCATTTCCTCGCGCAGGCGGCCCGATGAACCGCCGTCGTCGGCGACGGTCACGATCGCTGTCAAATGGGACGTTTTCGTTTTCAAACCGCGCAGCAGTTTCGAAAGGCCGGTACCGCCGCCGATGGAGACGATCGCCGGTCCCCGATCCCGCCGTGCGCGTTCCAACATCATCTGGCTGACTTTGCCGGAGCCTTCTGGCGCGATGCTCTGCAAAATGCGCTGCATCAAACGCTGGAACGAGAAAATCATCACCAGCGCGCCGACGATGATCAGGACCGCCCCGACGCCGGCGAGCAACGTGTAATTGTAACGTCCCGTCATCTCGTAAAGAACGCGGAACAAAAATTCTTCCAGCACACCGAAAACCTGGTAGTTAATAATAGTTGTCAGACCTAAGACCAAGAGCAAAAGTCCTACCGAAAAGAGCAGAACCCAACGTTTGATGCGCAGCCCCGGATAGAGCCAGCGCCATGCCGAATGCCACATAAGCTACTCCTTTGCCGGCGCGTAATCCTCGTGCACGTCATTTTTAAATAAATCGCGGTGTTCCGTTGATACACTGTAACCCGCTTCTTTGAAGTGGCGAGAAAGTGCTTCGGCTACCCAAACGGAACGATGCATCCCGCCCGTGCAGCCGACGCCGATGACCCACTGCTGCTTGCCTTCCTGCTCATAGTGCGGCGTGAGAAAATCGACCAATTCCGTGAGTTTTTGCATGAATTCCTTGGTGACATCCCACTTGCCGATATACTCGCTCACCGCCGGTACCCGTCCCGACGAGTGTTTCAATTCATCCAGGTAAAAAGGATTCGGCAAGAAACGCACATCCAGCATCATATCCAAATCCAGCGGCGTGCCGAACTTAAATCCAAATGACACCACCGTAATATTGAATCCTTCCGCCGTACTGTAATTTTTAAACTGCTGCTGCAACAGACCCTTTAATCCCTGCAAAGAAAGTTCGCTCGTATCGATTACCGAGGCCGCCTGCTCCTTGATACCGCGCAAAAGCGCGCGCTCTTTTTGCAACCCCTGCAAAATGCGATCGCGCGGCGCCAGCGGGTGCGCCCGCCTGGTTTCCTTATAGCGGCGTACCAGCACATTGTCCGTCGCATCCAAAAAGAGCAGCCGGTAATGGTAACCGCCCGCCGCCAATTGTTGCAGCGCGTCCACGAGCGACGTGAAAAATTCACCGCCGCGAATATCGACAACCAGCGCCGCGTGCTGGACTTTCGGACCGCCTTCGCGACAGATTTCCGCGAATTTCGGAATCAGTACCGGCGGTAAATTGTCCACACAAAAGTACCCCATGTCCTCCAAAATTTGGAGTGCGCGAGACTTTCCCGCCCCGGACATGCCCGTCATAATAATCAGCTGAAAATCACCGGCCATCATTTGCCTCCAATACATATTTCGCGACTGTTTTCGCGACGCCGTCCTCATTGTTGCTCGGCGCAATATACCCCGCTACCGCTTTCAGTTCCGGCACGGCATTGGCGACCGCCACCGGCCAGCCGACCGCACGCAACAGATCGAAATCATTTTGCGCGTTGCCGAATCCCATCGTCTGTTTCATACCGATACCGTACCGAAGTCCCAGCTGCTCGACGGCGACCCCTTTGCTGACGTGAGGCGCCACCATTTCAAAGAACATCGGCGATGACTGTACAAAGTGCACCCGCCCGGCAAATTTTTCCCGCAATACTTTGGCTATGCGCGCTATTTTTTGCGGATCGGGTTCATTAATCAAAAGTTTCGTCGGCGCGGCTGCTAATGCATCCATTTCAGCACCGATCACTTTCGCTTCGATGCGGCAACGTTTCTCGTAATCGTCAACGCGCCGGTCGCGAAAGCGCACCCACAATTCATCATGCACATAGGCATGTACGAACGCGTCCAACTCGCGCGCCGTCGCCACGATTTCGCGCGCGGTGGCCAGCGGAATCGGCGCATGATATAAAATTTCACCGGAAATGCACTTGGCGATCAAGCCACCCGAATACGTGACCAGAGGCACATCGCCCAGCCCGAGTTCGGTCGCCAGTTGTCGCGCCGAGCAAAACATGCGCCCTGTCGCCACAACCACCCGCACGCCGGCCGCCAACGCCTGCGTCAATATGTCATGTGTGTATGGCGAAATCGTCGTGTCGTCATGCAACAGCGTGCCGTCCATGTCGATCGCCAACATACGAATATTTGGATTCACTTTATCACCTCGAGTGTATTATAACACGGAGCGGCGCGTTCCATCTCCTCTTGCCCTTACTTGACAGTCTTTTAACGCGCTTTTGCGTTCCTTTTTACAGCAGGTTTTGACAAGAATCACCGGTGTTGTAAATGACGCAACAAAAAAGCGGCCGAAGCCGCTTTTTTATCATTAGAAGAGATAGGTCGCCTGGATGCGGAACGTATCGTCGAGCTTTGCACCCGCTTTATTTTTTGCATCGAAGACGTAAAATGCTTCCATGTACACATTTTTCACCGGTACATATTTAAGACTGGCCATCCAGCCTTCCGCGCCGCCGTGTTTTCGATTGTAGTTCTGGCGGAAGTATCTCGGCGCATTTTTCGGATCGAATGTCCATTCCTCCATCATGTCGGCGAAGTAGGACGCGGTCGATTGGTTACCGTAAATGGCTTCCAGCTGCTGTTTGACTTGCGCCTGCGCGCCATCATAGATTGGGTTGCCCGTCGGTTTCCATGAATCACCTTGCAGGAAGTGAGCATCCGCTTGTTGCATGCCGCTCAGGTACGGACGCAGTACTTCTAATTTGTTGCCGCCGAAGTACGAACCGGCATCGCTGGAGAAGTAATCAATACCGACCTGGAAGGAACGCGGATACGCCGGATGCGCGATGCCGAAAGACGCGCCGGCGGTCCAGAGTTTCGGTTTTTCGTTATTCACTATGTTTTTCGCGTTATTCAAAATATAGTCGCCATGAATGTTGACGAACGGATGCGGCCAAACGGACAGGCCTGCGCCGTACACTTTAA
This sequence comes from Negativicoccus succinicivorans, assembly GCF_014207605.1. NCBI lineage: Bacteria > Bacillati > Bacillota > Negativicutes > Veillonellales > Veillonellaceae > Negativicoccus > Negativicoccus succinicivorans. The sequence continues at coordinate 269,637 of NZ_JACHHI010000002.1, read as the reverse complement.
CGACTTCGCCGGTTTTGCTGCTCGGAAGCAAATGCCAAGCGGTGAAATCGACTTTACGCTGCTGGTGATAGGCGTATTCGAGGAATAACGATTCCGGTGTAAATGCCGAATGATCTTCACGACTCTGAATGTCGTAGGCAGCGAGCATCGGATGGACAAACGGCATATTCAGGTTCTGTACATTACCGTAGGAAACTTTAACATGGCTGCCCCGCGTCGGGTCCCCTAAAGTCAGACCGATACCGCTGAACGCGTCATTGTAGAAAATACCGGTTACGCCCAAGTCCGCGCGGTATTTACCGAAAACAAGCGAGCCTTTGTCGAAATGATGCTGCGCAAAAAGATATTTGACTTCCAAATTCTCATAGTTATTGTAGCCTTTAAATCCGTCATACCCCGCATCCGTGTACGGTTCGCCGTTGAGGTTGAGCGTGGATTCCAAAACCGTGGTCACCGTGGTTTTCGGGCTGACTTGGGCGGCGAATTTAATATCGGCTTTCGCTTCGACACGATCATCACCGCTGCCGTAACCGTCACGAATATCCGAATCGCCGGTCTGGTAGGATAAACGAACCGCGCCGCTGACTTTCACATTGCCGACACGGTCTTCCAGTGCGCTGACACGAACGCCCAGACTGCTGAGTTCTTTCGCAAATTCCGCTTCGAGTTGTTGTAACTGTTGCTGCTGTTCAGCATTCATCCAGTCTTCTCTGACCATCGCACGGGCGACCAATTGCGCCATTTCGTAACGGGTGATCGCGTTTTCTCCCCGAAACGTCCGATCGGGATACCCTTCGATGATCCCTTCGGCAGCCAGCTGCTGCACCGCTTGGTACGCCCAATCCTGCGGCGTTACATCACTGAACGGTTGCGCGGCCTGCGCGCTTACCATACCCGCCAACGCGAGCAATAATGTTGCGGATTTTAATTTCATAAATAAACTCCTCTACTTTGTATTCTCAATTAGGTGCTTAAAAGTCTAACATTATTTGATAAATTTATGAATTCATCTCGTTTATTATAAAAAAAACAGCCCGATACGTCAAGGCTTAAATTTATTTTTGATGCGCCACAGAAATGCATACTACTAACTGTATAAGAAACTTCTTCCGAAATCTCCCGGCCGCATGACTGACGGTATTCTGTAAAATTTTTAAATACTCGTCTTTGGGGCTGAATCAATTTTGAGTAGAATACAATATTTGGTGCGGACGCGATGCAAACATAATATTTTTGCTTGGCAGATTTTATTTATATATTTTCTTGTAGTCGATTCGCCGACTAGTCGATTCGCCGACCGAAAAACGCGCACGCTGACTGCCTATTTATGATACTTTCGCATAATATCAATATCGTTTTACGGCCAAACGAATCGTATTTGGTCTGCGCTTATAGTAAATATGCTTTTCACACGCACTGACGAGTCAAGAATGGTATAATAAATGTAAAGTAAGGGGGTATTATGAAAGAAATCCTGTGGCGCCTGCTGGCGCTTTGTTTAGGAATATTGATGCTGGCCGGTTGCGGTCAAGAGTCCGCGTCCCCTTCCGCAGCACCAATCCCCGTTAAAGTGGGGATGTTGCGGCTGGCCAGTTCCGCGCCGCTTTTTATCGGCATCGAAAAAGGATATTTTGCGGAGGAGGGCATTGCGCCGGAACCGGTCTGGTTTGACGCGGCGCAACCGATCGCTGTCGCGACGGCATCGAACGCCATTGACGTGGGCGCTACCGGTTTGACGGCGGGTCTTTACAATTTGGCGGCGGCCGGGCAGGTTCCCTATCTTGTCGCCGATAAAGGTCGGGAAGTTCCCGAACACTCCGGCAGCTTTCTTGTCGTGACGCCGCAAGCGTATGCGGCGGGTGTGCACGAGGTGAAAGATCTGGCGGGGAAAACGCTGGGAAATACGCAGGCGGGTTCCACTTACCAGTACATGGCAGGCCATTTGCTTGAGCAGGCAGGCTTGGATCGCACCGCGGTAAATTATGCGAACCTCGGCAAAGTGAGCGCCGTTTTAGCGGCGCTGACATCCGGACAAATTGACGGCGCGATTGTCAATGAGCCCTTTGCCTCCCAGCTGTTGGAAAGCGGTCAGGTAAAATTGCTGACGCCGGTGGGAGAACGCTTGACCTATCAGACCTCAGCCGTTTTTTACGCGCCGCGTTTTGCCCAAAATAATGACGCTGGGAAGCGTTTTATGCGAGCGTATATCCGCGCCTGCAGAGACTACTATGATGCGGTGTTCGCCGACGCACCGGCGATGACGCCGGCCAAACGTCTGGAAACGGATGCGCGTTTTCGCGAAGTGGTCGAAATCATCAGCCGGTATACGCAAACGCCGGCCGCCGATGTCAGTCGCAGTCTTCCCTACATCGATCGCGACGGTAAACTTGCAACCGATGATATCGCCAAGCAAATTGCCTGGTATCGGGCCAACGGTTTTATGGAACATGACCTCGCGGCCGAAGCCTGTATTCGAACACAAAGCTGGCAGGCCGCATATGACAGTTTAAAGTAATTTCGGAGGTGGAGTATGAAAAACGGATCGCTGTATTTCAAGACCAAAGACGGCACGTCACTCTACGTGGAGATTTCCGGCAAAGGCCGACCGCTGATGTTGTGTCACGGCTGGCTCTGTTCCGGGCGCTGCTGGCAAAAAAATCGTGACGAACTCAATCGCCACTTTCAGGTCATCACCTGGGACTTGCGGGGTCACGGCCGCTCCCAAAAAACATTGGCGGGGCACACGATCCGTCAATATGCTTCCGATATTCACGAAATTATCTTAAATTTCGGTTTGCAGGACGTGATTTTAGGCGGCTGGTCGCTCGGCGGACCGACCGTGCTTTCCTACTGGGACCAATTCGGTACGGAAGGCCGCGTCACGGGCGTGCTGCTGATCGATATGACGCCGTTCCCCTACAGTCCCGAGCGTTGGAATAGTCATGCGCTGAAAGGTTTCAACGCGGATCAATGGAATGCGCAGGTCAACCAATACCTTAACGATCGCGACGGTTTTACCGAAGCGTTTTTCAAAAAATGCTGGCACGGAGAGCCGCCCGCCGATGCGGGGTTTGCTCTCGAGGACATGCGCGCCGCCGCTCCATGGAGCGCGGTCGCGATTTACAACGATTACCTGACAAATGATTTTTCCGCGGTCTTGCCGACCGTCAGCGTGCCGACACTTGTCATGAGTTCGGACAATCACGTCTTCCCCGCCGGCGTCACGCAGGGTCAGCATATCACGACCTTGTTGCCGCGCGGCGATTATAAAGAATTTACCGAGGCCGGTCATTTCTTTTTCTTTGAACAGCCGGAAAAATTCAATCAGGCTGTCATTTCCTTTGGGAAGTAATATTGGTAATAAAAAAGAAGTGTATATTTTTAAGGAGGTCTTTCATGAAAATTCAAGTCGATCCGAAGTACCGTTCGTTTTACTACCAGGACGTCGAAACCTATCCGGAGCTCAATCTGGATCCGAAAACGACGGCCTTGCTTCTCGTCGATCTGCAAAACGAATTCGCTCATGACGAAATGGGCGAAGCGCTGGAATTGAAAAAAGAAGGCACATGGGACCGCTGGAAATATTTCCGCGATCGTTTGAAAACGACGACCATCCCCAACTCGCGCCGCCTGCTCGATTATTTCCGCGAGCATCAGTTGCGCGTTACATTCGGGCGAATCGCCTGTTTGCTGCCTGACGGAGAAGATCGGGAAACCGTACAGAAATCGGACGGCTGGAACGGCATCTTCATTCATGCCGATTCGCAGGAAGCTGCGATGTTGGAAGAACTCACCCCGCAAGACAATGAGCTTGTTTTCAACAAAACGACCGACAGTGTGACGACCGGTACGAATATTTGCCGTATTTTACGCAATATGGGCATTAAAACGGTGGTTGTCGGCGGCATCGTCACCGATCAGTGCGTCGCCGGAACGGTGCGCGGCTTAGCGGACGACAGTTTCCAAGTCATTTGCGTAGAAGATGCGTGCGCGGCCGCGACGCAGGAACTCCACGACGCGGAGCTGAAAATCATGAACCTGATTTATTGCCAGGTACTTTCCACCGATCAAACGATCGCTCTGCTTGACGAAGCGCGGGAAAAACATACAAAATAACGCAATAAAAAAAGCACACCGAAAGGTGTGCTTTTTATTTGTCATTACGCCAATATGCGCATGATGAACATGGCAATTACAGCATTCAAGATACTGGTCAGCATCAGCAGCGGCCAGTATTTCTTTTTGACATCGGCGACCGCGAGCAGTCGACCCATGTACTGCAGCTGCGATCCCATCAGAACCATCGCCGGCAATAAAATCGTCAAATGCGTGCCGTTCAAAAGGCCCTGCCCCGCGAGCGATACCGCCATGCCGACGCCAGCGGAAAGAGAAAGCCACGCTGTCAAAAGCGCCATGACCGCCTGTCCCGGCAGGCCGAAGATCCCCATGACCGGTCCGAAAATCACGCTCATAAAATTGAGCACACCCAGAAGATCCAAAATGTGCGCGATCGCAAACGCCATCAAGACGTTCGGGATCATATTGTTGACCGCGATGTTCCAACCTTTGCGAGCCCCGATGACGAATACGTCAAAAGGATTTTTGCTTTGCGTATCTGTGTTATTCATTGGCAAAATCCTTTCCGTAAACCGTACTTAACATAAAGCGGACAAAGGCGCCGCCGACAAATTTCATGACAAAAATAATTCCCAACGGCAAAATAACCGGTACGGTCAATACCGCAAATACCGCCGAACCGGTGGCGAAGTAATTGCTGATCATGCCCGCGCCGCTGTACTGCCAAGCGGTCATAACCGTGTGTTCCTTGTCACTGATCAGACCTTCATCAAACAATTCTTTCGTCTGCGCAGCACCGGCATCCGTACTCTGCAAGTCCGTAATCAGCGCCAGTCCCGTCAGCCCCGGTAAGCCTAAAATCGGTTTCAACAGCGGCGTCATCAACTTATGCGCCGCGCGAATCGCGCCGTATTGTGCAAGCACTTCGATCACGCCCAATGCAAGCATCACGGACGGTGCCAACGAAAGCGCGAATAAAAAGCCTTGCCGTGCGGAGAACCCGCCCATACCGAGCCAAGTCGCTTTTTCCGGTACTTTCATCGTACCGTACTTACCGATCAAGGTCGTATAGTCAAACGCGCTCAACCACTTCATACCGTCGACTTTCATCAAAATGCCGGAGAAAAAAATAATGGCCGCAATCAACGCGATGTAAGCGCCGATGCCGACTTTACCGCCGAGCAGACGCTCCGCTTCCTGCCGTCGATCCGACTTTGTTGTCGATTCGGCAGGTTGGCCTTGCGGCGCAACAGTTTTCTGCTTTTCTTCTGCCATCTGCATCCCCTTCCTTCCTGTTAAAAAAACCGCGCGATGCCAAGGCTCGCGTCGGGCGGAATACAGTATTCCTAAAAAAAATATTACGTCCATTATAACATTTATCATTTGCTTTACCAACATATTTTAGTCACAAATTAGAATTTGTCCGTTTGGCGTAAGCGACTGTGTTATACTGTTGGTACTAAAGGAGGGAATAGTATGGCAAGAGAACAGGATTTCAGAGAATATTTACATACCATCCCGGAGTTTGGGTTGGAGGAGCATAAAACGTCCGAATTCGTGGCCAAAACGCTGCGGGAAGCCGGCTTTGACGTCACGGAAGGACTGGGCGGGCACACCGGTGTCGTCGGCATCTTCGACAGCGGCAAACCCGGTCCGACAATGGCCGTACGCGCCGACATGGATGCGCTCGGACATATCGTCGACGGTAAGCATGTCGCGATCCACAGCTGCGGTCATGACGGCCACACGGCAATGGCTCTGGCGGCCGGAGAAGAAATTATTAAAGAAGGCATCGTCAAACGCGGTAAGCTGAAAGTGATTTTCCAGCCGGCGGAAGAAATCGGCCAGGGCGCGTACACGATCGTCGACAGCGGCGTGTTGGATGATGTCGATTATCTGATCGGGCAACATGTCCGTCCGATCCAGGAAGCGAAATTGGGACAGGCGATCGCCGCCCTCTACTACTCGGCAAGCCACACCGTGGAGTTCGAAATCAAAGGACAACGCGCGCACGGCGCGCGCCCGCATTTGGGTCACAACGCTCTGCACGCGGCGGCACTGGCGATACTCGCCGCCACGGGAATCCAACCGAATCCGGAGCGTTCGTTCAGCGTCAAAGCCACCCGCTGCCTCTGTGATTCCGGCGCGACAAACGCGATCCCTGACAAAGTATTGCTCGCTTTTGATATGCGCGCCGGTGATAACGATACCATGGCAGAGCTCAATGAAAAAATCAAAATCGCCGTGGAAAACGCAGTCGCCGCTTTTTCCTGCACCTGCACCTGCAAAACATTGATCGATTTACCGGCCGCCGAGTATAACGACGACATGTGCGAACTGTTGGAAGATAGCATTGCCGAAGTGCTCGGCCGCGAAAACACGCTGCCGGCGCAGACCACACCGGGCGGCGAAGATTTCTGCTACTACGTCATCGCCAAACCGAATCTGCACGTCGGCTTTTACGGTCTGGGCGCCGACCTCAAGCCCGGGTTACATCAGCCGAATATGCATTTCAACACCGAGGCCCTTACGTACGGCAAAAAAATTCTGAAAACGGCCGTATCCAAAGTGCTCGGCGAAAATTCAAAATATAACGGCGAACACAACCGCTAACACCGCAACAAAAAAGACGAGCTGAGCTCGTCTTTTTTTATTTCTTCACTTCTCGTTGCGCAATCGAATGCAACAGATCCTCCACCGCGCCGATCTCCTGATCCGCACCCTGATACCAGGTCAGCGGCGTCACCGTAATCCAGCCGCGATGCAAAAAGTAGACATCGTCTTCATGATCCGAATCCGGCAACGCGCGTCCTTTGACACGGTAGTAAATCTGACCGTCTTCATCCACCGCTGACGTGATCGCGTTTTCATAAATCTGCAGGCCCTGACGACAGACTTTGACATGCTGCCAGTTGATTTCGGGAATATTGGGAATATTTAAATTCAGCAATCCCGGATATTTCCCTTTCACGAAAACTTTTTGGATAAAGTCACGAACAAAAGGCACCGCCCGTTCCAAAAATTCTTCATCAAATGTCTGCCCCGAAACCGCAAGCGACGGAATTTTTTCGTAATGCCCTTCCAGCGCGACCGCCACCGTTCCGGAGTAAGTCACGTCGCTGCCGACGTTATAACCGTTATTGATCCCGGATACCACCAAATCCGGCGGCGTGTCCTGCAACCAATACGAGATGCCGAATTTCGCGCAATCGGCCGGTCGCCCGGTAAAAGAAAACGCCTTGAAACGCGGTTCGCCCGTATGCTCTTCCTTGAGATACAAACGCTCCCGCAAAGTCAGCGCCGACGAACTCGAACTGCACTCCTGATGCGGCGCAATCAGCGTAATTTCACCGAGATCCACTAAGCCGCGCGCCAGCATGCGCAAGCCACGCGCTTCAATCCCATCGTCATTTGACATGAAAATATGCATTAATTCGGTCCTTTACTGTCCAAATGTAACGGCACTTCATCAAACGAAATTTGCCGCGTATGTTGGGTATGGCTCCACTCTTTTTTATGTCGGTTCAGGAATCCCAGGAAGGTAATCGGCACCCAAGAATAAATGAAGATCGGATACATGGGAATGTACAGCCAAACTTTTTTGGGAACGTTGATCCGCCACAATACGATAATCGGCAAAATAAATTGCAAGGTACCGATGGTCGTCCAAAATTCCACCGGCATAACGCGGTCATTATACAACACATTTGTAAAGAACGGGACAGAAGCGTTTACATAAGTCATCAATAAATAAAAGGTCGAAAGCAGCATAAAATGCGGCTGCGACAATTGTAAAATACCGTCAAGCATGCGAATATTACCGGTCGAAAAACCGCGTTTGAATAATTTGGGAATGTACCGTCCGGCACAGTCAAAGTGTCCCTGCGCCCAGCGTTTACGTTGGTTCCATGACTGCATGAAGCGGAGCGGTTTTTCATCGTAAACAATAGCGTCGTCGGCCCATGTCGTACGAATATTGCCCTCGTACAGAATTTTCATGGAAAACTCCATATCTTCCGTCAAACAGTTGCAGCCCCAACCGTAGGTTCGCAGAACCCGACTCGAAATGCACATGCCCGTGCCGCCGAGCGCGGTGGAAAGACCGATATTATACTTGCCCAGATGCCACAGATGATTGATGATCCAAAACGCCATCGCGAACGTCGCGGATACCCATGTATCCGACGGGTTTTTCGCGCTCAGGTAACCTTGAATAACCTGTTCGCCTTTTTCCAAACGGCTGTTCATTTCCGTCAGAAAATCCAGATGGACGAGGTTATCCGCGTCGAATACGCAAAAGGCGTCGTATTCAATACCTGTTTCATAAACCTTATGAAACAGCCAGTCCATCGCATAGCCTTTGCCGACCTCTTCCTTATTAAATCGTTCATAGACGATGGCGCCGTGATCTCGAGCGAGTTGCGCGGTACCGTCGGTGCAGTTGTCGGCGACGACATAGACATCGTAAAGTTCACGCGGATATCTCAGCATGAAAAGATTATCAATCAGCGCGCCCAAAACCTGCTCTTCATTATGCGCCGCGACGATAATGGCGAAACGATTTTTCGGCGTCAGGATCTTGACCTCTTTTTTGCGGAACATGCCAGAAATAGCCAAGACCGTGTAGTACACCGTGAACAGCGCCACGATGATCTGGATGGGTACCATGATGATATCCATGTAATAGGTCATACTACGCTCTCCTTCCGCCGGATCGATCCAATCGATTCCAAATTGTATTTAAAATGCCGAATAAGAAGTACATAAAAAAGAATACAAACGCCCAGCGTGACGGTTCGTCGAACAGCAAGAGCAAGCCGATGACGACCACGGCCGCCAGCGCTTTTTTCTGCACCGGATCGGCGGCTTTACCTTTAAAATCCGGGTAATGCATTTCGCTGACCATCACCCATGCCAATACCAATGTCAGCACCCAGGTAAGATACACCGGTAACGGCGCATCCGACAACACATAGGTCGCCGCCAAACATCCCGTCGTCGGGATCGGCATCCCCATGAAAAAGCCGTGCACCACATCCGTATTAATATTGAAGCGAGCTAAGCGCATCGCGCCGCAGACCGCTAAAAGCATAGCGGCCATCGCGCCCAAACCGAGCGGCATGAGCGCCATTTGCCAAGTATAGAGCAAAACCGCCGGCGCTACACCGAACGATACCACATCGCATAATGAGTCCAACTCTTTACCGAAATCTCCGGCCACGCCAAACGCGCGAGCCACCCGTCCGTCCAAACCGTCCGCCACCGCCGCGAGCAAAATCGCCCAGGCGGCCGCGTCGAAATTTCCCTGCACGGTAAACATCAAGGACAGTGTTCCCATGGCAATATTTAAAGCCGTAAAAAGATTCGGTATCCATTCTTTACGCATCTACTATTCTCCCGATAACAGTTTCGCCGCCGCGCACACGATCCCCTTTTTTTACGCAAACAGCCACATTTTTCGGCATAAACACTTCCGTGCACGAACCGAACTTGATCATTCCGTATAACTCGCCTTTACCCAACCGATCGCCCAGTTTTTTCCAGGACACGATGCGGCGCGCCAAAAGGCCCGCAATCTGCGTAACGACAATCGAAATTCGTTCGTTTTCAAGACCGATCGTGTGGCGTTCGTTTTCATAACCTACACTTTTTTGAAACGCGGGGCGAAAACCGCCGCAGGTGTATTGACGAAACGTAATATCACCCGCCATCGGACTGCGATTGACATGCACATCAAATACGGATAAAAAAATCGTAACTTTATAACAGGGCGCACCCAAAAACAACTCTTCCTCTACTTCTTCGACCCGCATCACGGTGCCGTCGGCCGGTGACACAAGCACGTCGGGGTCACGCGGCACATTCCGCCGGGGCGAACGAAAGAAGAAGGTGAAAAAAAGCGCAAATAGAAAAGGCAACAAGGCCCAGTGCCATGATATCAGCAACCCTGTCAGGAGCGCGACGAAAAGAGCTCCCCCTATAAAGGGATAGCCTTCTTTCACGATCGTGATCTGTGACAATATTATTTCCTCCTTCGGTTGGCGGAACGTTTCACCTGCCACATAAATTGCGGCAACGCTCCCATCCGCCGTAACCGGGACGGTTGAAGAGCCAAACGATACAACCATTCCAAGCGATTTTTTTGCCAGAAAAGCGGCGCCCGTTTTAATCGACCGGAAAGCACGTCAAAAGAACCGCCCACACCGAGCGATACAATGCCCGGCAATTGCGGCCGCATCCGCGTCAGCCAATACTCCTGCTTCGGAACGCCGAGGCCCGCAAATAAAAGCTGCGCGCCGCTTTCCCGAATGTCGGCGGCAATCGCGTCATTTTCCGACGCGGAAAAATAGCCGTCCCGCACGCCGACAATCGGCAGCGTGCCGAAACGGCTTTCCAGCCGCTGCGCCGCTTCGGCGGCGACGTCGGGCGCACCGCCGAAGAAATACATCTTGGTTCCCGTTTGCGCCGCACGTTCCACGAGCGCGGTCATAAAATCAATACCCGCTACGCGTGCCGGAAAATGCTTATGAAGCTGTTCACCGGCCCAAACAATTCCCGCCCCGTCCGCGAGCACCATATCCGCCGCGGCCAATACCTGACCGAACGCGGGATCTTTATACGCGCGCATGACCATTTCCGCATTCGCGGTGGCGATAAATTTCGTTTCCTTTTGCGCGAGCCAAGTGTCCACCTGCGCGACAGCGGTTTCGAGTGTGAGGGCGTCAATGGCAACGCCCAGAATCGAATGCCGTTCCCACTGCATGGAAGGCACCTTAATTCATACTGTAGTTCGGCGCTTCTTTGGTGATATTTATATCATGCGGATGACTTTCAATCAGTCCCGCATTGGTAATGCGCACAAACTTAGTTTCCGAACGCATGGCTTCCAGATCTTTCGCGCCGCAGTAACCCATGCTGGCGCGCAGACCGCCGACCATCTGGTAAATCGAATCCGCCACCGTGCCTTTGTACGGTACGCGGCCTTCGATACCTTCCGGCACCAATTTGTCCATGTTTTCCTGGAAGTAGCGATCTTTGCTGCCCGCTTTCATCGCGCCGAGCGAGCCCATGCCGCGGTACACTTTGTACGAACGGCCCTGGTAAATTACCGTTTCGCCCGGGCTTTCCTGCGTGCCCGCCAAAAGGTTGCCGAGCATGACGACGCTGGCGCCGGCCGCTAAGGCTTTAGCCATGTCGCCCGAGTATTTGATGCCGCCGTCGGCGATGACCGGCACATGGTAACGCGCCGCCACCCGACTGCAGTCATAAACCGCTGTAATCTGCGGTACGCCGATACCGGCGATGACACGGGTCGTGCAAATCGAACCCGGTCCGATACCGACTTTAACCGCATCCGCGCCGGCTTCGATCAATGCTTCGGTCGCCTCGCCGGTCGCTACGTTGCCCGCGATCAGATTGGTGTGCGGGAATGCTTCGCGCAGTTTTTTGACCGCGCGAATAACGCCCGCGGAGTGACCGTGCGCCGTATCGACAATGAGCACATCCACATTGGCGCCTACCAATGCTTCCGCGCGTTCCAGCATGTCACTGCCAACGCCGATGGCCGCCGCCGCCAACAAACGACCGTTGCCGTCTTTCGCGGAGTTCGGATATTTTTTTGTTTTTTCGATATCTTTAATCGTGATCAGACCGCGCAAATTGCCCGCGCCATCTACCAGCGGCAATTTTTCGATGCGGTGCTCCCACAACAGACGTTTCGCATCTTCCAATGACGTTCCTTCCGGCGCGGTAACGAGACCTTCTTTCGTCATCACTTCGCCGATTTTTTTCGACATGTCGGTTTCAAAACGCATGTCTCGGTTCGTGATAATACCGACGAGCTTGCCGTCCACGGTAACCGGTACGCCCGAAATACGGTAGCGCGCCATCAGGTCTTCCGCGTCCTGCAGCAGGTTGTCCGGTCCGAGGTAAATCGGATCGACAATGATGCCGTGTTCGGAACGTTTGACTTTGTCCACTTCCCGCGCCTGTTCATCAATCGTCATATTTTTATGAATGACGCCGATGCCGCCTTCGCGCGCCATCGCAATCGCCATGCCCGATTCGGTGACGGTATCCATGCCCGCACTCATAATCGGAATATTCAAATGAATTTCTTTGGTCAGCCAGGTGTCCACTTTGACATCGCGCGGCAGTACATCCGATGCCCCCGGTATCAGCAGCACGTCGTCAAATGTCAGACCTTCTTTTTGAAATTTTTCGTCCATCATCGCACGCTCCCTCTCCTTCAGTCGCGGTCGGCGCGTAAAACGCCGCCCTCAGCGAGATCTTCTTTCGTCAGTGTATGGAAAACAATTCTAACATTTTGGGCCGGACAGCCCAATTCGGCGACCGCCGCATCCGTTACTTTTTTCACAAAGGCGCGTTTTTGCTCCACTTTGCGCCCGGCGAGCAAATGCACATGAATGACAGGCATAAGATTCCTCCGTATCGTTAATTTGTTTTCTTCTATATTTTATCTATTATAGCATACCGAGAGCACTTTACTCACATTTTCTGCCCGTGCCGCGCGGACAAATTTTACGATATTTATCCGTTGGCGATATCGGCTATCTAAAAAAGTCGCCGTTGGCGACTTTTTCAGTTTTATTTTTGAGCGAGCTCTTGTCCCAACTTGCGACAAGAGGCCAGTGCCTCATCATCCGGCGTACCTTGGCAGGACAATGGCGGAGCGACAACCTCTGCGCCGGCATCGCTGAGTTCCTGCACCCACTTGGTCAACCATTCCCCGTGCGACCAGCCGCACGAACCGAAAACAGCGACCCGTTTACCGGCGAGTTGCGGATAGAGTTCCTGCATGAACGGTACGACTTCCCCGTCCTCCAATTCCTCGATACCCATGGCGGGGCAACCCAAAATCAGCTGATCCGCTTGCAATGCTTCGGCGGGCGTGGTGTCCGCATATGCGGTCAGGGTAATGTCGGCGCTGGCATCCCGTGCGCCGAGTGCGATCTCTTCCGCCATCTGTTCCGTATTACCGGTGTTCGTCCAATAAATGACAGCGACTTTCATACGTTCCCTCCTCAGATAGAAAAACGCCACGTAAACGTGGCGTTCGGTTTAGGCGTTCGCTAACGCTGCGCCGAGTTGGCGGCAAGCTTCAAGCGCGTCATCATCGGGGTACGCGTACGCTTTGACCGGATCCGCGACAATGTCCGCGCCGGTTTCGGCAACACGACCGGCCCAGTCGTCCATCCACTGGCCGTCGTTCCATGCATACGAACCGAAAAGCGCTACTTTTTTGCCGGCGAGATGTCCGGCAAGTTCTTCATAAAACGGTTCAAAATCGTATTCTTCGAGCTGTTCCGAACCCATGGCCGGGCAGCCGAGCGCAATATAATCAAATGCGGCAATATCGTCCGCGGTAACGTCGGTCACGAAAGAAAGTTGCGTTTCCGCGCCCGCCGCTTTGGCGCCTTCGTCGATCGCATTCGCCATCGCTTCGGTGTTGCCGGATCCTGTCCAATACACAATTGCTATATTAGCCATAATATGCCTCCTCTAAGATGCCAGATATATGTTTCTTTACTACGCCTATCATAACGATAGTACATGCCCTTGTCAATCCGAATCAATGCCACGCGCCAAGCGCCTGCGTCAGCCGGGTGAGCCATTCTCTTTGACGATCATCGGCGCTGACTAACACCGCGTATACTTGGCCGTTTTTCTTCAAAAGTTCGGCATGGGTGATCTCGCGGTAAAGAATGCCCTTTTCCATTTGACTGGTCGTCCATGTCGCCGTGTAGATTCGATTGCCTTTGGTCGGCATGAATTCGACGGTTTCAGCGCGGTTCGGAATCGCGGGAATGACTTCGCGGTTCCAGTACGCTGCCGCTTCATCGAGCGTCATTTTTGACGTCATGGCGTGCCGTTGCAAGCGATCATTTTTCGCGTCGCGATGATACACGCCACGGTTGCGCGCCTCCGCCAACAGATCCTTTTGCTCCGGAACTTGGTAATATGCACCACGCTCCTTCTGTACGGGGCGATACACCGAACGCGTCCGATCATACCGCGGCGTCACCGCTCGTTCCTGCGGAATCACCGCGAGCGCCGCATATGCGAAAGCGGCCTGATTCTGTCGTACCAGCAGGTAGTAATGGCCGTTTTTAAATCCTTGGTCTTGGTAAAAAGCGGAGATTTTCGGCGCGCCATTTGTCCCGCGCACCGATACTTCTCCCGCCACCTGCGTCGTGTCTGCGGGAAGGGTCCATTTCCCCAGCGACGGCACAACCGCGTCCGCGGCCAGAGCCGTATATCCCGAAACGAGCACGGCAAGCGCGGCGGCGATCCATAATTGTTTCATGACGTCTCCCTTCTTACTTGGCCTGCTTTTCTTTTTCTTTTTGTTTTTGCAATTTCGCCCAAGTATCGCGCAAACCGACAATGCGATTCACGACGAGATGCTCTTCGGTCGTATCCGGATCAATGACAAAGTACCCCTGGCGAATGAATTGGAAACGCGTTCCCACGGGATAATCCAAAATCGCGGGCTCCGCGACCGCTTGTTTGACGACCAACGAATCCGGATTGGCTTTCTCGACGAAATCGCGTCCGTCATCGGTATCATCTTCCGGGAAGAGATAATCATACAAACGGGCTTCGACAGGTACCGCCGTATGCCTTTCTACCCAATGCACGACGCCTTTCACCTTGCGGTTGCTGCCGGGCGAGCCGCTCTTGGAGTCCGGATCATAAGTACATTTCAATTCAATGATTTCGCCGTTTTCATCTTTGACGACTTCTTCACAGCGAATAATGTAAGCGTTGCGCAAACGCACTTCGCGGCCCGGCGCCAGACGGAAGAATTTTTTCACCGGTTCTTCCATAAAATCGGCCCGTTCGATATACAATTCTCGTGAAAACGGAACCATGCGTTCGCCCATGTCCGGCGCGTCCTGGTTATTGGCGATCGGCAGTTCTTCTGTTTGCCCTTCCGGATAATTGACGAGCGTAATTTTCAACGGATCGAGCACCGTCATCAGGCGCGGCGCTTTATTTTTCAAATCTTCGCGAATGCAAAATTCAAGCAGACTGATATCCACCAAGCTGTCGTTTTTCGCGACCCCGATGCGATCGCAGAAATCCCGCAGCGCTTCCGGCGTGTAACCGCGGCGGCGAATTCCCGAAATCGTCGGCATGCGCGGATCGTCCCAGCCGCTGACGATGTGTTCTTCCACCAGCCGACGCAATTTGCGTTTGCTGGTAATCATCGTGGTGACATTCAGGCGGGCGAATTCAATCTGCCGCGGATGCTCCGGATCCGACCAGCTTTCCAAGACCCAGTTATAGAGCGGACGATGCGCTTCAAATTCCAGCGTGCAGACCGAATGCGTGATCCGTTCAATCGCGTCCGATACCGGATGCGCGAAATCGTACATCGGATAGATGCACCAGGTATCGCCGGTGCGATGATGCGGCACGTGCAAAATCCGATACAGCACGGGATCCCGCATCACGAGATTCGGCGACGCCATGTCGATTTTGGCGCGCAATACTTTTTCGCCGTCGGCGTAGCGCCCCTCTTTCATTTCCTCAAATAAACGCAGGTTTTCTTCGATCGGGCGGTTACGATACGGACTTTCCTTGCCCGGCGTATTGAAATCGCCGCGGTACTCGCGGATTTCATCGCCCGAAAGATCGTCCACGTACGCTTTGCCTTCGCGGATCAGCTGCACGGCGTATTCGTACATTTGCGGAAAATAATCCGAGGCGAAACGCACTTCACCGTCCCAATGGAAACCGAGCCAATGCACGTCTTCTTCGATCGATTCGACGTACTCCACATCTTCTTTGGTCGGATTCGTATCGTCAAAACGCAAGTTGGTTTTACCCTGATATTTTTCTCCCAAGCCGAAATTCAAGCAAATGCTTTTCGCGTGACCGATATGCAAATATCCGTTCGGTTCCGGCGGAAACCGCGTATGCACCCGATTATCGGTATACACATTTTTCGCGATATCCGCATTGATTTCCGTTTCGATAAAATTGCTGCTGGCCACTTCCGGCGTCTTCGTCTCCGTCATAATCTCCTCCTGCCGACAAACGCTCCGTTTGCCGTTGTTACGTTCTTATATGTATCTTTTATTTTACCACACTCTTTGCCGATCTGCGCCGTGGTATAATCAGCGTACAGAAAGGATGATACTATGTTACGAATTGTCAGCTTTTCCTACCTCGGTTTGCCCGAATGGGGCATCATAACCGCTGACGGCGCCCACATCTTGCGCGCCGCCGAATTGGAAGAAGCATTATTCATACCCTTGCCCGCGACCGTCGCCGAATTGGTGGCGAACGGTCCCGAAGGTCTCGTGATTTTACAAAGCGCGCTCACGCAAAAGGAAGAAAATGAAGCGCTCGCGCTGACGCCGCTCGCCCTTGACGAG
Organism: Negativicoccus succinicivorans; assembly: GCF_014207605.1. Classification (NCBI taxonomy): domain Bacteria; kingdom Bacillati; phylum Bacillota; class Negativicutes; order Veillonellales; family Veillonellaceae; genus Negativicoccus; species Negativicoccus succinicivorans. The sequence goes on along the minus strand of NZ_JACHHI010000002.1, from coordinate 253,153 downwards.
GTGACTTGGGACGTGCCGCTTCTGCCGATCCGCAATCTGTTTTGCGTCAGCCAAAATTACGCGGCGCATGTCAGCGAATTTTCCGGACAAGACTCGCCGCTTCCGTCGGCGCCCGTGTATTTCACGAAAGCGACAACGACCGTGTTGCCGCATTTAGCGCCTCTGCCGCGCCATGCCGACGTAACAAAGGCGCTGGATTACGAGGGCGAACTGGCCGTCATCATCGGTCAGACGACGCAACAGGTCGACAGCGCGCAGGCGTTGGATCACGTGTTCGGTTACACGATCGCCTGCGATATTACCGCGCGCGATCTGCAAAGCGAACGCGGCCAATGGTTCTTGGGTAAAAGTCTTGACGGCAGTTGTCCGCTCGGCCCCGCGATTTTGGTTGGCACGCCGGACGAGCCGTTCCATCTGACCACGAAAGTCAATGGGGAATTGCGTCAGGCGGCGACAACCGATGAAATGCTCTTTTCCGTCGCGCAGCTGATTGCCGATCTTTCGCAAGGCGTCACCCTGCTCCCGGGCGATATCATTTTAACGGGCACGCCCGCCGGCGTCGGCAAAGGCTTTACGCCGCCGCGCTATTTGCAAGCGGGCGACACCGTCGAAGTCACCATTGACGGGATCGGCACGCTGAAAAATACGGTACAATAATTTCCCACGAAAAAAGCGGCTCGCGCCGCTTTTTTTATTGCATTTATTTGGCCAACTCCGCCGCTCGTTCGATCGGATATCGAAACGCGGGCGGGATCAAATCTTCATCCAGGTATTGCGCCAGCAAGCGACCGACCAACACCCCTTTATTGCTGTAAAACCACGCGAAATAGTAAAACCGTCGACCCTCTTCATCGCGTCCTCCGATGCTTTTCAGTTTGCGCGACTGGAACATGCGTTTCGGATCCGGTTTCCATTTGCTCACGGCGCGCTTGACCATGTCCTTGTACACGAAATCGTCGCCTTCCGCTAATTCGTGCACGACCTGGTACAATACTTCCCATTTGTTTTTCCGCGAGATATGCTCGACGATATCCAACTCCAGACAAATTTCATCCGTAAAGAAAATATTTTCACCGCGCGGCGTCTTCATCCTGACGTCTCTGTCATAGAGCGACACCGTGCCGAGATGAAAGCGTTCAAAAAGCTGCGCGATCTTGACAATCGAACTCTCGCCGCGCGCGTTAACCAGACAAACACCGAGAAAATCAAAATGGTAACCAAACGTTTTGGCGAAACCGGCGAACGCGCCGTACTCCGTCTCGCCTTCCACAATCAGCACCGAGCGGGCGAATAACGCTTCTTTCACTTCGGGAAAATGCATGATCAGGTGTTTTTCCACCCCCGGCTCGAAGCTGAATTCCGCGCCGTTGGCCGCGCGGACTTCCCCCGTCTCATCACGGTACAGACGTAAAATATAGCGGTAATCGTCAATCAGGCAATCCGTCGAGTTGGTGACGATGAACAGCTGTCCTTCCAAACCGTCAATGCCGAGAAAACGCTGAAAGAGTTCACACATCAGCGGACTTTCATTCGCCAAAATGCCGCGGTAAAACTCAATCAACGTGCGCTGGCGATACGGATGCTGGTGAATTTCCGGCTCGTCGATGCCGATAATGAGCGGCAGATACTTGCGGCCTTTGTCATCGACAATCAAATAATCCCGAAACGGTTCCCGCGGGTCATCATTGAGCATCATCAATTCGCGCAACATCTGAAAGCCCGTCAGCATCAGCATGCGGAACGTATCGTCCGCGTCGCGTTCCGAACCGTCGGACTCCGTCAGATAATCCACCCAGGTATCCAGCGAATCGGACAGGCGATCCACCGCCGCGACATCCGCGCCGGAATGTTTTGCCATATCGTGCAGAATCGAACGCAGACGCTCGCCCTCTTCGGCGATGAATTGGCCTAAAATATCACGCAAATCGGCGCGCGCCGCGTCACTGAGTTCGTTGCGCTGCATGCCCGTCGGCAAGTGCGTCAGATAGCGCACGGATTGCTTCCAGTCTTCGGGAAGCACCTCATGATGTTCGAGATTGCGCATGGTGAACGTTTCCGCCCCGGGTTCCTGCGACACCTCCAGCCGCAACAGTCCGTCCGCGTCGTCAAGCGGTTTCCCGTTGATCACCAGCTGGCGACGATGCTCCATCTGCAAAGCGATAAACACGCGAATCGGTTTATCTTTATCGCGAAAATCATCCGCGTCAAAGCCTGTTTTCTCGTGTAAAGTTTCAAGTATTTTCAGAAAATTGGTTTTGCCGATATTATGCGAGCCCACCAAATAATTTTGCGTGCTGTCAAAAACCATCCGCACGTGGCGAAAAGTACGGTAATTTTCAATTTCCATGCTGACAATATGCAAGCCCGTCACCTCCCCAACTATCAATTGTATTATAGCGTATTCTCCATCCGCATGCATAAATGACGAAAAGAAACACGACTTCTATTTTGAAAATTTGTTATAATTAAAACTACAAATTTACATTTACATCATGCTTTTCATAGGAAAGGATTGAATCATTATGACAACAACCACTACTCGCGTCGGCATCGTCGGCTACGGCAACATCGCTCGCGGCGCGGAAATCGCGTTGCAGGCGGCCGACGACATGGAACTCGTCGCCATTTTTTCCCGCCGTTCGGGCATCACTTCGGCAAGCGGCACACCGGTCTTCACCATGGATCAGATCCCCTCGTTTCAAGACAAAATCGATGTGATGATCCTCTGCGGCGGCTCCGCCAACGATCTCATGGAACAGGGGTTGGAAATCGGCCGCTACTTCCACGTCATCGACAGCTTCGACACGCACGCCAAAATTGAAGAACATTTCACCGGCATGGATCGTGTCGCCAAAGCGGCGGGCAAAGTCGCGCTCATCTCCATGGGCTGGGATCCGGGTCTCTTCTCGCTGATGCGTCTTTTGGGCGAAGCCGCTTTACCGCATGGTAAAAATTATACCTTCTGGGGTCGCGGCATCAGCCAGGGTCACTCCAACGCGATCCGCCGCATTGCGGGCGTCGCCGATGCCAAACAATACACCGTTCCCAAGGAAGAATACCTCGAACGCGCGCGCAACGGTGAAATGAGCGACTTCACGGCGCAAGAATCGCATTTGCGCGAATGCTACGTCGTTTTGGAAGACGGCGCGGACCAAGCGCGGGTCGAAAACGAAATCCGCCACCTCAAAAATTATTTTGAAGGCTATGAAACGGAAATCCATTTCATCTCGCAGGAAGAACTCGACCGCGACCACGCCGCGATGCCGCACGGCGGCTTTGTTCTGCGCGTCGGCGAAACACAGCCGCAGGAAGCGCAAGTCATAGAATACAACCTGCGCCTGGCGAGCAATCCGAACTTCACCTCCAGCGTCATCGTCGCGTACACGCGCGCGCTGATGCGTATGGCCGCGGAAGGCAAAAACGGTTGCATCACCATCTTCGATGTGCCGCCGGCCTACCTGCTCGCGAAAAGTCCGGAAGAAATTCGCCACCTGCTGTAATACGTAAATAAAAAAAGAGAACCGCTCGGTTCTCTTTTTTATTGCGTTTATTTTTCCGCGTCCTTCCGTTCGCTTTCTTGCGTTTGGCGCGCGGCTTCCCGCTTCAATCAATGCTGTTTTCCTACGGCTTATTGACTGTTTACACGGATGTATATTGATAAGAGTTGAATTTTAGTACATAATAATACAAAATCTACTTATTCTCTATTTATGCTACCTATGTATATAAAATCACCCTAATGCAATGAACCTTGTAGTACGATGAAGATGAAAGATAAGTGAATCACTTTCATATTGTGATAACGGTAAAAAGTGAGGGATAAAGATAACATGGCGGCCATTAACGATTTAATCAACCAAATAGAAGATCCCGAGTTAAGAGATCGTATCAAAACTGAAGTGGAAAAACTGTCCAAACAGAAAAAATTCGGTCTGGTATTTGAAGACCATGTTCCTGAATGCACGGCGCTTTATGATGTGCCGATTCATGTCGGAAGCAGGGTCGCTATTAAGGATAAACAAATTAACACCACCTACATCGTGAAATCCATCGCTGCCGAAAAAGCAAATTGCCTTGATACAAAAACGCAGGCAATGATTAAGCTCCCAGTGGACGAGCTTGTATCGATTGCTGAGTTTGGGGAAGCCATTTATCCTTATTTAAAACCTATCGATCATATTCAAAACGCGCCGGATAGTGACCTTTGGCATACGATAATTGAAGCGGATAACTATCACGCGCTCCAGCTTTTAGAGTATCTTTATGCCGGCCAGGTGGATTGTATTTACATTGATCCGCCTTATAATACCGGTGCGAAAGACTGGAAATACAACAATGACTACGTGGACTCCTCCGATGCCTATCGCCACAGCAAGTGGCTATCCATGATGGAAAAAAGATTGAAGCTTGCAAAAAAGCTGCTCAATCCACAAGACTCCGTACTTATTTGCACCATTGATGAAAAAGAGTACTTGCATTTGGGGTGCTTGTTGGAGGAACTATTTCCGGAAGCAAGAATGCAGATGGTGAGCAGTGTGATTAATCCTACTGGAGTTGCTCGCTCTGGAGATTTTTATCGAACGGATGAATATATTTATATTCTTCGTTTTGGTAGATGTATTCCTGCAAAATTACCACTTAATGAGGAGTGGCTTACAGCAAAAACAACAGGCAAAGATTCTGTTCGTTGGCGACCAATAAGACGACAAGGATCTCATGATACGAGAGCCGAGGCCAAAAACCAATTTTATCCTATCTTTATTAGTGCTGATGGAACACATATTATAGGGGCTGGAGAAACACTTGATTTTACACAAAACATTAGAGCTGCTTGTATCCCTCCAAATTGTATCGCCGTTTGGCCAATGAAAACAGATGGAACAGAGGGGTGCTGGCAAATCAGTCAAGATAGTTTGCGTGAACTATTAAATCAAGGCTTCATCCGTGTAACATATAGCAAAAAATGGGGTTACGTCCCACAATATTTAGCAAAGGGTGAGCGAGAAAAAGTAAAAAAAGGATTATTCCCTATACTTGGTAAAGATGAATATGGAACAATATTGTTAGGAGATGCATCAGAAAGCGGGGCTCCATTCGTTCCAGGGACACAATGGCGTATTTCAAGTCACAGTGCACGAGAGCAAGGTGCGTCTTTATTAAATAAAATTTTCCCTGATAAACGCTTTGATTTTCCAAAATCGCTCTATGCAGTCCACGATGCCATTCGCTTTTTTGTAGCTCACAAACCTGATGCCCTTATCCTTGATTTTTTCGCAGGATCCGGCACAACTTTACATGCTGTCAATCTCCTCAATGCCGAGGACGGCGGCCATCGTCGCTGCATTATGGTGACCAATAATGAAGTGTCTAATGAAGAATCAAAGAAACTAAAAAAAGCCGGTTTTAAACCGGGCGATCCGCAGTGGGAAGAATTGGGAATTGCCCACCACGTCACTTGGCCACGCACCGTATGCTCCACCAGAGGAACCGACGTGAATGGCAACGCTCTTAAGGGCAACTATCTCGACAGTGATCTCCCGATGTCGGATGGTTTTAAAAGCAACGCCGCTTTTTTCAAGCTTGGATTTTTAGACAAAAATGCCGTGGCTTTAGGAAAACAGCTGAAAGAACTCGTGCCGATTTTATGGATGAAAACAGAATGCATTGGCCCTTGCCCCATGCTTCAGTCGGAAGAAATCCCGGCCATGCTCCTCTTCCCCGAGAATGGCTTTGCCGTGCTTGTCGATGAGTATGCTTTTTCGGATTTCAAAGACAAAGCAAATGCCGATGAAAACATCAAAAAAGTTTTCATTGTAACCGATTCCGTAAGCGGATATAGAGATATGGCCTCCCACTTAAAGGCAGAGACCTCGTATCAACTCTATCGTGATTATTTGGATAACTTCCGTATCAATACGGGGAGGTAAAAATGAAAGCATCATTATTTCCATTTCAAGAAATGGCATTAAAAAATCTTCGTATGAATACGGCGGAAGCTTTGGGCAGCTATCAAAGAACACATACTCCGCAGGTAATCTCTTTTACTGCTCCGACAGGCGCAGGCAAAACCATTATCATGACGGCTTTTATTGAAAGCGTGCTTTTCGGAGATGAAAACTATCCGGAGCAAACGGACGCCATTTTTGTATGGCTTTCCGATTCTCCCGAACTGAACGAGCAGTCAAAGCTGAAAATCGACATTACAGCGGATAAAATCCGACTTGGTCAATGCGTTACTATTGCCGACGAAAATTTTGATATGGAATTTTTAGAAGACGGTCATATCTATTTTTTGAATACGCAAAAAATCGGAAGAGACAAAAATCTCACCAAAACGGGTGACAATCGTACCTACACCATTTGGGAGACACTACGAAATACAGCTTTTGAAAAATCGGACCGTCTGTATTTCATCATTGACGAAGCCCACCGCGGCATGCAGGGGCGTGAAGCGGGACGGGCAACGACCATCATGCAAAAGTTTCTGAAAGGAAGCGAAGAAGACAAGCTGCCGCCAATGCCTGTCGTAATTGGCATGTCGGCAACATCAGAACGTTTTAATACCCTGGTTGAAGGCACTTCCTCTACCATTCACAAAGTCGTTGTAACACCGGAAGAAGTTCGTTCGTCCGGACTCTTAAAAGACCGCATTGTCATTTCCTATTCGGAGGAATCTTCTGTCAATAAGGCCATGGCTGTTTTACAAGCCGCTGCGGATGACTGGAAAAATAAATGGGATCACTGGACGCAATACTGCTATGAGCAACATTACGCCTATGTAAATCCCATCTTTGTCGTTCAGGTAGAAAATGGAACAGCGTCCGATATCTCGGCAACAGACCTTGATGATGTCCTCAGAAAAATAGAAGAACGTACAGGATGCAAGTTTTCTAAAGGAGAAGTTATTCATACTTTCGGTGACACAGATTCTTCTATTACCATCGCCGGACTTGAAGTTCCTTATGAAGAACCGTCACGTATTCAAGACAATAAAAATATTAAGGTGGTCTTCTTTAAAGAAAGTCTGTCTACGGGGTGGGATTGTCCAAGAGCGGAAACGATGATGAGTTTTCGGCGGGCAAAGGATGCGACCTATATCGCTCAACTTTTAGGTCGTATGGTAAGAACGCCTATGCAAATGCGCATTCAAGTGGATGACACCTTAAACGATGTTCATCTGTATCTTCCTTTCTTTGAAAAAGAGACGGTGGAAGATGTTATTAAGGCTCTGCAATCGGAAGAAGGCGGCTCTATTCCTACGGATATCTTTGGAGAATCCATTGAAAATAAAAAGCTGGAAACCTTGACCGTCCGTCCAAGAAGAAACGTCCCTGTTTCTAAGCCAATACCCGGGCAACAGGAACTTAATTTAGAATCCATCACACCATCTTCTTTTAGTAAAAATGAGTCTGATACGACCTCGAGTGGCAAGCCGGATGATGCCGCAGAAAATGCAACCAAGGAAAGTGCCGACTCCGTCAATGCCCCTTCTTCCGGCGCTGTTATTCCTGAGATTGACCGCGAAAAAATCGTCAAGGCAATCAATGATTCCGGCCTTCTGACATACCATGTCAGAAAAGTGCGCATAAACGACTACATGAAGTCCATGTTTGCCCTTGCTCATTTATTAAATCAGACAAATACAGACCGATCCGTCCTCTCGACTGCTCGTGAAAAGATTGTGGATTTGATTTCTAATTACGTGCGCGAGTTAAAAAAACAAGGAAGCTATGACGAACTTGTAGAGAAGGCAAAAAAATTCAAACTTTCTACACAAGTCTTCGACGTCTTTGGAGAAAGCATTCACTCCGGATATGAAGAAGATTCATTTTTCTCAACGGATGCGGATATTGATCGTCAATTCGAAATGGCTGAAACGCGTCTCGGTTCAGAGGGAATTGGCAAGGCTTATCTCAAGAAGCATTATGACCCGAATAAATTGGCCGATTTGAAAATCGATGTGATTCTTTTTTCCTTAGATGATGAATGCATGAAAAAATTAAATAAATATGTCGAAGATACCTATTATGAAATCAATGATAAGTATCGCAGACATATGACAAAACTGTCGGAAAGCTATCGCAAGCAATACGACCGTATTGTCTCCGATGGAGATTTCATCAGTAAGCATAACTTCCGTTTACCTGAAACCATAACCGTCGCTCATGATACAAACGGTACAATATACTATAATCATCTGTTTGTTAATGATGACGGCTATGCGAAAATTAGGCTTAATGACTGGGAAAAGGGTGTCTTGGAAGAAGAATCAAAGCGACCGGACTTTATCTGCTGGTTAAGAAATCCTTCAAGAGCCTCTTGGTCTTTATGCATTCCGTATGAAATGAATGGAGAGACGAAGGCTACTTATCCCGACTTCATTGTCGTTCGCAAAGATCCTATTGATCCTGATGACTATATTATTGATATATTGGAACCTCATAATCCTGCTTTTACTGACAATCTCGGGAAAGCAAAAGGCTTCGCGGAATACGCAAAACAAAACACAGGCGTAGGAAGGATTGAGCTTATTCGTCAAAGCAAAGATGCTGTAGGAAATGTGAGATTTAAAAGGCTGGATATGTCCAAGGGCGCCGTTCGTGAAAAAGTTTTAAAAATCATGACGGATGAAGAGCTCGCTCGTCTTTTTGATACAGACGGCGAGTTTAGTAAGCTGTAATACGTAAATAAAAAAAGAGAACCGCTCGGTTCTCTTTTTTGTTGCGTTTATTTTTCCGCTTCGTCTTGCGCGCTTTTGTCTTGCGCTTGGCGCGCGGCGTCGCGCTGATCTTTTTTGCGTTTCCACCACCACAGACCGCCGTAGACAATCGTGATGCCGGCGATCATCACCATGAGGCGCGTCTGATTTTCCGAGGCGAGAACGACGTCGTGTCCGACGACGACTTCAATCGCCACAGATGGCAATTTGCCCAAAGCCGTGCCGATCAGGTAATCGCGATAGCTGATGCGGGAAAGCGCGCCGAGCGCCGTCACCAGTCCGTTCGGTGAGTACGGCACGGCGCGAGCGATCAACATCGCCCACATGGTCGAGTACGAGTCCAGCTTGGTGAGCATTTTATTATGCTCGATGACGCGTTTCGCCATGTCGCGGAAGATCGTGCGCATCAGCCAAAACGAAATCAGCACGCCCACCGTTTCACCGGCCCAGGAAATCAGAATACCGAGCCAAATGCCGAACACGAGTCCGTTGGCGGCCGACAGGAAAATGGAAGGCAAAAAGCCGACGATATTGATGATGACGTCGATAAAGAAGCTGACGGCCATCGCCCATACGCCAAAGCCGCGCAAGTATTCGACCGTGCCGTGAAAGTCGCCGACCATGGAAAGGTGCCAGATCGTACCGTAAAATGTCGGATCCAGAAGATGGATCCCACCCAGGATCGCGAGCAGAAATACGACCAGTCCCCATTTGAGACGACGCTCTTCCGCTTCGCTCCACTGCGTATGTTGCATGTCAATTTTCATTATGCTCCGTCATTGCGGCAATAGTCTTGCGCACAACGTCCTGCAAGTCTTCTTTCTCGACGCTCTCATGAAAGCGCGGTTGTTTTTCGCGCAAATGGAAAAACTGAATCGGCAGCGGCAAGCTGGAAATATTGGCAATTTGCCACATGCGATCAAAGTCATCGGTCGCGTCTTGCGTGTCGAGTTTCAACGCCTGCGCGACGGTGTCCGGGAATTTATACGGATTCGCCGTGGAAATAATGACCAACAGGCGTCCGTCCCGTTCCTCTTGCAACTGATCGCTCACGCCGACCGCCACCGCCGTATGCGGGTCCATTACATAGCCGTGCTCTTTGTGCATGCGGCCCATGAGGCGAACCGTTTCTTCGTCATCCACCCAACCGCACAGGAAATCATCGGCCCGCGCCATAGCGGATTCCGGCAAGGTAAAGCGGCCGTTTACGCGAAGTTCTTCGAGGTAGTTCGCGGTCGCCTGCGCATCACCGTCCAGCAAGTAGTAAATAAAGCGTTCCAAGTTGGACGAAATCAAAATGTCCATGGAGGGCGAATGCGTCGCGTGAAATTCGCGGCGGCGATCGTAAGTGCCCGTACGGAAAAAGTCCGTCAAGACGTGATTTTCATTCGAGGCGCAAATCAGTTTCGCGATCGGCACGCCCAGTTGCTTGGCGAGGTAACCCGCCAAAATATTGCCGAAGTTACCGGTCGGCACGCAGACATCAAACGCTTCGCCTTTTTTGATCTCGCCCGCTTTGACGAGTTCCGCGTAGGTGCGAATATAGTACACGATCTGCGGCAATAAGCGGCCGATATTGATCGAATTGGCGCTGGAAAACGCCACGCCGTGATCCTTGGCATAAGCGCGCAGGTCCGGATCTTCAAACGCCGCTTTGACAAATGTCTGCGCGTCGTCAAAGTTACCTTCGACGCCGTACACATGCACGTTTTCGCCCGCTTGGGTCTGCATCTGCCATTTTTGCACGGGGCTGACGCCGTGTTCCGGATAAAATACGATGATTTCCGTCCCCGGCACGTCTTGGAATCCTGCCAACGCGGCTTTGCCCGTGTCGCCGCTGGTCGCGGTCAGGATCAACGTCGTTTCCGTGCGCCCGAGTTTTTTCTTGGCGGCTTGCAGTAAATGAGGAAATAAGGATAACGCCATGTCTTTGAACGCCAGCGTCCGGCCATGGAACAGTTCCGTGAAGTAGCGTTTTTCACCGACTTTGCGCACGCGAATAATCCCCGGCATATTGAATGTCCCGTTGTATGCCTTGCGGCATAAAGTCAACAGTTCTTCTTTTTCCCAGTCGGTAAAAAACAGCGCCAATACTTCGGCGGCGAGTTCCGCGTATGTCAGACCCGCCGTTGTTTCCCAGTCCTCACGCGGCGCCGGTAAATATTCCGGAACGTACAGTCCCCCATCCGGTGCCAGACCTGAAACAAGAGCTTCCGCGGCGGTAACGGACGGAGCGCGCCCGCGCGTACTGACAAAATTCATGGTGTTCATCTCCTTTGGCTTGCGCCTGATCCTAACATGCCCCAACGGCATAAACCGGCTTCACAGCCGCGATTTGTGTGCATAATTTAGTACCTATTATACCATACGAGAAGATGCGTCAAGCGCGGCGCACCTGACAAAAAAACCGCGTTTCGGTACAATATAAAAAACGGAGGAGGTATACCATGTCCATGATCGGTAGCAAAGGAAGCTTTACCCGCGTTATTGCCGCCACCGATACGGCCGCGGCCGTCGGCAGCGGCACCGTCGACGTGTGCGCGACGCCCGTCATCGCCGCCGCGATGGAGGCGGCCGCCGTCGCCGCGCTCGCGCCGCACCTGAACGATGACGAAACTACGGTCGGCACGCGCATTTCTCTCACGCACACCGCTCCCAGCTTGGTCGGGATGACGCTGACCGCCTGCGCCGAGGTAACGGCGCACACCGGACGACAATACGAATTTACCGTGACGGTGCGTGATGAGATCGGCGTGGTCGCCGAAGGCACACATACGCGCGTCCTGGTGAATACGTCGCGTTTTTTAACGAACGCCGCGACCCGAGCACGCAAGTAAGCAATAAAAAAAGATCCTCCGTAGAGGATCTTTTTTAACGTCCGCGTTTCAATGTGAAATAGGTCACTTCGCGATCGCAAAATACGCGCAGCGGCATCCAGCCGCCCGCGCCGCGACTGACATAACCGACGCTTGCGCCGCGCGTAAACAGGCCGCGATTGTACGGATACATCAGCGGAAAGGTCTGTCCGGCGGGACCGAACTGCATGCCGTGCGTATGTCCGGCCAACGTCAGCTCAACGTGACGCGTGAAACCTTCTTCCAAAAATTGCGGGTGGTGCGCCAGCAACATCACGAACGCACGTTCCGGAATGCCCGCCATGGCTTGATCCGTATACTCTTTGGCTTGCGCTTTCAAGTTCTCGCCGCGTTCAAACGGATAATCCACACCGGCCACATAGATAGTAGCGCCATCGCGTGAAAGCGTGGCGTGCTCATTTTTCAAAACGCGAATATCCGATTGCGCAAGATAGTCCGCGATCAGCGGCTGGTTGCGGAAATATTCGTGATTGCCCCACACATAATCGATACCGAGTCGGAAGTTCGGCGCTTTTTCTTTCAACAGTTTCTGCAACGCCGGAAGTTCCCGCACGTCATCAATCAAGTCGCCGCCTAAAACGATGTAATCCACCTCATCGCGTTCCGCCTGTTCCAAAATCTCCGCCAGATCACTGACGTGGTAGTACGGTCCGATATGCAAATCGGTAATGAGCGCGATTTTGGTACCGTCAAATTGATACGGTAAACTCGTGTAGCGTAATTCTTTCGTTTCATAGTCCAAATGTTCGCTACCGTAGAGACCCGCGCCGATCATGACGACAGCGCCGACCAAAATGCACGCGGTAAGCGTCGACCAAAGCCCCGTTTTGCCGCCGAACAAAGAAAGCACGCGCACGATGACCAGCGGCACTGCCACGGCAAGCTGCCACATCAGCCAGGAAACACTGAGCAATGCCAAAAAGCGACCGAACGCGCCGGCGAAAGTCGTCAAATACAAATCCGCGTAAAAAAAGTAGTAGACGGCGGCGAGCCACGAAACACTTAAAAAGCCGCCGAAAAGGCTGTACCAGTTCAGCCCCCACAGGCCCGTAAGACACGCGGAGTTTACAAAAGCCGTCACAAAGGAAACTGTCAATAAAACAAGTAAAATAAAGTTCACTCGAGCCATTTTTTGATTACCGATCCTGATCTAAAATATAAGCCGCCAGTTTGGCATGCGGACCTGCCATCGGCAGCGTTACAAATTCGTTCGGCCGCACCCAGCGAAAGTCGCCCGCTAATGTTGACGGCGGCGCCGCTCGATACGCCCGCAATTCCCAAATACGATGCGAAAACACATGCTTATGCCGCCAAAACCATTGCTTGGCCTGCGGCGGATACTGCGCGAACAGTTCCTCTTTCGCGGCTGTCAACGTCCGCGCCAACTGTTGCGGAAACTGCCACATGCCGGCGAGCATGCCTTCTTCCGGTCGCCGTTCCAATAAAAACGCCCCGTCGCGGGCAACCACGGCGACGGCGGCATACCATTTTTGTTGCTGCGTTTTTTTCCGACGTACGGGCAAGGTGTCCGTTTGCCCGGTCCGGTAGGCCACGCACTCCTCGCGCAAAGGACACAGGCTGCATCGCGGCGCGCGCGGAATACAAATCAACGCGCCGAAATCCATCAGCGCTTCATTAAATTCCTGCGGCCGATCCGCGGGCAACACTTCCGCCACGAGTTTCGTCACTTCGCGATGCGCGGACGCGTCCAAAATGTTATCCGCGATGCCGTACAGTCGGGCGAATACTCGCAGGACATTGCCGTCAACCGCCGGTTCCGGTTCGTTGAAGGCGAGCGATCGGATCGCTCCCATTACGTACGGACCGATGCCGGGCAACGCCAGCAGTTCGTCACGCCCTGACGGAATTTCACCGTCGTATTGCGCTTGAACTTCTTGCATCGCCTGCTGCAAAAGGCGAGCGCGCCGATAATAGCCAAGCCCTTGCCAAGCGTGCAAAACTTCTTCCGTAGAAGCCTGCGCCACCGTCTCCGGCGTCGGAAATTTCTCCAGCCAGTTCGTGTAGTAGGCGCGTACCGCCTCCACGCGCGTCTGCTGCAACATAATTTCCGATACCCAGGTGCGGTATGGCGTGCGCTCTTCTCGCCAGGGAAGCTCCCGACCGTTGACCTTAAACCAAGCCAGCAGTTTTTCAACCCATGTCGTCACGTAAACTCTCCCGTTCGACTTCGCGCAATTCAAACGCGATGATTTCTTCCTGATCCTCGGCAAATAAAATCATGCCTTTAATCGCATGCCCCGCTAAAAGCTGCGGCAGCCAAAGATGATCACCCGACCACATCTCTTCGTAAGGTACGGCGTTCGGATAAAACCACTTCGGCTCCATTTCTTCCGTCGGCTTCGGCAGCCCTTCGTAAAGATCCGCGATATAAATCGTCGCCGGATGATTGAGTTCCGGATGGTCTTCAAAACGAAATTGCAAATGCCCCGTCAATACGAGATGTTCCGGTTGGGCAATGAGCCCCGCTTCTTCCTGCAGTTCACGCACCGCCGCTTGGCGCAGACTTTCTCCCGAGCGCACTTTACCGCCGAAACCGTTCCATTTGTCGACGCCGAAACCGCGACGTTTCTTTCCCAAAAGAACCGCCCCGTCATCGCGCCGTACAAAGACCAGCGTTGTCGGTTTCATCGCTTACGGCTCCCAGCCTGCTGCGTAAGAAACGCGGCCACCGATTTATCTTCCGCGATGCCTTTTAATAATGTTCGCTCCGAATTTTCCATATGTCGTACCGCGATTTTGCGAGCGCGCGTCGCGTTGTGTTCGGCAATGGCTTCGACCAAATCGCGATGCTCCTGCCAGGTATCCTGCAGCCGCCCCGGATAATGCAGCGATACGGAACGGAAACGCGTCAACATTTCCCGCAAGTTGTTGATAATCTCGCTCAGGCGATTATTGCGGCTGGCCGTATACAGAATTTGATGAAATTTAATATCCGTCTCGATAATGCGGTCAATTTCCCCGTTTTCGATGTAATCGCCGATTTCCACGAGCAGGCGTTCGAGTTCTTCGAGTTCTTCCTCCGTGATGCGTTCCGCCGCCAAACCGGCCGCGAGTTCTTCGAGCGCCGTGCGGATTTCAAATACTTGGGAAATATCTTTCAGCGAGATGTCCGCGACATAGGTGCCGCGCCGCGGAATCATCACCACAAAACCTTCCGCTTCCAGTTCGCGCACCGCTTCTCGAATCGGCGTGCGCGAAACGCCGAGTTCATCCGCCAACTGCAGTTCCATTAAGCGCTCGCCGGGCTGTAAGGTGCCGTTTTGAATGGCTGTGCGCAATGTTTCCGCGACGAGTTCACGCAACGGGCGATACGCGTCCAAGTGGATCGGCGCCAACCGTTCATGCGTTCGTTTTTTCATTGATAACCGCCCCTTGTTTTAACTTGATAACTGCGCCAACCGCGCTGTTCCCGTTCGATTTGCCGCATCACGAAATGCGCTTCGCGAGCCGTCGGCACCGCCACGAAAAAGGCCGCGCCGGAGCCCGTCAGTGAATACGGGTAGCGCAGATCGCGCAAAAACTTGGAAAGTTCCTGTAACTTCGGTTCCAGCGGCGCGAGCAACGCCAAAAAATCATTACCCAAGCGTCGCCATACCATCTCGGGCCGTTGTCCCAACGCCGCAACCACGCCGGTCACATCGACCGTCCCCGCGAAGGATGTCGTATCGTACTGCGCGTACGCCTGCGCGCTCGCCACGCTGAGCGGCGGCATGACAATGACCAAATTCGTTTCGGGCAACTCCGGCAACGGCGTCAGCACATCGCCCTTTTCTCTCCCGCGGGCGCAACCGCCGAAAACGCAAAACGGCACGTCACTCCCGAGTCGGCCCGCCAACCATAACAGTTCCGCATCCGTCAAACCGAGTTGCCAAAATCGGTTCAGACCGCGCAACACGGCGGCCGCGTCACTGGAACCGCCACCGAGACCGCTGCCCGCCGGAATACGTTTATTGAGTTGAATCGCCACGCCTCGACGTTGGCCGACATAGCGACGCACCAACTGCGCCGCTTCCCATGCCAAATTGCCGGCGCCCAAGGGTAACGCTAAATCATTGCAACGAAAAATCAGTTCATCGGCCGGACTGAAAAAAACGGAATCGCTCAACGTGATGGAATGCATCACGGTATCGATATTGTGGTAGCCGTCCACGCGTCGGCCGGTAATGGCAAGTGCCAAATTAATTTTCGCGGGTGCCAATTCTTCTTGCATACAGTCACCTGCCTCTAGCAAAAATCAAGCGAATCAGATAAGATATAGGTGCTTACGGAAGATGGCATCGTCCGTAAGTGAATAGTATTTTGATAAATCCGTTTCCTATTCAGTATACTCGAATTTAGCGGCGCTTACAATGAGAACGCGCTGAAAGGGGCTTTATGCGTTCATTTCTACACACGCTTTTGATGGTCACAATCGGCTGCTTTATTTACGCAGTCGGTTTGAATATGTTTTATATTCCACATAATTTACTTTCGGGCGGGATTAACGGTGTGGCGGTCACCATTTACTACCTGACCGGCATTTCCTTCGGTATCGTCAACCTGGTCATCAATATCCCGATGATTATTCTGTCGATTTTGTATCTCGGCAAACGCTTTACCGGCATTACGATCTTCGGTACGGTCATGATGTCGGTCGCTGTCGATCTGCTCGCGCCGCTCTCGCAAACGATGTACATTCATGAATCCGTGTTGTCCGCGGTCTTCGGCGGCATCCTGCTCGGCGTCGGCTCGGGTCTGATGTATCGCTACGACGGCAACTCCGGCGGACTGGATGTCGTCGCGGCCATTGTGAAGAAAAAATATTCCCTGGAAATGGGCAGCGTTATCTTCGCCCTTAACGCCTGCATTATGGCGGCGAGCGCGATCATCTTCAACCTGGAGCTCGCGGTGCTGACGCTGGCGGGCATGTACACGCAATCGCTCGTCACCAATAAAGTGGTCATCGGTTTGAACCAACGCAAAACCGCCTATATTGTTTCCGAGCACGCCGATGAAATCGCCGACGCGATCATTCGCGAAGTCGGCCGCGGCGTGACAATTCTCTACGGCGAAGGCGCGTTTACCAAAGGAATGCGCAAAGTCATCTTTGTCGTCATCAACCTGACGCAGATCGCGAAAATCAAAAAGCTGCTTGACGAGATCGATCCGCACGCGTTTATGTTCATTACGCCGACGGCGGATGTCATGGGGCGTGGCTTTACCTCGCCGAAAACGCCTACCATTCCGCAGGAAGCGCAGTATTACCATGATGAGTTCGGTCGACTGATTCGCAAGAAAACGCTGTTCCCCGCCGAAAAACATCCGGTGCAAATCTCACCGCAAGCGGCCAACGTCCAGGAAGCGAGCCGCATGGTGCCGAAAGAACCGCCGGAAAAATAAAAATAAAAAAGAATCCCGCTCGGGATTCTTTTTTTGTGCTTATTTAACGATTGCCCGTCACACACGCCAGTACCTTGGCGTGTATTTCTTCCACCGTCAACAAACGGTCACCGTCCGTGCAGCGGATCCGGACCCAGCCGTAGTGCGGCGCCAAAAGATCGTAGGCGGCATAGCAGCGCGCCAAATATTCACGATCCGCTTCATGGATATCGGTCGCTTGCGCGGCCTGATCTTTATTTTGCGTGCGCGCCGCCAACAACTTCTCGGAAACGTCACGCGGAATATCGAGCAAAATGACGAGATCGGGACGCGGCAATTCGAGCGTGCCGTATTCAAACGCGTCCAGCCACTGTAAAAATTCACGTTTTTCTTTCGCGCTGCGCAACTTGGTCATCTGGTGCACCATGTTGGACGTCACGTAGCGATCGGCGACTACCGTGCCGCCCGCTTCATAAAACGCGCCCCAATCGCTTTTATACGACGCGTAACGGTCGACCGCGTACAAGGTGGACGCCGCGTACGGGCTCACATCGTCCGGATGCGCGCCGAATGCACCGGCCAGGTACATGCGCACCGGACCCGCCGCCGGACTTTCATAGTTCGGAAAAGTGACGCTTTTGACCTGCTCGCCGCGCGCCGTAAGCGCTTCTTTTAACAGCGCCGCCTGCGTGGCTTTCCCGCTGCCGTCAGCACCTTCGAAAACAATCAAACGTCCTTTCATTTCGCTTCCTCCCGCGCCATTTCCTGCCAACGTTCGGGAGCCATGCCGCTCGCGACCTGCGTTTTCGTGCGCACAATGGGAAGTTCCAAGACCAGCGGTTCTTGCAACGCCAAAGTCAGCGGATCAAAACTTTCGCCCGGGCGCACCGCGGCGCGAAAAGCTTTGCTTTCCCGATCCAGCGGCAACGTTTTCAGGCGACTGCGAATATTTTCCAGTTCGCCGCGGCTGAGTCCTTTTTCCGTCAGGTCCCGCCATTGAAATGTGATGCGCCGTTCTTTAAAAAAGCGTAACGCGTGCTGCGTGGCGCGATTTTTTTTCGTACCGATAATTTGAATCATTTGTTTTCCCCCACCAGTTGCTGCGCGAGTTTCGCCGCCTGCGCCAACTGCGCCGGTCGAATTTGCGCGAGCGCTTTGCGCAATGACGCGTGCAACGGATACTCGGCGAGTTCTTCCGGGCGCACCCAGCGATACGCCAAATGTTCAAAGGAAAGGGTTACTTCCTCCGTATCGGCACGGCAAATAAACATGACGCCGGTCAACGGCCGCCCCAGGTGACGACGAAAATTCCACAGTCCGACCGGCCCTAAAATTTCCACGGCAAGACCGGTTTCCTCTCGGACTTCCCGCCGTAACGCTGCCGCGAAATCTTCGCCGAATTCCAAACCGCCGCCGGGAAATTCCCACGGATGACGGCCGGGACGGTCATTTTTTTGTAAGATTAAAATTCGTCCGCGGTGCCAAATGATCGCCTTGACGGACATGCCCATCGTCCGTTGGCGAGGCTGTTTTCGCTGCATGATTCTCCTTGTAAAAAAACGTCTATGCCATTCGGCATAGACGTTTCAGGTTACCTGCTACTTGCTATAATTAGCGACATAATCGGTTCCCAGTCGCACATATTGTCCGAGTACATTCGTAACGCGACGCAAAGCTGCGTGATTCAGTTGATGTAACGTTCGACCATGAGTGACGGACCGAATGAGCTCGCTGATTTCAAAACCGGTGTAGCCAAGTACCGCTAACTGATTTGTCAGTGTAGTAATCTTGCTCATGTTCCTACCTCCTTCATGCTTTCGCTACATATGTTCCTTTATGTAGTAGAGATAGTATAACCTAAACAAGAATAATTGTCAATTCAGCGCGCGCGTTTGAGCGGATTGAAACGATTCATCGCCAGATCCATGCCGAGCGTGCAGATGCCGACTGCCGCCTCGGCTGCCTGTTGAACCCCTTCCGCCATCGCTGCCGCGTCATCTTCCTGCGGACGCGCCAGCACATGATCAATGACGGTCCAGCCGGGTTGCGGCCGACCGATGCCGATGCGAACATGCGGAAATTGATCGGTGCCCAAATGCGCGATCACCGATTTCATCCCGTTGTGTCCGCCGGCGGAACCTTTGACCCGCAGGCGCAACTGGCCGACGGGCAAATCCATATCATCATAAATCACAATTACATCCGCCGGTGAAAGCTTGTAATAGCGCATGAGCGGACCGACCGCGTCACCGCTCAAATTCATGAACGTTTGCGGCATGACCAGCATCACCTTTTCACCGTCGACGTTAATCGTCGCGGTATGCGCCTGATGCTCCTCTTTCCAACGCGTCACGCCGTATTTTTCAGCGATCGCCGTGACCGCCATGAAACCGGCGTTATGACGCGTACCGGCGTACTTGGTGCCGGGATTTCCCAAGCCTACAATCAGCTGCAAAACAAACCCCTATTTATCAAACAGTTTGCTGACGGAAACGTTGTGGAAAATCCGCATGATCGCTTCGCCCAAGAGCGGCGCGACCGAAAGTTGCGTAATATTCGGCAGCTGTTTTTCCGTCGCAATCGGAATCGTATTCGTAATAATCAGTTCTTTAATATTCGATGCCGCCAGACGTTCTGTCGCCGGATCGGTCAGTACCGGATGCGTGCAGGCCGCGCGTACGGATTTCGCGCCGAAACGCTGCAATGCTTTTGCGCCTTCGACCAAAGATCCCGCGGTATCGACGATGTCATCGACGATAATACAGTTTTTGCCTTCGACGGAGCCGATCAGGTTCATTACTTCGGCCACGCCCGGACGCGGACGCCGTTTTTCAATGATCGCGATCGGCGCGCCGACGCGGTCCGCCAAATCGCGGGCGCGAGTGACGCCACCCAAGTCGGGTGAAACGATCATCAAATCCGGAATGTCCTGTTTGCGGATGTGCTTCGCTAAAATCGAAGCCGCTTTCAAATGGTCCACGGGGATATCGAAGAAGCCCTGGATTTGACCCGCGTGCAGATCAATCGTGACAAGACGGGTGATGCCGGAACGCTGCATGAGATCCGCCACGAGCTTCGCGGTGATCGGTTCACGACCGCGCGTTTTGCGATCCTGGCGCGCGTAGCCGTAGTACGGAACGACCGCGGTGATGTGACGAGCCGAGGCGCGCCGTAACGCGTCCGCCATGATGAACAGTTCCATCAGATTGTCATTGGCGGGCGTGCCCGTCGGTTGAATCAGGAAGACATCCGTCCCCCGCACGCTTTCATCAATCATGACCTGGATTTCACCGTTATTGAACCGACCGCAGAATGCTTTGCCGACAGGAATGCCGATATAGTCTGCAACCTCCTGGGCCAATTCCGGATGTGCCGTTCCGGTGAATAACTTCAGTTGTTTTCCTGTTTCGACTGACATGGTGTGATCTCCTTTATTTTGTCTCTTTTGCTTGCTTTACCCAATCTTCTTTGACAAATTGCCGAGCGCGCGCTACGGCGAGCGCCTTTGCCGGAACGTCTTTGGTAATCGTCGAACCCGCGCCGATATAAGCATTGCGGCCGATGACGACCGGCGCCACGAGGTTGCTGTTACAGCCGACAAACGCTCCGTCTTCAATCGTCGTGCGATACTTCTTGTGGCCGTCGTAATTCACGGTAATGGTACCGCAGCCGATGTTGACCCCGCCGCCGATGTCGCTGTCGCCGAGATAACTCAAATGCGGCAATTTGGTGCCTTCGCCGACAGTGCTGTTTTTCACTTCGACGAAATTGCCGACTTTGACGTGATCCGCAATCTGCGTATGCGGCCGCAAATGAACATACGGGCCGATCTCGCAACCGCTGCCGACGCTCGCTTCGTGCGCGTACGTGCGATGCAAGTGCGAGTCGTCGCCGACCGTCGTGCGATCGAGTTCCGTATCCGGACCGATATGGCAACCGCTGCCGACAACCGTGCCGCGGCGCAAAATCGTCCCCGGCTCGAGAATCGTGTCTTGGCCGACACGAACGTCCGCATCCACATAGGTGCGCGCCGGATCGATCAGTGTCACGCCCTGCGCCATCAGTTCTTCGTTTTTACGCTGCCGCAAAATCGCTTCCGCCTGCGCCAATTGCGCGCGCGAATTCACGCCGAGCGTTTCATCGCTGTCCGCGCAGGTCGCCGTCGTCACCGTTTCGCCGGCGCTGACCAGCAAATCAATGACATCGGTCAAATAGTATTCACCTTGCGCGTTGTCATTGGTAATCCGTTGTAACTGCGGCCACAGTTTACGGGCGTCAAAGCAGTACGTGCCGGTATTGACTTCCGTGACTTTTTTCTCTGCCGGCGACGCGTCTTTTTCTTCGACAATTTTACGCACGTTTTGCGCCGCATCGCGAATAATCCGGCCGTACCCCGTCGGATCGGCGAACGTCGTTGTTAAAATCGTCGCCGCCGCCTGCTGTCGGGTATGCGTCGCGATCAGTTCTCGCAGGGTCTCGGCGCGCAAAAGCGGTGTATCGCCGCAGATCACGAGCACCGTGTCCGCGTCTTGTAGCGCCGCTTGCGCGAGCATGAGAGCGTGACCCGTTCCCAACTGTTCGGCTTGCTCAACGTAATGATACGCCGAACCGAGACGCTCGGCAACTTTATCGCCGCCAAAGCCGACAATCACGACCGCGTCGTCTGCGCCCGCCGCCTTCGCGGTCTGCAATACATGGGATACCATCGGTACGCCGCCGACTTCGTGCAACACTTTCGGTTGCCGCGATTTCATGCGCGTACCTTTGCCTGCGGCTAAAACCGTTGCCACAAGTTTACTCATTTATTTCCTCCTCCGGTTCCAACTGGGGGCGAATCCTGACATGCCGTTTCACTTCATCGACGCCTTCCAGCACCAGTAACGGCATATAGTCGCCGGTCATTTTTTCCAGCGGTTCGGCGGTGGCGACCAATACGCCGACACCGACGGTCTGTGAACCCGATTCGTAGACAAGCTCTTTCATACCTTTCGCGGTGCCGCCGGCCTTCATGAAATCATCGATGATCAACACCCGCTGATTCGGCGCGAGCGCCCGCTTGGTAAGCGACATCGTCTGAATGCGCTTGGTGGAACCCGAAACATAGTTAATACTGGTCGCTGATCCTTCCGTCACACGGCTGCCGCGCCGCGCGATCACCAGCGGTTTGTTAAACGCCCGCGCCACCATCATGGCCGGCAGAATCCCTTTTGTCTCCACTGTCATGATACAGTCCGGATGAACGGCGGCAAAGCGAGTCATGAAGATTTCTCCCACTGCCGACATCCACTGCCAGTCGTATAAAATATCCGACATGTACAAAAATCCGCCCGCGATAATCCGATCGCCGCTTTCGAGTTTCGCCGCCATGGTTTGTAGTACCTGATTGGCGGCGTGACCTGCCCGATACGGAATATAACGCACCCCGCCGGCCGCGCCGAAAACGGTCTCGAGCGACCCCAGTCGATACGCGTCAAAGGCGCGGCGTACGGACAACAGATCGTCGCTCAATGTCGATTTGGCAATACCGAAATAATCGCAAAAAAAAGACAAAGGGATCAGCTCATGCGGACGGTCCGCCAACATTTTGGTCAGCGCCGCCATACGTTCGACACGTCGAAGTTTTGGCATGAGATCACCTCTCTTCTGTAAGTATAGAATAGCATACTCATCACTAATTTTCATCAAAAAGTAGAATGAATTTATATTTTTTTCGCGGAGTATTCGTACAATTACGAACGTTCGTATAATTTTGCGCCCAAAGAATGGCGAACGTTCCGGTTCGCGGAGAATAGTACGGTAAAAATAAGTGTCATATCCGGCGATAATTTTATTTTTATGTGTTCTCGCCGAACCGTAAAAAATCGTATCTGCAAACGCAAAAAACCGGCCCGAAGGCCGGTTTAATGAGTCTGCTTATTTTTTTAATTTCGCTGCCACTTCCGGAGTTACGTCAACGACTTTTTCGTCTTTCGCTTTAGCGGCAATCTGAACCGGTTGCGCGAGGATGATATCGAGTTTCTGATCGCGCAATACTTCCTGCGTCGCTTTGTTCAAATCTTTTTGCAACGCGGCGGTCGCTTTTTCACGATCCTGCATGTAGGACTGAATCAAGGCTTTGTATTTGCCTTGCATCGCCTGCTGCTGTTCCTGCTGCGTTTTCATTTGGTTGAGGTCCGCTTCCATAGCTTTCAGCTGCGGCGCATACTGCTGTTCCACTTTCTGCATCTGTTGCACCATCGGCTGATATTTCGGGCTGGCCTGCAACGCCATGTCAACATTCAACACGCCGGTGCCCGCAGCGCACGCACTCAATACCGTACCGGCCGCCAATACAGCCGTCATCATACTTGTTTTAAACATAGTGTTTCCTCCTTAGTTACTACATAGTTACTACCTAGAAACTATGTATATTTTACATGAATTGCTACCGCTTGCCAAGTCGGCCGCGCGGCTACATGCGTCCGAGTAACTCCCGCTCTGCCTGCTCCGCTTGCGTTTCCAGCTTTTTTTGGCGCGTTATTAGAAGTTTTGTATACTCATTTTCGGGCATGTTTTTAATGTTGATGCGCACATTGTAGAGCGCTCCGCGTATCGCGGCGGCGGCAAACAAGACGGCCAGCTTTCCGTCCGAGCGCGCGCTCGCCACGCCCTTTTCCAAAACTTGCGCCGCCAGCGGAAAAATCCGCGCGCACGCCTCGGCCAAGGCCAACGGTACTTCCGCCGCCGCGCGCGTCGCCGCCGCATTTCGCTCCGCGCGGGAAGGATCGTCTTTGGGCAAACGCCAGGCGGCCACAAGCGCTCCGAACGCGTCGGCGTCTTTTTGAATATAACTCAAAATCTCGGCGCGTAAACCTTCCGCCTCTTCCCGCACCGCTTGCATCGCCTCATGCGCGTCGGCATAACGTTCATTTTTCAGCGTCAGTTCCGCGACCATTTGCGCCAACGCGACGGCCTGCACCCCTACGAGCGCGCTGGCGCCGCCGCCGCCCGGTGTCGGCGCGGCGCTTGCCAAAGCGGCGGTGAATTCCGCCAGTGTCATTTGCGTGGGTTGATTCATAACGACTCCTTTACGTTTTCTTTTCAGTATGCCATGCCCTCTGTCCCTTGGCAAGCACGCGCGCGCGTCTGCTATAATTATTGTATAGATGTTACGATAGATTCGGAAAGGAGCGACACAATGAACAAATACATGGTTTTATTGAGCAAAGGTTATGAAGAAACGGAAGCGTTACTGGTGGTAACGTATTTGCGCCGCGCCGGCATCGAGGTCGATACGATTTCGACAATGGACACGTTGGAAACCCTCGGCGATCACGATATCATGATCAAGGCGGATAAAAAATGGGATGAAATCCATCTCGACGATTACGCCGGCATCATTACGCCGGGCGGCATGATCGGTTCGGAAACGCTGGCCGCCGATTCGCGCGTCACTAAGGCGATCAAAGATTTTCATGACGCGGGCAAACTGGTCGCGAGCATTTGCGCCAGCCCCATCGTGTTACACGCCGCAGGCATTGCCAAAGACATCGAAGGCGTGTGCTACCCGGGCATGGAAGAAGCTGTCGGTTTCAAAAAAGCGCATGAAGAAATCGTCTTCTTCGATCAAAACGTGCTGACGAGCCGCGGGCCTTTGACGGCGCCCTTCTTCGCGTTGAAATTGATTGAAATCATCAAAGGCGAAGACGCGCGAAATGATGTCGCGGGACAGATTTTGTTGCCGCGCGTCCAAGAAGCCCTCGTCGGCATGGCGCAAGGCAAATGCGCGTGCGGTACGACGGAAGGCGGCGAAAGCTGCTGCTGCGGTCATCATGAACACGCAGAAGGCGGCTGTTGCGGTCATCACAAACATGCAGAAGGCGGCGGCTGCGGTCATCATCATCATTGATCTGCGCGCGCCCGCTCACAATGTCATAAAAACAATAAAAAAAGCAGCTCAGCTGAGCTGCTTTTTTACTGTCTCTAAACGATCGGTAAATCACTCTCGCGCGCGATTAACTCTAAAATATCCGCGCGTGAAATCATGCCGACCAGACGTTTATCTTTCACGACCGGCACATTTTTCAAATGGTCCTCGACCATCATGTCCGTAACGGTATTGGAATCGGCATCCGGCTCGACGTACTCGACTTCTTTCGTCATGATTTCTTCGGCGCGCGTCGCCAACAATTTTTGAAATGTTTCTTCATATTGTCCGTAGCCGCTGTAGTAAAGGCTGGCTCCCAGAACATTGACGTATTGCGGTACGTGCGGGCGCACTTTTTTGTACAGGAGATCCCCTTCGGAAATAATCCCGAGCAATTCGTTATCATCGCCGACAACGGGAATCGCCGTTACCTTATTGCGGACAAATAGCCGGATCAACTCGTGAATCGTCGTGTCTTTGCTGCAGGTCAAGACATATTTACTCATAATTTCAGCTGCTTGCATAGTCGTTACCTCCTCTTACGTATATATTCTCTTTCATTCGCCGATTTCCTTTTATGCGCCGGTGAAAAGATACACGCCCACGCCGGATAACGCCGTGATCAGACCGTACGAGATACCGATCAGCCAGCGTTTCGGCGCGCTGACGGTGAAGTATTGCTGCTGACGCAGGTCGTTACGCCGTGACCAGGTCTGCCGCGCCCGATAGATACCGAAAAATAAAATCAGGATCATCAGCGGACTGAACGTATACCAAGCGGCGACGGCCATCACAATCAGGCCGACCGCCCACACCCACGGCGAAAGGGCTGTGACGATGCGACCACCGTCAAGCGGCGACACCGGAATCATATTAAAGAGCGTAATGAAAAAGCTGAAGTAGGCGATGGCCTGCACCAGGCCGGAATGATTGACGATGCCCCAATACAGCGCGCACAGTCCCGCCACAAGTCCGAAGAACGGACCGCCCAACGCGACAATCGCTTCCTGCCACGCGTCTTTCGGCGGCACTTTCATGGTAATCAACGCGCCCACGAACGGAATAAAAACCGGCGCCGAGACCGGCATGCCGACCGCTTTCGCCGTGATGTAATGACCGAACTCATGAATCGCGATCATCAGCACGATGCCCGCCGCGTATCGCCAACCGTACAACATCGCGTACGACCAGATCATCACGAACATGGATACGGCCGTGCCTAAAAATTTCGTATATTTAAGCGCGAATAGGAGGCTCTTGCCTTTGCTCAATAAGAACAGCAGCATCGCCCCTAAGCCCAGACCGGCCGATTTCTGAAACCCCTTGCCGGAATGTTGGCGCGGCGGCTCCTGCGCCGGCCGCTCCGAGGACCATTCGCGATCTTCGATCACTCGATATTCACCGTCCGTCACCGGACCTTCGTCACGATCACGGCGCGGTTCGTTATAACCTGCCATAAACGGGAAATCACCCTCTGATTTCTAAAAAGTAGTAGACGCCGACGCCGACCAAAATAAGAACTAAAATAATCAACGGCACAATCGAGCGCGAGCCTTCTTCGTCATCGCCGAATTCAGACTCTTCCCGCGCTTTGGCAGCGGCCGCTTTGGCTTCCTCTTCAGCACGCAGCTCCGCTTCCTCTTGGGCGACGCGAGCTGCTTCACGATCGGCGCGAATTTGTTCCGCCCGCCGCGCCATTTCCTCCGCCGACGCGGCCTGATCGGCCGCTGCCAGCGCTTGCACCGGCGGTAATTCCGGCAATTCTTCCGGTACGTATTCTTCTCCGAGTTCCGCTTTCGCGGCCGCCTCCTCCGCCTGACGCTCCATCATTTCACGCCGTTGCGCGGTAATATCCTGCATATTGCGGTGTAAACTTTCCACCTTGCGGCGCATGACTTCTTTGCGGATCGCCTGCAGGAAAATTTGCAACGATTCCATCGCCACCTGCAATGTATGGTTACCGCTCGCCCGGTATTCGAGATACTTGCGATACGCCCAGAGCACCGCCTGATGATGCCGCAAAACATCCGCCGGCGCTTCGGAATGTGTGTGCAGATTGACCGCGACCTCTTTTTCTTTGTTAAACATGCCGTTCAGATGAAACGCCGCGCTGTTGATATGCTGGTACAGGTCGTTCACCCGATGCGCGAGACTTTTCAATTCTTCTTCATATAAAAGGCGCTGATTTTGGGTAAGTCCGCCCGCCGCGAGGCCGTCAATGACTTCCGTCAAACCGTCGATGCCGCCCAAAAGCTGATGCGTATTGGTCAGCAGTTCGCGAAAATCGCTGAGCGCCGTCTGCGTATGCGCGCGCCGCGCCGTCATATAGTGGTACGCCAAATTAACTTCGCGCACCCCGTCCGCCGCTTTCGCATAGTAGTGAGGCGTCACCGCAAACGTGCGCCGCGTGAGATGACCGTGACGATGCGTTCGTGTTTGCGCCGCGCGAATGATCACCGGCGTTGCCACAACCGGTTGCGCCGCCAGCGCCTGCGCGCGCGCGGCGAGCCATTCATCGCACACCTCTTGCAACTGATTTTGCATTGTCAGCAGTTCTTCACCGCTGGCCGCCGTCTGTACGCGAAATCGCTCCGTAAATGTCGCCTGCTGATGAGGCGCGGTGGGGAACAGCGACATAATGTTGGCGTTGTCCTTGCGACTTTTGTCGATGATTTGCGCCCAATCTTTTTCCTGCTTGTTTTGATCCTGCTCGTTTGCCATACCGTCACCTCTTACCAATGATAGGGTTCCCGATGATTAATTTTAGCGGCGCGGTAGAGTTGTTCCAATACCAGGTACCGCGTCATCTGATGCGTAAATGTTAAAGGCGAAAGCGCCCAACGGAACTGCGCCCGCTTGCGCAAGTTCGCGCCGAGCCCGTACGCGCCGCCGATCGCCAGCGTAATCTCACCGATGCCGTCGACCGCGAGATCCGCGAGCTTCGCCGCGAAATCCGTCGACGACAGTTCCTTACCGTGCAAATCAAGCACGATCAAATAATCCTGCGGACGAATCTGCTGCAGCAGCGCATTTCCTTCCTCTTCCAACTGCGCTTCGCGTTCTTTTTCGCTCGGTCGCGTCGTCGTCTTGGCTTCCGGTACTTCAATCTGCGTCAGTTCGCCGTACGGACGCAGCCGTTTGGCGTATTCCGCGCAAGCCTCTTTGAGAAAATTTTGTTTTAACTTACCGACACAAAGCAGACGGTAACGCATCAGCGCGCCTCCAACAACGTCACTTCGGTCGTTCGATCCGCGCCTTCATGCCGATACCCGAGCGTAATTTTCTGCCCCGGCGCCTGCGCGTCAATCTGCTGTCGCAACTCTTGGAGACTCGTGATCGCGTTTCCGTTCACCGCCGTCAGAAAATCGCCGGACGCTATATCGGTCGCGCCGAGCGGTCCGCGCGGATCTTTTTTCACAACGAGAATACCGGTTTCTCCCGTCGGCCACTCGTACCCGTAACGAGCCGCAATGGCTTGATCGACCGCCCATACGCCTAAGTACGCGCGGCGGATTTCACCATGCGCAATCAGCTCTTTTAAAATCGGTCGCGCCGCGTTGATCGGAATGGCAAATCCCAAGCCTTCCACGCCGTTGCTCGCAATTTTGGCGCTATTAATGCCGACTACCTTGCCCTCGGCATTGACCAGCGCCCCGCCGCTGTTGCCCTGGTTGATCGCCGCGTCGGTCTGGATCAACGAATAATGCTGTTCCAGCGGATTGATCGTACGATTTAATGCGGAAATAACGCCGACTGTCACCGTGCCGCGCAATTCCAAGCCCAACGGATTACCGATCGCGATCGCCGGTTCGCCGACGACAAGCGAACTCGAGTCGCCGAATTCCGCCGTCGGCAGACCTTCCCGTTCCACTTTAATGACGGCGAGGTCGGTGGCTTCATCGCGGCCGATCACTTTGCCGGCGATTGTTTCATTCGTCGCCAACATGACATTGACATCATCACTTGTGCCGACCACGTGGTAGTTGGTGACGATGTAACCTTTTTTATCGAAAATGACGCCGCTGCCGACGCTTTCCCCGACCAGCACGCGCCGATTAAACATATCGCGGTCATACACTTTCGTGCTGACCCCTACTACCGCAGGTCCTACCTGTTTGACCGCCTGGACGATCGCGGTATTGCGAACATTGGATAAAATCCGCTCTTCTTTCGGCGTATTCAATGCTTCCAAGTCGTTGCCACCGCCTTGCGGCGCCCACCAGTGGCGCCCCAAAAAGACGCCCAGCAGCACGCCGATAATGATCAGCAGAACCGCGATAATAATGATGTATTTACGATTGTTTCGCATGCTTTCTCCTCGTTCGTAACAGTTTTCGACTCGCAGCGCACATTTCCCAAAACGGCGCCGTGCTGCCAGTGAATGCCCGCCTTCTCCTCTTTAATGCCGGTGGCGTCGAGCATCGTTTCCATGGCCGCGGCAACCGCCGCGCAAGTATTATTCGTTTCACTTCGGTGCGCTAAAATGACATCCAGCCGACGCCCCCGGTACAGCCGCGCCAGCAACCGGCCGGCTTCGCCGTTCGCCAAGTGCCCGCGCGCGCCCAAAATGCGCGCTTTCAAAAACGCGCTGTACGGTCCTTCGCGCAACATGACGGGATCGTGGTTGGCTTCGAGCACCAGCAGCGTGGCTTCCCGCAATGCCGCTTCCACATCGGATGACACAAAGCCCAAGTCGGTACATACCGCGGCTTTCATGCGCGTCGCGGCGAAGGTGAATCCGCCCGGATCCGCCGCGTCATGACTGATCGCGAACCGTTCCACATCCAAATCGCCGAGAGTAAACGGCCGCGTTACTTCCACAAAGCGGCGCGCGTGCGTCACCGCGGTCTCGCCGAGCGCCTGAAACGTCGCGCGTGTCGTATACACCGGCAACGAATAACGTTTCAAAAAAGAAGCCAGACCCTTGACATGATCGCTGTGCTCATGCGTCAGCAAAACGCCGGCCAGTTGCGCCGGATCGACATGCAGCTCCGCCAGCGCCTGCGTGATGCGGCGCGCGCTGATCCCGCAATCGACCAGCACCTGCGTCCGCGGCGTGCGCACTAACGTGGCATTGCCCTTGCTCGAAGAGGCCAGCGTGACCATTTCGAGTTCCGGCCGTTCCATCGCCGCCATGGTTTCGCTCGGCGCGATGCTCGGCGTGTCCTGCGCAGCGCTCTTGATCGTATTCTGTTCAGTATATTGACCGCGCCCGTTCGCAATCTCGCGCGCTAAATCTTCCAGTGTGTTGAACTGCGTTTTCGGCAATGTTTTCCCCCGTTCTTACATTAATTTTTATTATAGCATATGCGCGGCGGCGCGAACCTTTCGCCAACCAAAAACAGCGGACATATGTCCGCTGTCTGAGGGTCATTGCCTTATTTTTTCGAGGCGATAAAACGCGCGATGCGTTTCATGGCTTCGGCGAGATTTTCCATGCTCGACGCGTAGGAAATGCGCACGTGGCCTTTCCCTTGTTCGCCGAATGCCGAGCCCGGCACGACGGCGATACGTTCGGCGGCGAGTAAACCTTCGGCGAATTCATTATCCGTAAGTCCCGTGCTGCGAATATCCGGGAAGATGTAGAAGGCGCCTTGCGGCTTCACACAGGGCAAGCCCATTTTCGTCAGTTCGTCGTATACGAACAGACGACGACGGTCGTATTCCGCTTTCATCGCGGCAACGTCCGCGTCACATTCGCGCAGAGCGGCGAGCGCTCCTTTTTGACTGGTCGTCGGCGCGCACATAATCGCGTACTGGTGGATCTTGAACATCGTTTCCGTAAGTTCGCGCGGCGCGCAGGCGTAACCGATACGCATGCCGGTCATCGCGTAGGCTTTCGAAAAGCCATTGAAAACGACGGTGCGTTCCCGCATGCCCGGTAACGACGCGATGCAGGTGTGCGTGCCTTCATACGTCAATTCCGCGTAGATTTCATCGGAAATGACGACGAGGTCATGCCGTTTCGCCACTTCGGCGATCTCCATAAGCGATTCGCGATCCATAATCGTGCCCGTCGGGTTGTTCGGGAAACCGATCAGCAATACTTTTGTTTTCGGGGTAATATATTTTTCCAATGCTTGCGCCGTCAGACGGAAACCATCTTCCTGCCGCGTCGGCACGAGTACCGGCGTACCACCCGCCAACGTCACGCAAGCCGGATACGCCACATAGGCCGGATCGGGGATCAGCACTTCATCTCCCGGATTCAACAGCGCGCGCAAAGTCATGTCGATCGCTTCCGAAACGCCGATCGTCACCGTGATCTCCGTTTTGGGGTCGTATTCGACGCCGTAGTGTTCGGCGAACAGTTTGGCGATTTCTTCACGCAAAGGCAAAATACCGGCATTGCCCGTGTAAGACGTTTCCCCTTTTTCCAGACTTGCTATGCAGGCTTTAATGACTTTATCCGGCGCGTTGAAATCAGGTTCTCCCACGCCGAGTGAAATCACATTATCCATGGCGCTCGCCAAATCAAAAAATTTGCGAATGCCCGACGGCGGTATCGAAACGACCCGCGGCACCATTCTTGTTTTCCAGTCCATGCGGTCCTCCTTCAAATATATAATCTCACTTCATCATAGCAAAGACGCGCACATGTTTCAATGTAATAAAAAGCCGCACCGCAGGGCGCGACTTTTTATTTTTCGTGGTCCTCTTATTACAGTTTTTTCAATGCTTCCAGCGCGCTCGCGAAGTCAACCTGATCGCTGGCTTCCGGCACGTATTCGATGTAGCGTACGACATTGTCGCGATCGACGACTACCACGCCGCGCGAGAGCAGCCGCAGATCCGGAACGAGGTAACCGTATTTTTCACCGAATTCCGCCGTTTTGTGGTCGGAAAGCGTGACGACGCGATCCAATCCTTCCGCCGCGCAAAAACGTTCCTGCGCAAACGGCAAGTCCATGCTCAACGCGATGACAACGACGTCATCGGCGAAATCAACCGCGTCTTTGTTGAATTGGCGAACCTGGCTCTGGCAAACCGGCGTATCCATCGACGGCACCGGCAAGAGAACTTTAATTTGGCCGTCCCAGTCCGACAATTTCTTGGCCGTTAAATCCCGTGCGACCAGTGTCGCGTCCGGCGCGGTATCGCCGACTTTAATTTCCTTACCGGCGAGAGCCAATACCTGGCCATCCCATTTGGTAGTGCGTTTTTCCATAATATTTTCCTCCTCAGATAACATGTAAATGAATCGGTACACTTATATTATATCACGCGTGCCCCTTTATCCGTGATAAGATAGTGGCAATAAAGGAGGTCTTTATGACGCATTTATCTCTTCCCCGCTGGCAGGCCGCGTACGCCGTCACCGCGAACGATCGCGCCGCCGCGGAGCAGCTCGCTCAGAATCTCGCCGTCGAACAGACGATTGAATATCCCTACGAATTGGTGGAAGGCACCTGGTACGCCGACGAAATGACCGGCCGTATCGAAGCCCTCGAACCGTTTAATGAAACGGAATGGAAAGTCACCATCAGTTACCCCGCCGAAGCGGTACAGGGTGAAATTTTACAGCTTTTGAATATGGTATACGGAAATTCTTCGTTGCAAATGAAAACGCGCTTGCTGGATTTCACATTGAGTCCGGAACTCGCCGCCGAATACCCCGGTCCGCGGTACGGTCTTACCGGTTTGCGCGACTATTGGCAGGTACCCGCCGGACCGTTGGTGATGGCGGTGCTCAAACCCATCGGTCACAGCAGCCGCGAATTCGCCGCCATGGCGAGCGCCTTCGCCCGCGCGGGCGTGGCCGTGATTAAAGACGACCACAGCTTACATAATCAAAAATTTTCTCCCTTTCGGGAACGCGTGACGGTTTGCGTCGACGCGGTCGCGAACGCCAACGCGCAAGCCGGTCACCATACAGCGTATTTGCCGAACATCACAAGCGCCGGCGCGGAATTAGTCGAACGCGCTCTGTGCGCGCAAGAGCTCGGCGCGAACGGAATCATGGTAGCGCCCGCCTTGACCGGTTGGGGCAGCGTGCATGAACTCGCGAAGCATCCCGACTTCACCTTGCCCATTGTCTGCCACCCGTCATGGAGCGGCCCGATGGTGCGCGGTCCGCGACCGGTGATTTCCCCCTTCGTCTATAACGGTTTGTTTCCGCGCTTGGCCGGCGCCGACAGCGTCATCGTCGTGGGAGGCGGCGGCCGTTTCGGCGTGCGCAATGACGCCTGTCTGGCGAGCCGTGACGGCGCGCTCTGCGCGTGGGGAAATTGCCAACCGCTGTTGCCCGCCATCGGCGGCGGCATGACGCTCGACGCGATCGCTGAATTGTCGGAACTCTACGGTGACGATATTATGTACCTCGTCGGCGGAGCGCTGTTCCGCGAAAGTCCCGATATCAAACAGAACACGCGCCGCTTTTTGGCAGGCGTCGAAACGATCTATGCTCACGCCGGAAACGCTCGCTAAACTGACGCGTCTGCGCCGACTGTTAAAAGCCGACGAACGCGTCGTGCTCGCCTATTCGGGCGGCATCGATTCTTCGCTACTCGCGTACCTCGGTCACCAAATGCTCGGCGACCATTTGCTCGCCGTCACCTGCGTGAGTCCGCTGCTCCCGCCTGTGGAACGCATCGCGGCCCGCCGCTTTGCCGCCAGCCACGGCATTCGTCACATGGAATGGCCGACGCCGGATCTCGACTGTGAGGCCGTCGCGCACAACGCGCCCGATCGCTGCTATCATTGCAAGTATCGCCGCTTCGCCGCTTTGCTGGAATACGCGCGCACGCACGGTTACCGGGCGGTCTGGGAAGGCAGCAATATCGACGATCTCGGTCAATACCGGCCGGGCTTGCGGGCGCTGCGGGAACTGCCCGTGACTTCGCCTTACCTCGGCGCGAACTTTACGAAAGCGGACATTCGCGATGTCGCCCGTCATCTCGGTCTGTCCATTTGGGATAAACCGGCCGTGCCCTGTCTCGCCACCCGCTTTCCGTACGGAACCGAACTCGACGCGCCGACATTGACTAAAGTCGCGGTAATGGAAACTCTTTTGCGCACCGTGTTGGGCGAACCGCTGCGGTTGCGCTATGACGGTCGCGCCGCGACGATTGAAGCGGATGCGAAGCGACTGGCGCGCATCTCCGCGAAACGCAAACAAAAATTATTGCAATGCGTGCGTCAATGCGGTATCGCGGCTGTGCAATTCGCGCCCGACGGTTACCGAAGCGGCCGCTATGATCATGAAGATAATAAAAAAACACCTCGCTGAGGTGTTTTTTTATTGGATGGCTTGCTGAAAGCCGCGCCGAAATTCAGTCGCACCGCCATTCGCCGGATGGCGTAACGCGACGCTTGGAATCCCGCCCTGCGCGAGCATCTGTTGCGCTTTGCGCCCGATCGCGAAAATCAGCGGCGGCCGATACATGTCGATGATCCGTCGCGCGAATATCAGTCCCGCGTCGAGTTCCGCCTCCTGCGGCGTGCGATTGGCGAGCGGATTCGTCGCCGGATGCGGATGAAACGGAAAAATATTCCAAAGTAAGAATGATTCCGGTCGCAATCCCGCGTCCAATGCCGCCTGCCACACCATGGTATCCGTCGGTTCGTTATAACCGAGTTGGGCACGCGTGTTCGGCATTTCGTCCGTCACGCGCGACGTGCGTTCAACCGTCTCCGACGTCAGAAAAATATCCTGCGGACCGACGCGTTTGTGGTGTCCCAAAAGCATGCGTTCACAGGTCAGCGCGATGCCGGAAAAGCGACAACCCTGATAGCCCGCCGCCTCCGCCAGCAGCAACACGCGCGGCGCGGTCCGCACCGCCAGGTAACGGCGCAGGTAGTCGCGCCGCCGCGCCGCCGCGCCCGGCAAATCGAGTTCTGTCTCGTTCTGCTCGCGCCAGGGATTCGCGACATTTTGGCTCGTATACGCGCGCAAATCTTCAAGCAGCGCGTCGATATCTGTCTCCATTACCCCTCCGTCGGGCTTCGTAACGAAGCCGTATTCACGTAAATATCACCGGAGTGAAAACGTTCTTTCAACTGCAAAAGAGGCGCGTACGGTTCATTGACAAAGTGTTTGCGCTGCGAACGCGGCACCAACAGCGTCACTTCCTCATGACGCTCCAGCGCCGCCATGAGCTCTTCCTCCGTCATCTGCGGCATCGTGTACTTACCCGCCCAAACCGGGTTTTTTTCTTCGTTGCGATCGGCAAAAGTCGGCACGATCCCAGAATAAAACGGGAACGAGGTCGTGTACGCCCGATAGCAGTAATGAACGCCCGGCTCCGCGGCCCACGCCGACGCGAGTTCTTCCGTGCTCCGATCACGCAACACCGACGGCAAGCCTTCCGCCGTCAATAAAAGAGAAGCGATCACCAGCATCCACGTAACCCGCGCGAAAAGACCTGCGCGGGTTACGTTGCGACGACTGCGCCACAACGTGTACGCGAAGAAAATCAAAAGCACGGCGGCCAAGCCGATCAACATGCGATTAAGATAGGCCATCCCGCCGAGATACAAGGCCGTCATGAAAAAGGCGGGCACCGTGAGCCACGCGTCATATTTGTTGCGGCCGCTGTCGATCGCGTACAGCCAGGCGCGGACGGCGAGCAACACCAGCGGCAAAATCGCGATGTACGTATACGTGATGTACTTGGTCGCCATCGCCGTGTAAAAGAGCAATGTGACCACAGTCCAAACCACGCAGAAACGATACGCCGCCGACGTTTCCCAACGCGCGCGAACGATCTCCCGCAACGCCAACGGCGTCCACGGCAGCGTTGAAAGCGGCAAAATCAGCAAGTAATAATACCAGTGATTATCCTCGGGATGTTCGGAAACCGTGGCCCGTGTAATATTGTGCAGCCCCAGGAAGCCCTGAATAAAATCCGCGCCGTGCGCCATGTACATCGTGACGTACCAAGGCGCCGCCACGAGAAAAAACGCGGCGATGCCCGCCGGATCAAACAGGCGTTTCCAGCGGCGCACGTCGGGCGTCACGGCGAGCCAAACCAATAAAATCAAACCCGGCAGCACGAGTCCCACCGGCCCTTTGGTGAGCACGGCCAACCCCGCGGCCGCGTACGCGAGCATCATGCAGCGACACGAATTTTCCGTCAAACCGCGATACGCGCCGTACATCGTCACCGTCGTCCACAAAAGCAGCGCCGGATCCGTGACCACGCCGCGACTGAGCACCCAAAACGCAAATGTCGTCAGCAAAAATAAACCGCTGTACCAGTACGCGTCTTTGCGTCGCCAAAAACATTCACCCAAAACGCCCGTCATCACGACCGTCGCCGCCCCCATGACCGCGCCGGGCAAACGCGACGCGAAATCGCCGAACCCGAACAGCGCGTAGGAAATTTCCAGCAGCCAATACGCGAAAATCGGTTTATCAAACCAGTAATGACCGTAAATCTGCGGCGATATCCAATTTCCCGCCAACACCATTTCTTTCGCCGTCAGAGCGTAGTTGGACTCCACCGGATCCGTCACCGGTAAATTCCAATTAAACGCGCACAACGTGATCAGCGCCAGCAGAAACAGGCCGCCGTATTTGCGCCATAATGATCCATTCATCAAAGTCAGCGCTCCGCTCAACGACCCAAATCCAACACGATATCCACCGGGCAATGGTCGCTTCCCATGACTTCGGGATAAATCCGCGCTTCCTGAATCTTCGGCGCCAGACGATCCGACACCAGGAAATAATCAATTCTCCACCCGACATTGCGTTCGCGCGATTTCGCAAAATAACTCCACCACGTGTACGCGTCCACCGCGTCCGGATACAGGTAACGGAACGAATCGGTAAAGCCGGCATCCAGCAACTTCGTCATCATATCGCGTTCTTCATCGGTGAAACCCGCGTTGCGACGATTCGTCTTCGGATTTTTCAAATCGATTTCCTTATGCGCCACATTTAAATCGCCGCATAACACGACCGGCTTTTCCTCATTCAGCGCCAACAAATACGCGCGAAACGCGTCTTCCCACGTCATGCGGTAGTCGAGCCGCGCGAGCTCCCGCTGACTGTTCGGCGTATAGCAGGTGACGAGGTAATGATCCGGGTATTCGAGCGTAATCACACGCCCCTCCTGATCATGCTCTTCGATCGCGATCCCGTACGTTACATGTAGCGGTTCATGTTTCGTGAAAATAGCGGTGCCGCTGTAACCTTTTTTGACGGCGCTGTTCCAAAACTGATAGTAGCCCGGCAAATCCAATTCCAATTGGTGCGGCTGCATTTTCGTTTCCTGCAGACAAATCGCGTCCGCGGCGAATTCATCGAATCGTTCCATAAAACCTTTACGCATAGCCGCGCGTAAACCGTTGACATTCCAAGATACGTAATGCATGAAATCCTCCTTTACTGTCCGTTCTATTGTATGAAACTCGCCGCTCGTTTGTCAAAATAAGCGCCTTTATTTTACATAACCGATCCACGGAAAGCGCTCGCGCTGTGCTATAATAAACAAAAATTTATGAGGAGGATTGCGATGAAACGGGTAGTGATAACGGTGCTCGGCGCGGATCGTGTCGGCATCATCGCGGCGGTCACCAAAGTGCTCGCCGAACAAAAGATCAATGTGTTGTCGATCAATCAGACCATTTTGGACGGTTTCTTTAACATGGTACTGATGGGCGACATGACGGATGCGGAATTGGATATGCAAACCTTGCAAAAACAGTTCGCGGAGCTCGGTGAAAGCATGGGGCTGGATATTCGCGCGCAACTCGCCGATGTGTTTTATAAAATGCACCGCGTGTAGGAGGTTCTATGCTGGATATTGAAGATATTTTAGCCACTCACCGCATGTTTGAGGAAAATCGTCTGGACGTGCGCACCGTTACGCTCGGCGTTTCCCTGCTCGGCTGCATCGACCGTAACGGCGAAACAATGTGTCAAAAAATCTACGATCACATTTGTCGCGTCGCGGAAAATCTCGTGCCGACCGCGGAGGCCATTTCCCGTGAATACGGCGTGCCGATCATTAACAAGCGCGTCGCCGTCACACCGATTTCACTCATCGCGGAAGCCAGCGACCTGACCGACTATGCGCCGGTCGCGCAGGCCTTGGACCGCGCCGCGAAAACGTGCGGCATTGATTTTCTCGGCGGGTTTTCCGCGCTGGTGCAAAACGGCATCACGCGCGGCGATCAAATTTTACTCGATTCCATTCCGGAAGCGCTGGCGACCACCGATCGCGTCTGCTCCTCCATCGGCATCGGCTCCACTAAATCGGGCATTAATATGGATGCCGTTCGACAAATCGGCGAAATCATCAAAAAAACGGCCGCTTTAACCGCCGACAACGACGCTTTGGGTTGCGCCAAGCTCGTGGCGTTCTGCAACCCGGTTGAAGATAATCCGTTCATGGCGGGCGCGTTCCACGGCGTAACGCAAGGCGATCTCGCCGTTCACGTCGGCGTCTCCGGTCCGGGCGTTGTCAAACGGGCGCTCGAAGAAGTGCGCGGCGAATCGTTTGATGTCGTTGCGGAAACGATCAAAGAGACGGCGTTCATGGTCACGCGCGTTGGTCAACTCGTCGCGCAGGTGGCGGCGGAGCGTCTGCACGCGCCGTTCGGCATCATCGACCTGTCGCTCGCGCCGACGAGTGAAATCGGTGACAGCGTCGCCAAAATCTTGGAAGAAATGGGCCTCGAAAGCTGCGGCGCGCCGGGCACGACGGCCGCGCTCGCGCTCTTAAA
Source organism: Negativicoccus succinicivorans (assembly GCF_014207605.1). Taxonomy (NCBI): domain Bacteria; kingdom Bacillati; phylum Bacillota; class Negativicutes; order Veillonellales; family Veillonellaceae; genus Negativicoccus; species Negativicoccus succinicivorans. The sequence continues at coordinate 214,599 of NZ_JACHHI010000002.1, read as the reverse complement.
TGACGCCGTGAAAAAAGGCGGCATGATGGCCGCCAGTCGTGTCGGCGGCCTCTCCGGCGCATTCATTCCCGTCAGCGAAGACCTCGGCATGATCGAAGCGGTTGAACGCGGCTCATTGACGCTGGAAAAATTGGAAGCGATGACCTGCGTCTGCTCGGTCGGTCTCGATATGATCGCCGTCCCCGGCGATACATCGGCCGCGACGCTTTCCGCGATTTTGGCGGATGAAGCGGCGATCGGCATGATCAATAACAAAACGACCGCGACTCGTTTGATCCCGGTGCCCGGTAAAAAAGTCGGCGACCTGGTCGAATTCGGCGGTCTGTTGGGATACGCGCCCGTCATAGCGGTGAATCGTTTCGACGCGTCGGAATTCATCGCCCGCGGCGGTCGTATTCCCGCGCCGGTGCGCAGTCTCACGAATTAAATCAACGCAACAAAAAAAGAAGCCCGCGGGCTTCTTTTTTATTATGAAAATTATTCTTCGCTGCCGATTTCGCGTTGAATGATCGTGCAGATATCCGTCACGATACGTTCGAGTTGGTCGTGATCCGGTCCTTCCGCCATCACGCGCAACAACGGTTCGGTGCCGGACGCGCGGACCAAAACGCGGCCGTTTTCGCCGAGTTCGTCTTCCGCCTCGCCGATCGCCGCCATGATGAACGGATTATCTTGCCACGATTCTTTATCATACACGCGCACATTGCGCAAAATCTGCGGATACGTGGTCATCAGTTGCGCCAATTCCGAAAGTTTGCGGCCGCTCTGCTTCATGATCGCCAACGTCTGCACCGCCGTCAGTACGCCGTCACCGGTCGTATTGTAGTCGAGGAAAATGACATGGCCCGACTGTTCGCCGCCGAGCACATAATCATGGGCGCGCATTTCTTCCAGCACGTACCGGTCTCCGACCGATGTGAAAACGGCCTTTAAACCCATTTTTTCGAGCGCTTTTTTAAAACCGATATTGCTCATGACCGTCGCGACGACCGTGTCATTTTTCAGCTTATTTTGCGATTTCAACTGCTGCGCCGCCAAAAGCAAAATATGGTCGCCGTCCAACACCGCGCCGGTTTCATCGATCAAAAGGCAACGATCCGAATCGCCGTCATTGGCGACTCCCGCGTCCGCTCCTTCGGCGAGCACCCGTTCGCGCAAAAGTTCCGGATGCGTCGAGCCGACGCCCGAGTTGATATTGACGCCGTTCGGTTCGGACGCGATCGCGATGACTTCCGCGCCGAGTTTACGCAAGACGGCTGGCGTCACCGCGGAGGCCGCGCCATGCGCCGCGTCCACAATGATTTTCAAACCGTCCAAACGGCAAGGCGCCGAGGCCGCGATGTAATCCGCATAGCGTTGCGCCGCCTCCGGAATCAGTTGAATACGACCGACCGCATCCGCCGTCGGTCGCGCGTTGTTATCAAGCGCGTCGCCGCGCAGCATAGCTTCAATTTCGTCTTCCGCCGCGTCCGTCAATTTAAATCCGTCACAGTCAAAAAATTTGATGCCGTTATCGGGATACGGATTGTGCGAGGCGGAAATCACAACGCCCGCCTTGTAATCGCCGGTGCGCGTCAGGTACGCGACCCCCGGCGTCGGAATGACGCCGACGATATCGACATCGCCGCCCGCCGAGCAAACGCCCGCCGCCAATGCCGCGGCAAGCATCGTACCCGAGATGCGGGTGTCGAAACCGATCAGAAAACGCGGGCGCGCGCAAGCGTCATCTCCCCGGACAAAAAACACGGCCGCCGCGCGTCCCAAATGAAACGCGAGTTCCGGTGTCAATGTCTCATTGACGACGCCGCGCACACCGTCCGTACCAAATAATCTTGCCATAAATTCCTCCTACTGTTTCCCCATTTATTCTTCTTTTAAAATCACTCGTACCATGGCCGTTTCCGGTGTCGCCGTACCGTTGCTCGGCACGGGAATTTCCACCTGCCGGATAACCTCGCCGGCCTCGCCGCTCACCGAAATCGCCGGCAACTGCCAGGCGGAAAGAGCGTCCAACTGCGATTTTTCCCCCGCGAGAGTCACTTCCCGCGGCTTGATTTCAATCGCGTCTACCCGCCAGCCGCTCGCCGGCGCGCCGCTGGTCTGCACCGCCAAAGGTAATGTTTTTTCGACCCGTAACGGGGTAAGTTTCATTTTGACGAGCACATTTTCCGGCGCCAAAGTGACTCCGTCCACTTTATTGCCCTGCGCGTCATATAAGGCGACCGCCGCCACGATATCAAAATCGGCTTTGCGTCCCGTGGTATGGATCACCGTCTGCGCGGTTTTCACTTGGGACACAAGACTCGACGGACCGGTAATCGTCACCACGTTCGGGGTGATCGCCGTCACCGCGCCGCCATGATCATCGGTCGGATCGCCGGTTACTTTGGCCGTCACCTGGATGGTCTTCGAGGCCATTTCATCCACATTAACCGTGAAATTCAACGGCTTTTGCTCCATGACTTCCGCGCCCGGAGGCAGTATCAATTGTAACATCATATTTTCATTTTTGCCGATATTCGCATCGGTCATATCGAGCACGGCCTTCATATCGGATTCACGCAACTGCAACATCGTGTTTCTTTGCATGCGCAATTTGACATGTACGCTCTGCGGCGCATCCAACGCCACCAATGAAGTATTCAAATGCGTCACTTCGACCGGCAGTTCGTAACTGCTTTCCACCAGCGGGTTTTGCTCGTTCATGATAAACACCCAGAGAAACACCGCCACGAAAAAGCAGATGAGTTTCGCCGTCCAGTTACCGCCCAGCCATTTTCTCATGATTTCCTCCAGTTAAAGAATTCGCCGAAACGCAAGCGGCTGTCGTTTCCTTTGAGGAGGTAATTGCGCAACATATGGCGCAGATTGTCGCCGTCCAAATGGCGGTAAATATGACCGCCGTACGCGTAGGAAATCGCTCCCGTTTCTTCACTGACGATCACGACCAGCGCGTCGCCCTGCTCCGTCAGGCCGATGCCGGCGCGGTGCCGCGTCCCGAGCGCGCTCGATAAATTCTGATCCTGCGTCAGCGGCAGCAGGCAACCCGCCGCGACCACGCGATTTTCACGAATTAAAACGGCGCCGTCATGCAAAGGCGTATTGGGAATAAAAATATTGCCCAACAACTCCTCGCTCACGACCGCGTCCAGATAAATGCCCGTGTCGCCGTATTCCGCCAGACGTACCGCCCGTTCAAAAGCGATCAGCGCGCCGATCTTCTGTTCACTCATTCGTTCGCAGGCGAGCACCACTTCATCGATCACGCGCATCCGTTCTTCATCATCGACGATGGACGAGCGGCTGATGAAGCGACCGCGGCCGAGCCGTTCGAGCGCTTTGCGCAATTCCGGCTGGAACACGATCGGCAACGCGACGATTAATACCGTCATCGACTTTTCCAACAACCAATTCACGACGTGCAGATCCATCCAGTTGCTGACGATCGTAAACGCGCCGAGCACCACCAACCCTTTTAAGAGGGAGACGGCGCGGGTATCGCGGATCAAATAATACAACTGGTATAGGATCACCGCTACCACGAGGATATCGACGATATCGAGAATCCGCATCGTGGAAAGCAGCGCTTGTAACTGTAGTAACATGGTTCACTCCGTTCTTATACTTTCTCTCTATTATACCACGCGACCGGTCCGGTTCCGCTTACGGACGCGCCGCCAACCACGCGTCAATTTTCGCCCGCACGCGCGCATCCCCGTCGATCAACGCGTCTTTTTCGCGACGGGATAATCGCTTAATGTACCATTCCGTGCGCCGCGCGGTGCGTTCGTCCGTCACATCGCTTTGCCACACCAAAACGACCGGTCGGCGGGCGCGGGTATACTTCGCGCCGTCGCCCGCGTTATGCACGGCAAGACGCTTGGTGACGTCGCGCGCGATGCCCGTATACAATGTGCCGTCGGCGCAGCGAACGATGTAGGTCTGATATTCCGTCACGTTGTCACTCCTTTTCGTACTGTATCATATCAAATGCCTATTTAAATGTATAGAAAAAAGGACATGCCCGTAAGCATGTCCTTTTGCGTGGCCGTTACGCCAGTTCGGTCACCGTGCGTTCGATCATTTGCGCTTTCACAAATTCCGAATACTTTCCGTTCACGTCGGCGAATACGCCGTCGGTCGCAATTTTTTGCGCGACCGCCTGTACCGCAGCCAGCGTCAAGCCGTCTTTCGGCTCACGCAGACTGAGCGTTCCGGTCGTACTTCCCGCCGTGAAAATCATTTGCAATGTCTTCATGAATATCCTCCTTCGTTACCTTATTCGCCGTCCGTGTAAACGATCGTTTCGATTTTAGCGACACGATCGAGCGGCTTGGATTGCAATCCCGCCAGCGCTTTGCCGGCGGCGTAAATGTGTTCGTCAGTAGCGTCCTGCGCGACATGCGCGAAGGACAAATTGCGAAATTTTTCCGCGCCCTTATCATCCGTGTACTGCACGCGCAGGGCCAGGCGCCGTGCTACCGTTTCTTTCTGTAATGCCATTCGTTTCACCTCGTTTTGAAAAAATAAGAAATAATGCGCGGGAGGATTGCTCAATAACTTGCCAAAATAACGTCCGTCCACCAGGCGGCCGCGTCGGTTTTTAACCAGGCGCGTTCGACGTCGTTCGTCAGAAAACCGGTTTCCACCAACACCGCGGGCATGACCGTTTCGCGCAACACCGCGAAATCGGCGGTGCGGTACAACGTGTCGTCATGGCGAAAATAACGACCGCGCTCACTGCCGCAACGAACTATGCGTTCCGCCCAAAGTCGCGTCGGCGCGGCGGCCTGCGGGTGGATAAAAACTTCCGCGCCGTGCGCCTCAGGCGTCGCGGCGGCATTGGCGTGAATGGAGAGAAAACGATTCGCCCCCGCCGCGTTGGCGGCCGCAACTACCGCGGCAAGATCGTCATCCTGCCGCACGGTGACTTGTTCTCCCCGCGCGCGTAAACCCGCCGCGATCGCCGCCGCGATTACCGCTACGACATCGGCTTCCCGCGTACCGTCAGCGGCGACGGCGCCCGGATCGGGCACGCCGTGTAAGGCATGCCCCGGGTTCAACCACCAAAAACTCATGACTCACTTTCCGTATGCGCTTCGGCATACAAACGACGTAAAATTTCACTCAACAACCAGATCAACCAGCGATACCATTCCTGTCTTGTCATCGGACCTCCTTTCTCCCGCGCTCACCTACTACATTGCGGTAAACGTGAAAACGCAACGTCCGATGTGAAATTTTTTCGCACAAAAAAAGACGCCGCAGCGTCTTTTTTGATAATCAGCGATAGAGTCCCATCGCCCGAATGGCTTTTTCGTAGGTTTCATGCGCTTTGGCATGCGCTTTTTCCGCGCCCGCCGTCAAAATCGCGTCGAGTTCGGGGCTGCCCGAAAGCTCTTCATAGCGTTCGCGCAACGGCCGCAACTCGCCGACGACGAGGTCCGCCACATCTTTTTTCAATGTGCCGTAGCCTTGCCCCGCGTAATCGGTTTCGAGTTCGTCAAAGGTTTTGCCCGAAATCGCCGCGTGAATGGAAAGCAAATTGGACACGCCCGGCTTGTTTTCCCGATCGTAACGGATCGAGTTTTCACTGTCCGTCTGCGCCCGTTTGATTTTGCGCGCGATCGCGTCGTCATCGTCCAAAAGATAGATCGTCGCCGTCTGGTTGTCGTCCGATTTGCTCATTTTCGACGTCGGTTCCTGCAGGCTCATGACGCGCGCGCCGCCTTTCGGCGTAAACATTTCCGGTATGGTGAACACTTCGCCGTAACGTTGGTTGAAGCGTTCCGCCATCGTGCGCGTGAGTTCCATGTGCTGGCGCTGATCTTCGCCGACCGGCACTAGTTTCGCCTGGTACAGCAAAATATCCGCCACCATGAGCGCGGGATACGCCATCAAACCGAACGGAATGGATTCGCCCTGTTTTTTCGCCTTGTCTTTATACTGCGTCATGCGTTCCATCTCGCCGACATAGGCCAAGGTAATCATCATCCAGCCCAAAAGCGCGTGTTCCGGCACTTCCGACTGAACGAATAGCGTCGCTTTATGAGGATCAATCCCCGCCGCCAGGTACAAGGCCGCCAACTGGTTGGTGCGCTCGTGCAGCAGCTGGGGATCCTGCGGCGCTGTGATCGCGTGCTGATTGACAACGCAATAGTAGCATTCATGCGTGTCCTGAAACGGAATAAAATTTTTCAACGCGCCGAGATAGTTCCCGAGCGTGAGATTACCGCTGGGCTGAATGCCCGAAAAAATAGTATCCATAACGTTCCTTTCTGTCGCTTGCCTTATTCGACGGTAACGGATTTCGCGAGGTTGCGCGGTTTATCGACATTCGTGCCGCGCGTAATGGCCGCGTAGTACGCCAACAACTGCAACGGTATCACGGATAAAATCGGCGCGACGAAACGATGCGTGCGCGGAATGCGAATCGCGTGTTTCACGAAATGATCGAGTTCGGCGTCGTCGTCATAACCGATACCGATCACGATAGCTTCGCGCGCGCTGACCTCCTGGATATTGCTGAACATTTTTTCCCGTACGTGATCCTGCGTCACGATCGCGATGATCGGCGTGCCCTGCACGACCAGCGCTAACGTGCCGTGCTTGAGTTCGCCGCCGGCATAGGCCTCCGCGTGAATGTAGGAGATCTCTTTGAGCTTGAGCGCGCCTTCCATGGCGACCGCGTAGTCGATCGAACGGCCGATGAAGAACACATCTTCCGCGAAACCGTAATGTTTGGCGAACGTCTTGATCATTTCCGTATTTTCAAAAATTTCGTGGCATTTTTCCGGTGCCTCGATGAGCGCGGAAACAATCGCTTTTTCTTCCTCGCGGGACAGATTTTCGTTGATGCGACCGAAGTACACCGCGAGCAACAGCAACGCCACCAGCTGCGTCGTGTACGCTTTGGTGGACGCGACCGAAATTTCCGGACCGGCGACCGTATACACCACCGCGTCCGCTTCGCGCGCGATCGACGAACCCACCGTATTGGTCACGGCGAGGCTCTTCGCGCCGCGGCGTTTCGCTTCTTTCAGCGCCGCCAGCGTGTCGCTCGTTTCGCCCGATTGGCTGATTACGATGCAGAACGTGTTTTCGTCCGTCAACGGATCGCGGTACCGGTATTCCGACGCGATATCCACTTCGACCGGAATGCGCGCGATCTGCTCGATGTAATATTTCGCTACGAGTCCCGCGTGGTACGCCGTACCGCAGGCCGTAATTAAAATCTTATTGACCTGTTGCAGGTCGTCTTTCGTCCAACCGAGTTCATCAAAATATACCGACTGATCCTCTTTATGAACGTGCATCGACATCGTGTCGCGGATCGCTTTGGGCTGCTCGTTGATTTCTTTCAACATGAAGTGTTCGTAGCCGCCTTTTTCCGCCGCTTCCGCCGACCAGTCCACATGGTGCACTTTTTTATCAATCGGACGGCCTTCCCGATCGATCACGCGCACGCTGTCCGCCGTCACGGTAGCGATTTCGCCGTCATTTAAGATGTAAATATCGCGCGTTTCATTGATGATCGCGGGAATATCCGACGCGATGAAATTTTCACCGTCGCCGAGTCCGACGATCAGCGGATTATCTTTCTTGGTGCAGATCAGCTTGTCCGGTTCGTCGCGGTCCATCACCGCCAGCGAATAGGAACCGTCCACCACGTCCAACATTTTTTGCACCGTCGACAAAAAATCGCCGTCATGCAAATCCGCCAGCAAATGCGCGATGACTTCCGTATCCGTCTCGGAAACAAAGACATGCCCTTTGGCGATGAGGTCGCGTTTCAGTTCCATGAAGTTTTCAATAATGCCGTTGTGTACGACGACAAAACGGTTTTCCGCGTCGCCGTGCGGATGCGCGTTGACATCCGACGGGCGTCCGTGCGTCGCCCAACGCGTATGGCCGATGCCGATCTGCCCGTGAATCGGGTGCGATTCGAGGTAGGACTCCAAATTGGCGATGCCGCCTACTTTTTTACGAATCTCAATCTTCCCGTTTTCATAGCAGGCGATCCCCGCCGAATCATAGCCGCGGTATTCCAATTTACGCAAACCGTCAATTAAAAACGACGCCGCATCCTGAAATCCCACATAGCCGACAATACCGCACATAAATGTGCCTCCTTCTTTATCCTAATCTATTATGTAAGCCCCGCCGCGGGGGACAAATATTCATCTATGTATTGTATACTAAAAACCTTACAAGGGCAAATAAAAAGGGCTTCGCGCGCGCGAAGCCGAGTCGGTGAGATATTTTACGCGGAGCGATAATCCCCCGCCTCTTTGGTTTGGTAATAAAGCACGCAATGCACGACCGCGACAGCAATGGCGACGATGATAAAATCGACAACCGCGGTCGCCGCATACCCGTAGAAAACGGTATGCCACGGAATCATTTCCGGTGACTGCACCAGCAGCCAGTAATCGGCCAGCCAACGCAACCCCAGGTAGACGACCGTGCCGACCATCGCCAGCAACGCGCGCCGGGTCCGTTCCCCCGCTTGACCGACGAAAAAGACCGCCGGAAAAACGAACGCCGCCAGCAGAATCTCGCCCATGCGCATCCAGGCGATAAGCGCCAAAAAGCCGAGCAGCACGGTCATCGCGTACGGCTCCGCCGCGCGGTAGTAATGGAACATTTCAAACCCGCCGAAATACGCCGGCGGCAACAGATTCGGAATCCAAGCGAGGAAAAAGGCGCAGGCGGCGTAATCACGCGCGAAACCGCGCAACTTTTGATAGCCCGCCAACACCAGCTGCGTCAGCACTTCCGCCACCAGCACCAATGCGAACTGCAGCAGCGCGAGAAGCCCCGCTTTGCCGAGCATTTCCGCGCCGCTTGCGACATGAATGATGCTTTCCTCCGCCGCCATCATCGCGCCCGCCACAAAAGCCATTTGGCAAATCCACCACAGCGTGTACACTACCGCGTGCCGCAAACGCTCCGCCGGTCGTCCGAGCAGATCGATAGCAAGCGGGCCGAACCAGCCGCAAAACGCGAACACCAAAAAGAAGTACCCCGTCGCTTGGGGATCCCAAAGATATACCGCCAGCGAGGGAACACTCGCCAGCAGCCAAAACCAAGTTGTGCGGATCAGCCAGTTGCGTTTCATCATAACTCCTTTGCGTGCATTATACTATCTTGTTTCTAATAAACGATGACAAGAAAATGATACCTCTCTGAGAACGTTTCTCCCGTACGCTGTCAAGCGCTCGCGTTTTCGCCGAACGACCGCGAACGCGCGGGCGAAACGGCGGCGCCGCATGCTATAATAAAAGTAAATTCATTGTTATAAAATTGTATTGTCGTCCCCGACGACTTAGAAGGAGAAAATTATGCCCACATTTACCGGTTTGGGAGTGACACCCGAACTCGCCGACGTATTGACCAAGCGCGGCATCACGACCCCGACGGAAATTCAAGTGCAAGCGATCCCGACCGTATTCAAAGGTCGCGACATACTCGCCCAAAGCCGTACCGGCACGGGAAAAACGCTCGCCTTTTTGTTGCCCATTTTGCAACGCATTCGACCGGACGAAGCCAAGGAACAGGCGCTGATCATCACCCCGACGCGCGAACTCGCGCGGCAAATCGCCGCCGTCGCGCGGCCGCTCGCTGACGCCGTCGGCGTCGACATGGTCTCCATCACCGGCGGGCAAACGCTTGAAAACCAACTCGCCAAACTCAAACGCCGTCCGCAACTCGTCATCGGCACGCCCGGGCGTATTCTCGACCATTACCGCCGTGACGCCCTGACCTTGATTTCGGTTCGGCAAATCGTTTTGGACGAAGCCGATCAGATGCTCGCCATGGGCTTTCTGCAAGACGTTCGCACCATCTTAAACGCCGTGGCGCGCTCGCGGCAACTGCTGCTCTTTTCCGCCACCTTGCCGAAAGAAATTCGCAACCTCGCCAAAACCGCCATGCAAAAACCGGCGCAACTCGCCGCCGGCGCGGGACGCCTCGTCTTGGACACGATTGAACAACGCGTCTACATGGTAAAAGAAGAAGAAAAAACGGATCTTCTGATCCGTCATTTGCGTGAAATGAATCCGTTTTTAGCCGTCATCTTTTGCAACACGAAAGATCGCGCCGCGGAACTGACGCGCGAACTTTTGGCGGCGCATTTATCCGTCGAAGAATTGCACGGCAACCTGCCCCAAAGCGCGCGCAACCGCATTCTGCGCGAATTCGCCAAAGGCCGCATCGCCTACCTCGTCGCGTCTGATATCGCCGCGCGCGGCATTGACGTGGAAGGCGTCACCCATGTATTCAACTACGATGTCCCCGGCGATACCGACTACTACATTCATCGCATCGGCCGCACCGGTCGCGCCGGCGCCACCGGCATGGCCATCAGCTATGTCACCTCGCGCGACATCGGCAAACTGCGTCGCATTGAAGCGCGCATCGAGCAGCCGCTGGTCAAATACGACCGCGACGGCAATGTGAAAATCAAGAAACCGCGCGCCGCTCGACGCAAAGTAGTCCTGCCCGGTCAATACAAACCGACCAAGGACAAAGAGCACAAGCAGCAGCATGCCGGCGGCAACCTTCGCCAACGTCGTAAAGCCGCGCCGAAGAACGAACGCAAACGCGGCGCGTCTCGCGGCAAACGATCCTCCCGATAACGCAAAGACCGTCACTTGACGGTCTTTTTTGCGTGGTATAATACTATAAATATCTGTTATTTATCACCGTAAGGAGCACATATGAAAATTCTTGCCATCCGCATGGATAAAATCGGCGATGCATTGTTGACCGTGCCGTCGTTTCGCACCCTCCGACGCATGTATCCCGACGCGGAAATCACGGCGCTTACCAACACGTATAATCGCCCGACTATCGAACGCATTCACTCGGCCGATAAAATTCTTTGCGCCGATGAGTATTCGCATGACGAGCTTGTAAAATTATTAAATGAACGCCATTACGACATGTTGATTTCGTTCCACGATTTTCAGCCGGCGTCCGATATTATTCTGGAACTCGATATACCGTACAAAATGGGGACTCAACGCAACTCGCAGCACAACCAAGATGTATATCCGCAAGGCTTTGTCCAAAATCGCATGCACTACAATCATTTGGATAAAATACAACAGGAAGCGCAATACACGCTGGAGATCTTGGAACATGTCGATGCGGAGCGTTACCATAACGCACACACGGACGACTTTATTCTTCCGTTGACGGCGGAGGAAAAAGAAACGGCGGCGGAGTTTTGGGCGCGTGAAGCCCTTACCTCGCCCGCGCTTTTCGTCAGTCCCGCCATGGGCGGTTCCGGTCTGACCTTACCGATTGAAGCATGGGCGGCGGTATTGCAAGACTTTCAGGACGCCCACCCCGACTGGACGATTTTACTCGGCTGCTATCGCCCGAAGCAGGCGCCACATGACATTTCAATAGATATGCATTTGCCCTTTGATGAATACGCTTTTTGCCAAGCGATCAATGACCGTCTGCAAAAACCGGCGATGATTTTCGCCAACCATCGCTCGATTTTCCATGCGGCCGCCGTCATTCAGCGTTGCGACCTTTTTCTCGGACCGTCCACCGGCACTTACCATTTGGCGTGGACGCAAGGCACGCCCGTCGTCGGCGTCTTCGGCCGTGAACCCAACCACTGCTGGCAGCGTTGGGGATCGCTCAAACAGCCGCATTACCATTTTGTCATGAATGAAACGAAAGAATATGATCGTTCCGGAAATTTCGCCATCCGCGCCTTACGGCGCTGGCGTTACAGTCTCTACAAGCGACAGGAACGCAGAAAGCACGGCAAGTTTACGCCCAAAATGCTGTATACAACATTCAACGCGACCAAACGCAAAGAACTCGCCGCCCTGCTGAATCAAGCCGCGGCGGAAGTCACCAAGACCCGATAACCATGGTCCGCCGTGAAGCCGTAAGCGCGCGGCAACTGCTCATCGCGATAACGAAAAGGCCGTCTCTTGACGGTCTTTTTTGCGTGGTATAATACTATAAATATAATTTTTTTCTATCGTAAGGAGCACGTATCGCATGCGGCATGCGTAAAAGGAGTAATAACATGAGATCACCAGTAGAAACGACTGAGAAATCGTTACATTACTACGTTATCAACTTACCTAAATCAGCTAAACGTCGGGAGCATATGCGCGAAGTATTGGGGCCGCTGTTCCCCCCCCCGATCCGATTTTTTACCGCGGTCGCGGGCGCGGAATTATCTCCCGCGGAAAAATCCGCCGCATGCGTCGATATGGATCTGTCAGACACGGAGCTTGGTTGTGCATTAAGTCACCAAGGCGTATACAAAGCAATGATACAAGCCAATGAAGAGTACGCCTTTGTTTTCGAGGATGACATTGATAGGGAGGCAATGGCAACTAAAGAGGCATTAGCAAGCTGCCGTGATTTTATCCTTACCCGCTCTCGTCCTACTGTTATTACCCTGCATCGCCAAGGGCCACCGTTGGAACGCGTCGGCACGGTAGGTGCCGACATACCCGTATATCACGCGTGTCGCGGTGCAGGAGCCTACGCCTATATTCTTAATCTGGCGGCGGCAAAAACGCTTATTAAAATTAACACCCCCGTCCGTTTTGAAGCGGATATGTGGGTATTATTTGACCGCGCGAAATTAATCGACGCCTATTTCCTCGGCGAAATGTTGTTTTCCCCCGGCTCAATGCCAAGTACTATTGAGGGTGCAGGCAAGCGAGCGAATGATTCGCAAGACCACCAACGCCGCAAAACGCAGTTTTTGCGCCAACACGGATATACCTTCATAGACTATTTGCATTCCCGTCTTGCGCCACGGTATTATGCGGTATTAAGGGCATTACGACTTATAAAATAAATAAAAAGATATCCTCAGTAAAAACAAAAGAGACCATTAGCTACGGCGAATGAATTAGTCGTTACTATGATTAAGCGTAAGTCACCAAAACCCGATAAAAAAATCCCCCTAGGGGGATTTTTTATTGCTCATTTATAATTTCATCGACTACTTCCGCGACCTCGATATCTTCGATATGGTGACGCCGTTTGCTGTTCCAAATAATGCGGAGTTCCTTTTCATTGACCGGTACCCATTCGGGATTTTTCAAGCGCATCAGAATAATTTGCGGACGGTGCAAGAGTGACGCGATATGCATGATCGCCGTTTCTACGGAAATGATCAGACGACTGTGCGCAAGCATCGCCGGCAAATCCCAAAAACCTTGGGCCGCCGTGAAGCCGTAGGTGCGCGGTAACTGCTCGTCGCGAATCAGCGCCGCAATCGCGTCCTGATCGCTCGGCAAACCGTTGATCAGAAAGACCGCCTGTTGAAATTCCGTTCGCTCGCTGAGCGCACGGATCAGCGCCGCCACTTTCGGCAAAGGCCACGTGCGTTTTTTATTTTTCGCGAACGGGTTAATAAAGTAAAGCGGCGCCGTTTCCGCGATGCCTCGCTCCTCACGCCAACGGCGCGCGCGTTCCAGCGCTTCCGCCGGCACGGTCAGCTCTGCCCGCTCCGCCCAATCGTACGTCGGCATCCGCGCCGCCGTTTGGAAAAAGTAATTATAATTTTGAATAATTTTTTTGAATCGTTGCGGATTTTCCGGCACGATAAAATCGACGGCCTTTGCAAACCGTCGCCGATCCGCGCCGAACTTAAACCAGCGCTCGCGTAGCGACCATGAGACAATCGCCGCTTGCGAGAATAACGCGCGCGCCGCTTCCGCGACGAGCAAGCGACCGCGGCTCGACATGACGAAAACGACATCATAACCGACTTTTTTCGCCCGCGCCAACGCCGCCTCCGAATCTCCCGTATAGAGATCCGCGTATACATCATGGAAAACTCCTGTTTGCGCCGCCCAATCGCAGATGATCGGATTGACGAGCGCGCCGGATCCCCTATGAAAACGCGTATTAATAAAGTACTCGTCCGGCATCAAGTCCAACCGCAACTGCGGATACTGTTCGGCAAATGCGCGCAAGACCAACTGCCAATAGGTAAAATCACCCAACGCCATCGGCAAAAGAACGAGCGCGTGTCGCGCGTTTTTAATTTTATTTTGAATGCCTGTCTGATCCATAATGCTGTCCCAAGTCCCCTGATTTCTTGATTTTACTTATTATACCATTACTCACGGACAATACGACCAAACTCCAGTTTATACTCCGTTAGATAGTACGACTTAATTGTCGCAGTTTTTTTCTTTTGTTATACTGGTATAAATAAAAGGAGAAACCATGCTACCCCATAAAATTCTTACACTGCCGAACTCAACTGAACGCCAAGCATTCGTTAAAAATTACGCCGCGCAGTTCAATTTCACGCCATGTTTTCATTATGGCGTCAACGGCTCTCAAATGTCTCCGCAAGAAATGCAACAGGCAGTGATTGAGCCCGATATTCTAACCGTCGGCGAAGTCGGTTGCGCGCTGAGTCACTTGCAAATCTATCGGGAAATGGTGGAGCAGGATATTCCGTACTTGCTTATCCTGGAAGATGATGTCGCTCTTACTCCCGAATTTTTCGACTACCTTCCCATGTTTGAACACTTTATTCGCAAGCATATGCGCGGCAAAGCGGCGGTACTGCACTTACATCGACAACACGAATTCATTCGCCTGATGGAACGATGGAGTAGTCGTATCACCGTCCATTCCACACAGTACGCTTTGGGTGCGCCCGCCTACATCATTACCAAAGAAGCCGCGCAAGCGATACTGCAAATTCAAACGCCGCTTCGCTGGGAAATTGACATTTGGAGATACTACTATTATTTAGGCGCCGTTAAATTATACTCAACGAATACCAGTTGGATTACATTTTCGGATCAATTCAATTCTACCATTGACAGCATGGGCGTTCGCAAATATACCCCCGAGCGGGATCCCAAACGGCACAGACGCTTTTATAAAACGATATGGAACGATACGAAAAGGTGGCAACATATATTTTTCTTCTCATTTTGCACTTTGCGTAAACCGTTCCTGAAGATAAACGCCAAATTCAATCCCGCGCCGCAAAAGTAACAGACCAATTAACCTGCAAAAAAGGAGCTCGTACGAGCTCCTTTTTTGCTCCGTTGCGTTGCCTTCGCTTACGCTTGCGCCGCGGCGGTCTTTTTTGTTGTAAGCATTCAAATTTTATCCGTGATGGCGTTGACTTTTTCCGCGCGTGCTTTAGCGGAAGTGTTTTTTTCCACCTCATATTGAATTTCATCCGTCGGCTTGTGCGTCTGCTGCACGGCGTCCGCGAGTCGCGCTTTTTCCTCTTCGAGGTTGGTCGCCCAAGATTCTTTCAAGCGCAAATAGCTGCGCCGACGAATCCGCGCGTCGAGTTCGGTTTTCGCGAAGAGTTCCTGCGCTTTTTCCGGGAAAAGTTTTTCCAGCGCCGAGAAACGCACTTCGCCCATCAGGAAGTCGCAGAAATTTTCGGTCGGTTCGCGCGAATCGATCTGCATCGGGTTCAGTCCTTTTTTGATCCGGCTCGGGTCGAAACGGTAGTTGCACCAGTAGCCGCACGACACCGCGCGCCGTGATTCTTCCTGCGTCATGCCCATGCCGGCTTTCAAGCCGTGCGCGATGCAGGGCGAGTACGCGATGACCAATGACGGTCCGGGGTAGGCTTCCGCCTCCGCGATCGCTTTCAACGCTTGATTGCGGTTCGCGCCCATCGCGATTTGCGCCACGTAAATGTAACCGTAGCTCATCGCCATCATGCCGAGATCTTTTTTCCGCGATGTCTTGCCGCCCGCGGAGAATTTGGCGATCGCCGCCGTCGGCGTCGCTTTCGACGACTGACCGCCGGTGTTGGAGTAGACTTCCGTATCGAGCACGAGCACATTTACGTCATTGCCCGACGCGAGCACGTGATCCAAACCGCCGAAGCCGATATCATAGGCCCAGCCGTCGCCGCCGAAAATCCATTGCGAACGTTTGAGGAAGAAGTCGCGATACGAGCGCAATTTTTGCACATAGGGGTTGGTGTCGTCCCGCGCGTCCAAGAGCGCGATGACGCGGTCCGCCCGTTCGCGCGTGCCTTTACTTTCCATGTAATGAGCGCTCCAGTCTTCGAGCGCTTCGCACAGTTCCGGATCGTTGATCGCCGGACAGAAATCATCCACGATCGTGCGCAGACGTTCACGGATGGTGTCGTTGCCGGCGAACATGCCGAGACCGAATTCCGCGTTGTCTTCAAAGAGCGAGTTCGCCCACGCCGGACCGTTGCCGTCTTGGTTGGTCGTGTACGGCATCGACGGCGCGCTGGCGCCGTAAATGCTGGAACAGCCGGTGGCGTTCGCGATCAGCATGCGATCCCCGAAGAGTTGCGTGACGAGTTTAATGTACGGCGTTTCGCCGCAACCCGAGCAGGCGCCGGAAAATTCAAAATACGTCGGCTCGAACTGACTGCCTTTGACCGTTTCTTTTTTCATCGGGTTCGGTTTTTGCGGCAAGCTCATCGCGTAATCCCACAAGGGTTGTTTGTCGATTTCTTCTTCGATCGGTTTCATGACGAGCGCTTTGCCTTTGGCGGGGCAAACGTCGACGCAGTTGCCGCAGCCGTAGCAGTCTTCCTGCGAGATGACGATGCGGAACTTCATGCCGTTGGCGCCGACCGCGTCACGCACGATGAAGCCTTCCGGCGCGGCTTCCGCTTCTTCTTCCGTGGTTAAAATCGGACGAATCGTCGCGTGCGGGCAAACGAAGGCGCACTGGTTACATTGGATGCAGCGTTCCGGAATCCACTCCGGCACCATCGTGGCGGTCGCGCGTTTTTCGTATTGGCTCGTGCCGACCGGGAAGGTGCCGTCGGCGCGATCAATGAAGGTCGACACCGGCAAGTCGTCGCCCGCCTGTCGGTTCATCACGTCGCAAACCTCGCAGATAAAGCGCGGCCGCTGTTGTTTCGCGGCGGCTTGCGCGGGCGTGTCTTCCACGGCGTGCCGCCACGCGTCGGGCACGGGGATTTCAATCGGCGCGGCGACGCCGCGGTCAATCGCTTCAAAGTTCATCGCGACGATATCATCGCCCTTGTGACCGTAACTTTTCACGACGGAATCTTTCAGATGACGGACCGCGTCCTCCACCGGAATGACTTTCGTCAGCGCGAAGAACGCCGCCTGCATCAGCATGTTGATGCGACCGCCCAAACCGATCTCGCGCGCGATCGTCGCCGCGTCCATGATGTAAAATTTCGCGTGTTGCTTGGCGAGTTTGCGTTTCAGGAGCGCCGGCAGTTTCGCCTCGATTTCTTCCGGCGTCCATGTGCAGTTCAAAAGGAAGGTGCCGCCCTCTTTCAAACCGCGCAGTAAATCGTATTCATAGACATACGCCTGACGGTGACAGGCGATAAATGACGCGTTGCGAATGAGGTACGGTTTGCGCAAGGGCGTGTTGCCGAAACGTAAATGGGAAATCGTCACGCCGCCGGATTTTTTGGAATCGTACGCGAAATAAGCCTGCGCGAACATGTCCGTGTTGTCGCCGATGATTTTGATCGCGCTCTTGTTCGCGCCGACCGTGCCGTCCGAGCCGAAGCCCCAGAATTTGCAGGCGATATGCTCCGTTTTCTGCGCCTGTTCGACCGCGACGCGCGCGAGCGAAAGTTCCGTCACGTCATCGATGATGCCGAGCGTAAAACCGTGTTTCGGTTCGTCTTTCGTCAAATTATGGTACGCCGCCAAAATATCTTCCGGCAGCACGTCTTTGGAGCTCAAGCCGTAACGACCGCCGACCACGCGGATCGCGCGACCCGCGTGCGCGACTGCCGCCGCCACGTCCAAAAACAGCGGCTCGCCGAACGCGCCCGGCTCTTTGGTGCGATCCAGCACCGCGATTTTTTTGACCGACGCGGGGATCGCCGCCAGCAAATGCTTGATCGAAAACGGACGGTAGAGATGCACCGTGACCACGCCCACTTTTTCACCGCGGGCATGGAGCATATCCGCCGCTTCTTTAGCGACATCGCAGACGGATCCCATGCCGATCACGACACGTTCCGCGTCGGGCGCGCCGTAGTAATTGAAAAGTCGGTAATCGCGGCCTGTGATTTCATTAATCTTGCCCATGTATTTCTCGACGATTTCCGGAATCGCTTGGTAGTAGCGATTGGACGCTTCGCGATTTTGGAAATAAATATCCGGATTTTGCGCCGTGCCGCGCGTCACCGGCCGATCCGGGCTCAACGCCCGCGCCCGAAACGCGGCGAGCGCGTCCTGATTGACCAGACTCTCCAGCACTTCCTCATCGAGCACTTGAATTTTTTGGATTTCATGGCTGGTGCGGAAACCGTCAAAGAAATTGATGAACGGCAGACTGCCCTCCAGCGCGGATAAATGCGCGACCGCCGACAGATCCATGACTTCCTGCACGCCTTCTTCGCAAAGCATCGCGCAACCGGTCGCCCGCGCGGCCATCACGTCCTGATGATCGCCGAAGATGCTCAAACTGTGCGCCGCGAGCGACCGCGCCGCCACGTGCAGTACGGCCGGCAACAATTCGCCCGCCATTTTATACAGATTCGGAATCATGAGTAAAAGGCCCTGCGAAGCCGTGTATGTCGTGGTCAGCGCGCCCGCCTGCAAAGAGCCGTGCAGCATGCCCGCCGCGCCGCCTTCCGACTGCATCTCGACCACTTTCACCGGCCGACCGAACATGTTTTTCCGCCCGTTCGCCGCCCAATCATCGACCAGCTCCGCCATCGGCGAACTCGGCGTGATCGGGTAAATCCCCGCGACTTCCGTAAAGCAATACGAAACGTGCGCCGCCGCCGTGTTGCCGTCCATTGTTTTCCAGTTCATGTCCATGCCACCCTTCTGTTCTCCACTCATCTTGCCAATCGGGACGAAACAGTGTAAGATTAAGTCACGATATGAGTAAAACGCATACATATAATTGATTTTGCGCTTTGGAACATGTCGCTTTCCGCTTCATTTCCATTGTTTACTGAAATTATAGACGATTCTACTCAAACCAACAACCGCAGGAGGCAAGCATGGATTTTCATCATTTAAAATATTTCACGGAAGTCGCGCATCAGAAAAGCTTCAGCAAGGCCGCGCGGCATCTGCATATTTCGCAATCGGCCATCAGCCGCACCATCAAAGCGCTGGAAGAAGAGCTCGGCGTCGTGCTCTTTTTGCGCAACGCCAAAGCGGTCGAGTTGACGGACGCCGGAGCGATTTTTTTGAACCATGCCAAACGCAGCGTCTTTATTTTCGAACATTTGAAAAACGACTTTGAAAACGAATTCAAGCTCGAGCAGGGCTCCATTCATATCGGCTTGCCGCCGATTACCGATGCGCAGGTATTCGCGCATCTTTTGGGCGCGTTCAAACGCATGTACCCGCAAATCGACATCGAGCTCTACGAATACGGCTCCAAAAAAGTGGAAATCGCCGTGCAGGAAGGCTTGACCGATCTCGGCATTATCTGCACCGAACCGAAAAAAGATTACGAGTCCTTCTTCCTTTTGGAAGATCCGGTGTGCGTGCTGTTGCCGAAGGATCACCCGCTCGCGGACGCTGGCGATATTCCGCTCGCCGATCTCTCCAGCGACGGTTTCGTTCTTTATCGCGATGACTTCAACTTGCATGATGAAATCATCGCGAAGTGCAAAGCCGCGGACTTTACGCCGAAAATCGTCTTTGAAACCAGTCAGCGCGAACTCATGATTCAAACCGTCAGCGCCGGCTTGGGCATCGCGCTTTTGCCGAAACGTCTCTGCCCGTATAATAACCCCAATGTTTCCGTACACGTGCTCGCGGGACGACCGATCATTCATCGTCTTTACGTCATCTGGCGCAAAGGCCACTACCTCTCGCACGCCGCGAAATTGTGGCTCGACTTCGCGCAGGATCACATTCAAAAGGTCACCGTTAAATCGTCCCTTAAATAAAATGACTACCTACTCATTACGCCGTCGCCTGCAAGATTGGCGACACAAGGCAAGCCCGTGGTTGCGCCGCCCCGTCACTTGGCTGGTGCTGTTGGCGCTCGCGCTCGGCTACATCGTGAGCATCCAAAACGAACGCATCGAAGTGCTCACCGCGCGCGTCAATGAACTGTCGCAAACAGGGCCCGCGCGCCTTACCAATTTGGAATTCATCGTCAATGATCACACCGCACACTTGCGCACGCTGGATGTCAAAGTGTATCAGTTGCAAGCCGATCAGGCGGATCTCGACTGGCGGACCACGACCAACCGTTGGGATATTGATGAGAAAGTAAAATAAGCTCCCGTAAGGGAGCTTTTTTCTTGGACAAAACGGGGGAATTTTCCGCGCGGACAACAGACAGCAAGCATGACAGCCGCGGGCGTTGCTTTTTTCGCGCATAATAAAAGACCGCCGCGCATCGCGCGGCGGTCACCCCGTTCCCACCCATTGTCGAAATCAGTTCGTCGGTAGTCAACGTAAGTTGTCACTTTACTCATGTCAGCATCATGAAATCCCGTTACTTTGAAATGACAGTGGGATCAGTCTGCTATGTAAGTGGTTGAACTCGCCTTTCGACAATTACCGAAAAAATTATAACTCGACTTGCCAGTTCAGCGCCTGGATCGCCATATCCAACTCTCTGGCGTCTTTCGCGAGCGCGTCCGCCTTGTGTTCCGTCGCGGCGACATCAATCGTGCACACCCGTTTGATTTCCGATTTGGAGTAGCGTTCCACCTGACCTTCGCGGCCCATATCGGCGAACGAGCGGAAAAAGCCCGCCAAGCGAATCAATTCATCGCGTTTCGCCAACGCCTGCGCGATCGTCATGCCGTTTTCTAACCGCGTCGACGCGTTGGTCGCGTTGATGCGCTGCACCAGCTCGGTAATCGCTTGGGAAAGCGTCTCCAACTCCGGCATCAGCGCATTCGGATCTTCGACCGGTTCGTCACCATCCTGAACAATAATATTTTTTTGAATTCGCTCCGCGAGCTGACTCAATTTGCGATACATTTCCTTGCGCGTAATCAGCGCTTCGGCAAGTTTCATAATAGCTCCTTCCTTCGTAACGTCTTTTCTTCATTATACCATTCCCCGCTATGCCGCGTCGCTTGCCGTCTCACTTTTGCGCGCGCGCAAGACTTGCTGACGCGCCGCGGGGTCAGGCAACCAACGCACGACCAGCGCCGCCATGACGCCGACCGCCGCGATCACGTACATCGCGGCATAATCCCGTAACGATCCGCCAACATGCCCAAAAGCGGCACGATAATACCGCCGATCGTCGTACCCAAACCGAGCGTCACGCCCGCCGCGAAACCGATCTGCCGCGGCAAATATTCCTGCCCCAAAAGCACCATCAGACTGTACGGCGCGAACAGGAACAGACCGACCGGCACCAGCATCGCCAGCGCGAGCGGCGTCGAAGTCATTTGCAAAAAGATAAATAAAATCGGCACAAATCCTAAAAATCCCCGGCGGATAATTTTCAAATGCCCGTAGCGATCGCCCATTTGCCCGCCGACCAATGTCGCCACCGCGCCCGCGGTGAAGAAAATCGTCAGCGTCGCCGAGCTCAGCGCCTCCGATTCGCCTAACACATGTAAAAAGTACAGCGGCAAAAACGTATTCAAACCGAAAAACATCACGGCGCGCGCGAAAATGCCCAGCGTCAACTTACCGAAGGAAGGCCAATCGTCGTGCCATTCCTCATGCGCCGCGCCATGATGCGCCGGCAACGCCGCCAGCATGCGAAACGTCCCCTGCTCGCGCCACAAGCCGAGCGCCATCAAAACGCCCAACACCGCCATCACCAACGTGCCCGGCAAACCGAAGGTCAACACCGAGGCCGTCGCGATCACCGGACCGAGCGCGAAGCCGACATTCCCGCCCACCGAAAAAATACCGATCCCGCGGCCCTTGCGTTCTCCCGCCGCGTAATTCGCCAAGCGCGCCGCCTCCGGGTGAAACGCCGACACCCCCACGCCGCTCAACGCCACCGCGAAAAAGATCCACCAATACGAATCCAACACGCCGATCAGCGCCATCGCGCCGCCCGAAAGCAACACGCCCGCGGGCATCATCCAATGCCATGAATATTTGTCCGACATCCAACCGAACAGCGGCTGCAAAATCGACGACAAAAAATTCGCCGCGAACACCAATCCCGCCGCGGCCGCGTAACTCAAATCATGCGCGACGATCAAAAACGGCAACAACGCCGGCAGCGCCCCCTGACTTAAATCCGTAAACGCGTGGCCGGCGGAAATTAACCAAACATATCTCTCTTTCATCTTCTCACCTTTCAGTTTTACTTTTTATACATTTATCGTGCGAATGGCTCGCGCGCCATTTCACGCATAAAAAAAGACCGTCGGACGACGGCTTTTTTATTTGCGGAGCATCGCGGGCGCGGAATCGACCGTTTTCTCTTGCGGTTCATCCATGAAATTGAACCCTTCGATCACGACGCCCAAAGCCAAGCCGATACCCATTCCGGTGGCGAAGTCTTTCAGGCCGGCACCTACCGCCGCGCCAACGCAAAGTCCCATGGTTAAGCCGGAGCCGTAATGAACGATCGGTTCCGCGTGTTCATGATGATTGTCTTGCATCTTGCCACCTCCTCGGATGTATTTAACTTATATAAAAAATTTATATGTTGACGCTATGCTAATACAAATCGCCGCAAACGTCAAGTTTTTTCTTATTCCCTTGACGAAACGCGTATTCTTTTCACCTGTTTTCGCGCGCAAAAAAAGCGGCCACGCCGCTTTTTTTCCGATATGAAATACGAGCTCCATACTGCCGCGCCGCAAAATTCGCGTCGCCTGTCGACCGTCTGTCGCGCTACACCGAAAACCTGCCGTAGTATGGACCGCCCATGCAAAATGCAACGCGCTTCTCGCGTTTTTTTTATTTCATGCGCTTACCGAACTTACCTTGAAACGCGGCCGCCGCGCCCAGCGCCATACCGATCAACATGCCCTGCGACAAATCGCCCATGCCCGCGCCGATGATCAGACCGAACACCATGCCGGTGCCAATATACGCGCCCGCGCCCTTTTCATTTTGCGGTTCATTTGGCGTTTCGTTCTGCGGTTGTTTAGCTTCGCTCATAGGACCTCCTACGCCCGCGTCATCATCAGATACAATTCGATCGAAGAACCGATCACCACGCCGATGAACGCGCCCCAGCTGATTTGGTCAAAAAAGGTGCCCAAAATAAGCCCCGCACCAATGCAAGCCGCCAGCGCGACGCCGAACGGATAATTGTGGTACAGTCTGCGCGGTCGTTTGCGTTGCGCCATACCTCATCGCCTCCGCTGCGCGAAATAATCCACCCACGTGCCGATAAAAATCCCGATCGCGAGTCCCCACACGACTTCATCGAGTACGTACCCCAAGATAAACCCGAGCCCCATGCCGAGCGCGATCCCCATCCCATTCGGTAAATATTTTTTAGGTTGCGTCATAGCGCCATCTCCCATGACCTTATACCTTCATTATACGCGCAAGCTTGCTTCGTGACACGCCGCGACAAACCTGCTCCAAATAGTAGCATTACCTTCCTGCGCCATTACCAAAATGCTCCGCCGCTATATCGTCAAGTTGCTTTGCAATCTCGGAAAATTCCCGATTCAAATCCAGCGTCCGCACACTGATTTTATTCCCGCTCATCAGGTAGCTGTTGTCCGGCTGCAGTTCCTCGTCGGTCTTCGCATAGAGAAGCATACCCGACACGGAATGAGCTCCTTCGCCCATCGCCTTGTCCTTATTCTTGACATAGGTAAATATCTGGTACAAGTTAGGAGAATACAGCGTACGTGTATCGAAGCGTCCTGCTGCAAGTGTATGTGTGTAATACTTGGCATCAATGATGAGCACCGTTTCCCCCGACATGCTTTCCAGCATGATATCACTCTGCATCACCGGCAAAAATGTGCCCACGCCGTCATCCAGCGCCCACGGTATTTGTGCCGCGCGCGCCTTGAGCTCCGGATGCTCCCGGGTGTAATACGCAAGTATAAATTTCTCATATAGCCGGCTCATACGTTGGTCGTCCACAAACGAAGCCAGCTTATATTCCCCATCATCGGTGGTCAGCAACAGCCCCTCGAGCACCAACTGACAAATACTGAGAAGCACCCGATAACTTTGATTATTTCGCCGGAAATAAATGGCTGACCACGGAATCGTCGAAGGCTCAATTTCATCCACTCGGGAAAAGAAAAGCATCTCTTTTTTCAGGTCGTTTTTGTACTCCACTGCTACCTCGGCATGACGCAGCAAGATCATCACCGTGGTCTTCAGTACTTGGTTCAGCAGATTGTTTTCCGAGAGCTCGTCAAACTCACATGTCAGTCTCTGCTTTCTGCTAATTTTATTTTGAATGGTCCCCGGCAGATCAATTTTGCCGCGCAAATAAGGCAGGTCTTCTTTGCGGTTTATATATTCCCGATAAAGTCCCTGCTTCAGTTGCCGACCGATCCCTTTGGCAAGGATCGCCGCGAACAAATCATGGATATTGTCAAACGGTTCTGTCGCGATTTTATCATGATCCGTCGGCCGCAAAGTGGTGAAAGCATACGAGAGCATATAGTAAATGTTCTTGATGAATATGCTCTGCTCCTTACTCATTGAAATACTCCGTGCAGGATATTTCCCCA
Source organism: Negativicoccus succinicivorans (assembly GCF_014207605.1). Lineage (NCBI taxonomy): Bacteria > Bacillati > Bacillota > Negativicutes > Veillonellales > Veillonellaceae > Negativicoccus > Negativicoccus succinicivorans. The sequence continues at coordinate 190,010 of NZ_JACHHI010000002.1, read as the reverse complement.
GCGTTGCAGCTCAGCGGTATCATCAAACCAGTACTCGCTAAGCATCGGCAAAATATCAAAGTCCACGATGCAACGCAACCATTCTTCCGTGCAGGTATCGTGACCACAGAAATAACTATGCCCAATGCAAAAGCCCTTGCCGAGTGACTCGTCCGATGCGATCTTCCGGTTCAGCTCTTGCACCTTCTCCACCAACGCATTAAAAGTCTCATTGTTCAAACGTTTCTGATACTGCAGGAAGCCCTCGGAATCAAAAGCCGGTTCCATTTCCAAAAAGCTGAAGCGACGCCGCAGCGCGTAATCAATCATCGCCAGACTGCGGTCAGCCGTGTTCATCATGCCGATGATATAAAGGTTCTTGGGTACCGCAAACGGCAGTCCGTTATAGGCAAGTGTCGTCTGGAAGCCGCGATAATCTTTTTCGATCAACATCAAAAGCTCGCCGAATATTTTGCTCATGTTGCCGCGGTTGATCTCATCAATGATAAAGAAATAATCCTTGTCCGGCTGATTGGCCGCCTGTCGGCAAAAGCGATAAAAAATTCCGTACTGGAGCTCGAAACCATTTTCCACCGGCTTATAGCCCATCATAAAATCTTCATACGAGTAATTTTGATGGAACTGAACAAATTCTATGCGGCTTTCGTCCTTTTCCCCCATCATCGAATAGGCCAGACGTTTCGCCGCAAAAGTCTTGCCCACCCCCGGCGCGCCCTGAAGAATGATATTTTTCTTGTTTTGGAGAACCGCTACAAGCTGATCATAGCGCTCTTTCGTCAGATACACTTCCGCCAGAAAATCGTCCTTTGTATAGGTGTCTTTTACTGTTACCGACGGCAGTGGGTTTTCATCACGAATGACATCCATAATGAAATCAAATTCGCCCTTCGTCAGTTGGAAAAGACTCCCCTGCGGATTGACAAAATACTCCATTTTGGCCAGCTCGGGGCACTCTTTCAGCGTCCGGTAATCAATGGGCGAGACGAGATCTTCCGTTTTTTCAAAATACAGTTTTTCGCCGTCCTGCGCGGCGCTGATTTTCGCAAGCGCGACGACCTGCTTGACCGGATTGGATTCATAGCCGATCACCATGTCACCGGCCTTGGCATCCAAAAAATTTTGGAACACGCGGCGCTTGTTTCCGTTCTCGTTATAGAGGGTGTACGCCTGCGCTTCACCCACCGCAATCCCGGAAAAACTCCAAATTTTCGGATTGGCATTGAGCCACCAGTAGCGAGGCTCCGCTTCCGCCTCTTGCGGGACGGCATACAGCGGCACCCGCGACAAGTCGACCTGATCCAGCGCTTGTGCCAGCTCGTCTCGAAACTTCCATATAAAATTGCCGGCCGCTTCCTTGCCTCCTTGCTTGCCGATATACAGCAGCGTCCACCAGCGGGAATGTTCAGTGTCGCGCTTTGATACCGGACAGCCGGTCTTCTTAGCAACTCTTTTCGCCAGACCTATCGAGACGCCATTATAAAACCACGGCGTTTCGCCGTACTTGACGGAAAGTTGCTTACAAGTCGCCTGTCCGCCGTAGTCTTTTATCCGCCGCATAACGGCAAGACTTTTCTCGGTAAATACCTTCTTATCGTTAAGTAATGCGACCCAGTCTGCCACCGTCAAACCGGGATCATAATCGGTAGGGTACCAGTCTCGCATCGAAACCGGTGTTGCGCCGGCCATTGGCGCGTAGTTGCGACGGATATAACGAGCGACATCCGCGGTCAGCGTCTTCAACTTCGGATCGGGATAGCATGTGTCCGTCAGCTGCGAGCGAAACAAATTCACAAGCTCTGTATCACGCTGCAACGCGTCGCAAATTTCATCATAAAACTTGATCGCATTGCGAATATTGGAGGCGTATGACCGCAGCTTGAAGGAATAGTTGCTCTCCAACACCTCCGCCGCGGCTTTCACTTCACCATATTGGTAGATATAGTACCGATCCGGGTAACGAAGCCACAAATACACACTGACCGCGCTTTCATTTTGGTAATGTTGCGCGGCGCCGTTCCCATACTTGGTAAGCAAAATCGCGGCCTGCTCCTTAAACGTCTTGATCCGGTCGTACACATCTTTACTCTCATCATAGAGCGCGATGAACATGGCGCGTACTTCTTCCGGAGCGGCCTTGGCAAGATCTTCTATCGTCCGGCGCGGGTAAAAATTTCGCGACGAAAGCAAATCCGACGTCGTATCCAAGGAACGATGCAGCATTTCCGCGAAATCTTCGACATTGACATCCCAATGCGTTTGAAACGTTTGGATCGCTTCCCACTTATATTTTTCATTCGCCCACATCTGCGGGATAAAATCCTGCGTATACTTTCCCAGTACCTCTTGCAGCTTTGCAGCGGCCAACATAATCGTTCCTCCTATGACCTTTCGTATATAGAAAGCTTGCTATCGTTCTTACTCCTACCGGTACGCAGCTCGCGCCGGTCTCCCTTGTCGAAAAATACGGAAAATCCTTCGCCCGCTTACGTCACGCGTTAAAATCATAGCGCCTCTCCCATGACCTTATTTCATTATACGCGCAAACAATGTATTCGTCGAAAGAATGAAAATTCGACGAATAACAAGAAATTATGCCGCAATGACAAATTCTCTTTTTTCTCCGTGAGTAAAAGCCCTATCTATTTTTCAAAAAAGCCGTAAGACCAAAAGCAGAGCGTTACGGCTTCACTTTTTTACTGTTGCCAATAACCGAAAAAGCTCTTTCTCCGAAAATAACTCCAACTCGATTTTGGCTTTTCTCAGACAGGTTGTCCCCCTTTATATCCACGACATTCATATAGCATGCTTGATAATTCATTATTAATAATGAGTTTAATCAAATATTCTTCGGTAATTACAAATTGGTCGCCTGTTTCTTTTACCTTAGTTGCCGTAACCTATTCATTATCAAAAGATGTATTCTAAAACCATAGATTATTTGATTTCTCATTTCTACAATACTATTAAATTTATTTTCAATTTTTACACCGCCCTATGTAATATATGTTATAATTATTCCAGGGAAAGCTAAGTCCATTTTAATTATGAAGAAAGAAGGCTTACTATGAAAAAAGAGAATTTACGATTACTTATGTGTGGAATCATTACAGGAAGTCTTTTAGGGCTATGTGGTAATACGTATGCTACTGCAGGTACTGCAGCTAATGGACTAATTGTTATTAGCGATGCACATACCACCAACAGCGGAAATGCTACTGTTAATTCTGGGCAAGGCAACATCGCTATTGGGCAGAAAGCAGATGCGACCACTGATAATAAAATAGGTGGCGCTATTGCTATTGGTTCACAATCTGACGCTAGTGATGTAGACGCAATTTCAATTGGTACCACTGCTGGCAGTAATTCAACCGGGATTCGCAATATTGCCATCGGTGGTGCGGCTGGTCAAAACATGACCGGTGGTGAAAATATAGCTATGGGTTTCCGATCAGGACAAAATATTGAATCCAACGAAAATATCGCCATTGGTATGTACGCTCTAAAAGACAATAAAAATAGCACGAATTCTTCGTTGGGATTCTGGGGAACCGGTCGCAGCACAGCAATTGGCACCGGTGCTTTAAGCAATGTAACCGGTGGAGCTAATACAGCTATCGGATCTAACGCCGGTCGATTCACAACTGGTGATGGTAACTTTTATGGCGGATTATTAGCCGGTTCTTATGCAGGCACTGCTAATGTCAGTGTATTTATTGGTAATCAAGTTGCACTAGGTGCAAAAGAAGCTAATTATAACAGCAGTATCCTTATTGGTAACGCTGCTAACCACAGTTTAAATGGCTCTTTCGATCACGTTGTTGGATTGGGTGGCAATACGAAGGTAACTGGTAACTATAGTACTTCTTTAGGTGGCAAAAGCACTGTGACCGCTGATTATGGTACTGCTCTTGGCGGTAAAAGCTCTGTTACAGCAGATTATGGTGTTGCTTTAGGTTCTAACTCCGTAGCAAATCGTACAGCCTTATCCTCCATTACATCCTCTTCCGTTATCAGCAATAGTAGTGCTGATACTAATACAGTGTATAGTATCCAAGGTGCCAACGAAAGTGAAAAGAACGCTATTGCGAACACTGTAAAAGGTTCCTATGGTGCCGTATCCGTTGGTACTGCAGATAGCACTCGTCAAATCACAAATATGGCCGCTGGCTCCAATGATAATGATGCTGTCAATGTAGCTCAATTAAAGGGTGTTTCCGGTGCAGTTAATCGATTAGAAAACCGAATCGATGGTATTGACAACCGAATCGATGGTATTGACAACCGAGTTGATGAACGTACCAATAAATCTGGCGCCAATGCTGCCGCCCTTGCCGGATTACATACCATTCAATACGACCCTGCTGAACCAACTCAATTCATGGCGGCAGTCGGTGGTTATCATGGCGAACACGCTGTTGCTTTAGGCCTGTCCCACTACTTAAAAGAAGATATATTACTTCACGCAGGCTTCTCTATCGGTACTGGTGATACTATGTACAACGTAGGATTTACTAAAAAATTTGGTACTTCCAATACTAAGGAGAATATTCCGGATCGTTATAAAGATGGTCCTATGAGCTCCATCTATGTTATGCAAGACGAAATCACAGAATTAAAAGCTCGTAATGCTGAATTAGAAGCCAAGGTTAACGTATTATTAGAAAAGCTTGCTACTAAACAGTAAATAAAGATTTTTCTCTACTACACATTCAAAAAAGGTTCTACAATGATTGAATAATCATTGTAGAACCTTTTTTCATTGATCTGCCACAACACTAATTAGTAAATTTACAGACAGTATAATAGTATTACCACCATGCTTACTTATGTCTATAGATAACACAAAATGGTATCCCAAATTTCTCCGCTTCTTCGCAAATCCGTTTAACTAGATAAGTATTGAGACAAACATATATACAAGATCCTTCTCCAATATGTTGCACATATAATGTGCTTTATTTACTTTTGCTTTTCCATTAATTCGTTATTTATCATATCTAAAGCAATGAGTTTTGAACAATTTTTTATAACTAAAAATCCTCATCCTTATCTCACTAGTATAACAATAAGACCTAAATATACCCGCTTAATTGCACTGCGAGTAAGTAATCTCATACCGATCACTCTCCCATCCTTAAAACCAAGCCGGTTCCGTGATATTTCCGATAATATCCTTCTACAATATTCATATTCCTCTACCCGCTACTGATGTATATACTTTCAAATCCCCATAACTACTCCAAAAAACGCAATACAAGCTACTACTACCGCCAATATGCCGCGAATATGTCTTTGCATTGCTTACTCTCCTAGCCTTGAAACTAAGCCGGTTCCGTGATATTTTCGATAATCTTCTTTCAGAATATAATTCGCTTCGTAAGAAGAAATCGCCATGCGCAAAAGCCGTAATATTTTTGCCGCCGATGACATCCTTATTTGGTGGCTCTGTTTATCCACCATACAATGTGGCGAATTTTTCGAACAAAAAAATACGCTCATGTTGATTTTGTTTTCTGCAGAGTTTGCGCGCGCAAAAAAAGACCTTAGAAATCAATCTAAGGTCTTTTTATTTATGCATCGGCATGATCTTCTTCAACACGCTTGGACAGTAAAGCCGCCGTTTCGATATGACGCTACGGCTCCTTATCCGTGTCGAATGTTGCGATCATTTGCGAATTTTTAACCAAGCGTATGGGACCTGAAAACTACCGTTTTTCTTTACGAGTTCACGAAAGCAAGTTAAAATTCAGCTCCTGCTTATTGTACAATCCCTATTTCCGGCGGCTTCACGACTCGTTCGACGGGAGAGTGCTTGCGGCGCGGACCGACTTTGCGAGCCGTGATGGAAACGTAAGCAAGGCTTCTCCGTGAACGTGCTTGTCAGTCTTGAGAAGTCGTTCTTTGCGCGAATTGTTCTTTTAAGCGCATGATGTTTGTCTCGATTTTCTTAATGACCGTTTCAAAGACCTCGTCCGGTTGGTCGGTAGGATCCAAAAGCTCCCAATTATCATCAAATGCTCTGCCCAAATACGGACACCCCTCAACGCATCCCATGGAGATGACCACATCCGGATTCGGAATGTCTTTGATCCGTTTTACATGCTGTGTTTTTTCCATATCAATGCCATACAGATTTTTCATAATCCGTACCGCATCCGGATTGATCTGCGATTTTGTTTCCGTTCCGGCGGAGTAACTCTCAAACACATCGGCTGCGAAATGCTTGCCCAGTGCCTCCGCGATCTGGCTGCGGCAAGAGTTATGGACGCAGATAAATGCGATTTTCTTTTTAGACAAGGAGCTTCTTCACTTCCTCCGCTTTCAATACTTTCCCCATCGATACTACCTTATCATTGACCACGAGTGCGGACATACTCATGACATGGCAGCTCATGATCTTCTCCGGATCGGTAATATACTCCACTTCCAGATCCGAGCCAATACTTTTGACCGCGTTTACCGCATTCTCGTATTGTCCGCGGCAGGACTTGCCACCGGAGCCCAGAACCTTGACTTCGTCTTATTTGCTATGCGAACAAGCATCAACATCACCGGAACCTCCGTCAATACTCCCACCGTTGTCGCAAGCGCCGCCGGCGATGTTGTTCCAAACAGTGCAATCGCCACCGCCACCGCCAATTCAAAGAAATTCGACGCGCCGATCATCCCTGCCGGCGCCGCAATGTCATGCGGTATTTTTAACAGCTTGCTCGCTCCATATGCAATGAAAAAGATCAAGAAAGTCTGCAAGATCAGCGGTACCGAAATCAATGCGATATGAATCGGGTTTGCGAGGATTACCTCCGCCTGTGAGCTGAAAATAATCACCAGTGTGAGCAGCAGGCCCGCTGTAGTGGCGTTGTCAAACTTATGGATAAAGGTTTTTTCAAAATATTCTTTCCCTTTGTTTCTGATAACTGCCAGTCTTGTCGCGATCCCCCCTAAAAGCGGAATGACCACAAATAGAAAAACACTTACGAAAAGCGTGCTGTAGGGAACTTCTACTTCGGAAACGCCTAAAAGAAATTTTACGATCGGAACAAAGGCCACCAGGATGATAAGATCGTTGGTTGCTACCTGTACCACGGTATATGCCGGATTACCCTTTGTCAGCGTGCTCCAAACAAAAACCATCGCGGTGCATGGCGCAGCACCGAGAAGAACGGCCCCCGCGAGGTATTGCGTTGCCAGTTCAGGGGGGATCAAGGCCTTGAATATAATAAACAAAAACAGATACGCGATCCCATACATGGTAAACGGTTTAATCAGCCAGTTTGTGATCCACGTAACGAATAAACCTTTCGGATTCTTTCCTACCTGTTTTACACTCCGGAAGTCCACTTTCATCATCATGGGATAGATCATCACCCAAATGAGGATGGCGATGGGGATAGAAATGCCGTCTACCTGCCATTGATCCAATGCGTTTGGTATCATCGGCAAAAAGTGTCCGATCAAAACACCTATGAACATGCAAAGAAGCACCCATACAGACAGGTATCTCTGAAATGTGTTGATTCCTTTTTCCTGTTTTTCCATAATTCACCTTCGTTAGTTTGATACATTTAAGTGTATCAATGTGTTTGATTTTCAAATAGGCAGTCCCGCGAGACTGCCTGTGTATTTTTAATCTGAGTTGGCTACTTGTTTTCACGCCCGCAAGCAATATTTTCGTTTGTTTCACAGTCGCATCTTGCGTAAAATGCGATCATATCCCGGAATGCCTGCACGCCTTTAGCCGAGATGGAGTAATAGATCCATCTGCCCTCTTTATAGTAATCAACAAGACCGCTGTTCGCAAGAATCTTCATATGATGAGAAAGAGTCGGTTGCGAGATATTGAGCTCTTCCAACAGATCACATCCGCACTTCTCCCCATGTTGGAGCGCAAGCATGATGGCAAGGCGGTTTTCATCCGTGAGCGCTTTCATTCTTTTGACATCTTCTCTGAGTCTCATGTTTCCCCCTCTACGAGATGGAAATATCATATTAAATATATTTACATTTGTCAATATATCGATACATTTTTTCAAATATTTCTTCGCTGATGCTATGTCGATGAAAAGAAACTTTTTCTGCCACCTGTCTCCGACGCACAACTGCTCCGACACCCGACTCGGTCGCGCAGCGCGCAACGTTCCTTGACCGGATTTCCGTATGGATAAGTTACCGCATGCCGCCTTTTATCGAATCGATGACAAATGTATCCGCTACCTAAAAGATTCCGTATGTCGGGCCGGTATGATGATTTCCCTTGGCTTTTGGCCAATAACGCCAACGTTTCGATATGGCTTGAGTGGTCAGTATGGATAAAATTCTAATTTTTTCAAAAACCATGTATGTGGAAATAGGTCTACTGATTACTTAATTATAAACCACTCCATCTTTTTCAGGATATTTTTATGATCCGGGTCTTCCCTATATATTAATTTGCTATAATGAAATTAGATATGAAAGGAGCTTGTCATGGACAAAATTTTGATCGGCAAAGGGAAAACGGAAAATTATATTCTTTTAAATAAAATCAATCGACACGGACTGATCAGCGGCGCTACCGGAACCGGCAAAACCGTCACTCTAAAGGTGCTTACGGAAGGTCTCTCTGACGCCGGTGTTCCGACCATTCTTGCGGATGTGAAGGGCGATCTTGCAAATATTTCAAAGCCCGGCGCGATGAATGACAAATTAAATGCAAGGCTTGAAGAACTTGGCATTCCTGATTTTGATTTTAAAAGTTATCCTGTGAATATGTGGGATGTCTACGGTGAAAAAGGTATTCCTCTTAGAGTTACTGTTTCTGAGATGGGTCCTCTTATGCTCGCAAATATTTTGGAGCTCAACGATACGCAGACCGGGGTTTTAAATATTATTTTCAAAGTTGCCGACAGCGAAGGTCTTCTGCTTATCGATTTAAAGGATCTTAAACAGGTGATCAATTTCGTCGGCGAAAATAAGGACGAAATCAGCAGGACCTACGGCAATGTGGCCGCTCAAAGTCTCTCTGCCATTTCCAGAAAACTTTTGTTTATTGAAGATGCCGGCGGCGATCTGTTCTTCGGCGAGCCTGCGATCGATATCGGCGACCTTATCAGAACAGATGCAAGCGGCAAGGGTGTGGTCAATATTTTAAATGCCACGAAGCTGATTTCAAATCCGCTTCTCTACTCCATGCTTCTTCTGTACTTGCTTTCGGAAATCTATGAAACTTTCCCCGAGGTTGGAGATTTAGACAGACCTAAGCTTGTCTTCTTCTTTGACGAAGCGCATTTACTCTTTAACAACACGCCAAAAGTTTTGCAGGATAAGATTATTCAAGTGGTTCGTCTCGTACGCAGTAAAGGAGTGGGCGTATTCTTCATCACGCAAAATCCTCTCGACGTGCCGGAATCCGTTTCGTCACAACTTTCCAACCGAATCGTCCATCAACTGAGGGCTTATTCCCCAAAGGAACTGAAGGCGATAAACGCTGTTGCCGACACATTCCGACAGGATGAATCCATGGATATCAAAGAAGAAATCATAAATCTTAGGACCGGTGAAGCATTGGTTTCATTTGCCGATGAAAGCGGCGCGCCAACCGTGGCAGACAAGGCGCTGATCCTTCCGCCCCACTCATCCTTTGCGACGCTAACCGACGAGGAATATAGATCCTTGGTTAATTCCTCGCTTCTTTATACAAAGTACAAGGAACCCATCGACAGAGAATCCGCCTACGAAGTTCTTTTAAAAAGAATCGAAAGAGAAAAATGGGAAGCTGAAAAAGAAAAATCAGAAGCCGAAAGACAGAAAGAACTTGAAGCGCAAAGAAAAGAACTTGAAAGAGCACAAAAGTCCGGCCGCAGCCAAAAGTCTTATATCGATAAAGGCATCGACTCCATGCTCGGCACCATTACGAGAACCATTGGTCGTGAAATCGCAAGAGGCTTCCTGGGTTCCATGATAAAAAGAAGATAAGATAAAAAAAGACCTTAGAAATCAATCTAGGGTCTTTTTATTTCAATAAATTCAATCTTTGCTTTTGGCAGAAGTATTATCCTATCTTGTATTCCTGTCATTGATGGGGATGTAAATTTAATACAAAGCCCTCTATTCACTTTTATCTTATCAACTAAACTTGATTCTATCACCTTTTCTTACATTGATATTTCAAGCTTTATAGTTATTGTGTGAAGATTTCTCCTATAACCTTTATATAAAGACAAATTTTAAATTTATTACTATATAACCTTCGAAACTTGCACAATAACCAATTTACATAAAATCACTTTTTAATTTTAGTCCTTGATTCTTAACATCATCTCAAAGTTTTAGCCCATTAAATCCATTGGATAAAAGTACAAAATAAAAATCGGTTGTAAATCAATGATAACCTTATAAATCGTACTGGGAAGAAATTGGAAAACAAACGCAACAATCGTTGCTTACATTTATTAAAAAGACTTGACCCATTTCGTTTACAAGAGTATACTTATTTTAAGTATACTCGTTTACATCTGTAGACAACAAGGAGAAAAGGAAAATGAGCACAATAGCACTTAATACTTATATCACAGATGCTGAATGGGAAGTCATGCGTGTAGTTTGGGCAAATGATCGAGTAACTAGTAAAAAAGTCATCTCCATATTGCAAGAAAAAATGGACTGGACACAATCTACTATCAAAACGATCTTAGGTCGATTAGTTGAAAAAGGCGTACTAAATACAGAGCAAGAAGGTAGAAAGTTTATTTACACTGCCAATATTGAAGAGAAAGAAGCCGTAAGAGATTATGCAGAAGATATTTTTAACCGTATTTGCAAAAAGAAAGTCGGAAATGTAATAGGAAGCATCATTGAAGATCATGTCTTAAGCTTCGATGATATAGATCGACTAGAAAAAATATTAGAGATAAAAAAATCTTTCGCAGTAGAAGAAGTGGATTGCGAGTGTCCAGAAGGACAATGCGAGTGTCATTTACATCATCATTAAGTATAAGGAGGAATTTAAAATGAATAATGACAACAGATATTCGTCCCATAGTCACCATGATTATGACGACATGGATAAGTTAAAACACGAGCATGGAATCACAGATGAACATGGAGACCATAAGAATCAACATCACGACCATCATGCTGGTCATGACCACAGCGGGCACAGTGGGCATGATCACGGCGGACACGGAGGGCATGAGCATCATAATCACGGAAACTTTAAAGAACTATTCTTAAAGTCATTGCCACTAGGAATCATTATTATGCTCTTATCCCCTATGTATGGATTTGAACTACCATTCCAGTTTACTTTTCCATATTCTGATATTGTAGTAGCTATTTTATCTACTATATTAATTATTTATGGTGGACGTCCATTCTATCAAGGTGCAGTTGACGAATTTAAACAAAAAGAACCTGGAATGATGGCACTCGTTTCTTTAGGTTTAAGTGTTTCATATTTATACAGTATTTATGCTGTGATCATTACCTACGTAACGGGTGAACACGTGATGGACTTTTTCTTTGAATTTGCTTCATTACTATTAATCATGTTATTAGGTCACTGGATTGAGATGAAAGCTATTGGAGAAGCAGGAGATGCACAAGCAGAATTGGCTAAGTTGGTGCCGAAAGATGCTCATGTTGTGTTAGAAGACGATTCCATTGAAACACGTCCAGTTGCTGACTTACAGGTAGGTGATTTAATTCGTGTTCAAGCCGGAGAAAATGTGCCAGCAGACGGAACTATCGAGCGTGGCGAATCACGTGTAAATGAAGCTCTTTTGACTGGAGAATCAAAAGCAGTTAAAAAAGGTCCTGGCGATGAAGTAATCGGAGGCTCAACCAATGGAGAAGGGGTTCTTTATATTAAAGTGAATGAGACAGGTGATCAATCCTTCATCTCTCAAGTTCAGAATTTAATCAGCCAAGCTCAAAGTCAGCCTTCCAGAGCAGAAAATATTGCTCAAAAGGTTGCAGGATGGCTCTTCTATATTGCGATCATTGTCGCACTAATAGCTTTTGTAGTGTGGATGATTATTGGAGATATCCCAACGGCAGTTACCTTTGCTATCACGACATTAGTTATCGCTTGTCCACATGCATTGGGTCTGGCTATTCCATTGGTCACCGCCCGTAGCACAAGCTTAGGAGCCAGTCGTGGGTTACTGGTGAAAGACCGCCAAGCCTTAGAAATAGCTCAAGATGCAGATGTGATGATTTTAGATAAAACGGGTACTTTAACAACTGGTGAGTTTAAAGTATTAGATGTAAAACTTCTTAATGACAAATATACAAAAGAGGAAATCATTGCCTTACTGGCAGGTATTGAAGGAGGATCTAGCCACCCGATTGCTCAATCAATTATAAGTTTCGCCGAGCAGCAAGATATACGTCCAGCATCTTTTGATTCTATTGATGTGATTTCCGGTGCTGGCGTAGAAGGCAAAGCAGGCGGGCATAGTTACCAATTAATCAGTCAAAAAGCCTACGGACGTAATCTGGATATGGATATTCCAAAAGGAGCAACTCTCAGTGTCTTAGTAGAAAACGATGATGCTATTGGTGCTGTAGCTTTAGGGGATGAATTAAAACCAACGAGCAAAGAGTTAATTAAAGTTCTTAAAAAGAACAATATTCAACCAATTATGGCAACAGGTGATAATGAAAAAGCAGCTCAAGGCGCGGCAGAAGATTTAGAGATTGAATATAGATCAAATCAATCTCCACAAGACAAATATGAGTTAGTAAAAACACTTAAAGAAGAAGGAAAAAAAGTTATCATGGTAGGTGACGGTGTCAATGATGCTCCTTCTCTTGCCTTGGCAGATGTTGGAATAGCGGTCGGTGCAGGAACTCAAGTGGCGTTGGATTCAGCTGATGTCATCTTGACTCAATCTGATCCAGGAGATATTGAATCATTTATTGAATTAGCACACAAAACAACTCGTAAAATGAAACAAAATCTCTTTTGGGGAGCCGGCTATAACTTTATAGCTATCCCTCTAGCTGCAGGAATTTTGGCTCCTATTGGTATCACATTAAGCCCTGCATTAGGAGCAATTCTAATGTCTGTGTCAACAGTCATCGTCGCCATTAATGCTACTTTATTAAGTTTAGATCCAAAAAATAACGTTTAACAGATCGAATGATTGAAACTCCTTAAAGTATCAAGATACAATAGTTTTACAGGAGAAAAAGAGATGTAAGTACTGGCTCTTTGTAAAATCGTGTTGGTAGAAGTAAACAATTTTTCTACCAACACGATTTTTAATTTATTATAGAACTGATTTCTTTTAAAATCCTAAAAGCCACCTATTTCAACACTTTTATAACTTGTTATTCTATTTTCTTGACAATAACGCCACCGTTTCAACCCCTATGGTTATGGGGAACATATCCACGCTCGTAGATGGAAACATATCAAAGATTGGCTCTCGTTTGTAGGAACATATCGACTGTAATTATTTCATTTTCAAGCCTTTATCGATAGCTTCCTGAATAATCTTATGACAACAAACTCCCAACGGATTGTTTTCTTTACAATTAGAATTTTTCATTGCCCCAGTGATGGCATTTACTTCTTTTACGGATTTCGCGCCATGCTTTACAACTGCTTCAATTACCTGATTTTCTGTGACTTCGCTACAATAACAAGCATACTTAGGATCTGCATCTTTCTTAAACCAGATAGGAACTCTAACTTGGTCTTTCAAGAATTTTATTTCATTATCTAAGTTATAGTAAACAACGTCGCAGTCCTCGTTCATGCAAATCTTATATTGATCTCCGTTAACAGCATTACGATAATCATCTACCACTAGATGTTCAACAGTTACTTTACTAACGGAAATCCCTTCATTATTACATACAGGACAATTGTCTTTAATTTGATCCGGCTTTTCTGTTTTGCATCCACAACAACATTCATCAATAACTTTCAATTACATAACCTCCATATCTTTAAAACCATTTAATTCAAGGTAAATCCCAACCAATTTTCATTTATAGTTTTTAAATTAAAAAATACCCCTTGATTGTATCGTCAATTATCGGTATCATTCAAGGGGTGAATAGGAAAAATAGTTTATAGATTCTTTACATTCAAAGCTCTAAAAGCATTTAATACTGCGATGATAGTTACACCTACATCTGCAAATATAGCTGCCCACATAGTAGTTATTCCAAAAGCACTCAAAATAAGAACAATTATTTTTATTCCAATTGCAAATACTATGTTTTGATGTGCAATTTTTAGTGTCTTTTTAGAAATCTTCATTGCAGTAGCAATTTTCGATGGCTCATCAGTCATAATTACAACATCAGCAGCTTCAATGGCCGCATCAGAACCTAAACCACCCATTGCTATTCCAATGTCTGCACGAGCTAATACAGGTGCATCATTGATTCCGTCACCAACAAAGGCAAGTTTACCTTTTTTAGATTTTTGCGAAAATAATTCTTTTAGTTTTTCAACTTTGTCTGCTGGCAACAGTTCTGCATAAACCTTATCAAGACCAAGCTCTTTAGCAACTTTTGAACCAATACTTTTATTATCACCTGTCAACATAACTGTTTGTTTAATATTAGCTGCCTTAAGTTCCTTGATTGCTTGTGCTGAATCTTCCTTTACCTCATCGGCAATTACAATGTAACCTATATATTTGTTATTAACAGCAACATGTACAATAGTACCGATCAGCTCTCCCTTGAAATAAGGGATATCCATCATTTTCATAAGTTTGATATTTCCTGCCATAACCTTTTTGCCATCTACTGTTGCAATAACACCATGACCTGATATCTCTTCTACATCTGAAATACGTCCATTGTCTATTTCTTTGCTATATGCACGTTTCAGTGAAAGTGAAATCGGATGATTGGAATAGCTTTCCGCATGTGCAGTTAATTCTAGTAGCTCTTCTTTGGAAACTCCTTCTGGATGAATTTCCTGTACATTAAATACACCTTTCGTTAGTGTTCCAGTTTTATCAAAAACAACAATTTCAGTTTCTGCTAATGCCTCTAAATAATTACTACCCTTGACTAAAACACCTTTTTTTGAGGCTCCACCTATTCCACCGAAGAAACTCAAAGGAATTGAAATAACTAAAGCACACGGACAGGATACCACAAGGAATGCTAGTGCTCTATATATCCAATCACTAAAAGTCGCCCCGTCTATAACAAGAGGTGGTATAATAGCTAGAAAAACTGCAATTATAACCACAACCGGTGTATAATATCTCGCAAACTTCGTAATAAATTGTTCTGAATTGGATTTTTTACTACTTGCATTTTCAACTAAATCAAGAATTTTACTTACAGTAGATTCTCCAAATTCCTTGGTAACCTCTGCTGTAATAACCCCATTAATGTTGATGCACCCACTTAGGATATCACTTCCAACTTCTACTTCACGAGGAACAGATTCGCCTGTTAGTGCCGATGTATCAATCATTGAACTTCCCTCAATTACCTTGCCATCAAGAGGAATTTTTTCTCCTGCTTTAATTACAATAATATCTCCAATTTGTACTTCATCTGGGTCAACTTTGACAAGTTCATCACCTTTTTTAACATTTGCATAATCTGGTCGAATATCCATAAGGCTTGCAATTGACTTTCTCGACTTGCCAACTGCATAGCTTTGAAACAGTTCTCCAACTTGATAAAACAGCATAACTGCAACACTTTCAGGATACTCACCAATAAAAAATGCACCAATTGTTGCAATACTCAATAAAAAATTTTCATCGAAAACTTGACCTTTAAAAATATTTTTTACAGCTCTTTTTACAACATCTCCACCTACAATAATGTAACTTATTATAAAGAGAGCAATCTGTAACCATTCGTTATTTAAACTAAGCAATACTGCTGTAGCTAACACGGCTGCACCAATAATTATTCGCCATAGTCGTTTTGTCATACTAAATAGCCTCCTTTAAGCCTTTTTCATAGTTGTATCGGGTTCGATTTTTTTAACTATTTTTTCGGCCTCTGCTATTATTGTTGGCATTTTTTCATCCTCACCATCAATAACGAGTTTTGTGGTCATAAAGTTAACAGTAGCTTCTTTCACTCCATCAAGCTCATTAATAGCCTTTTCCATTTTTGCCGCGCAATTTGCACAATCTAAACCTTCAAGTATAAATTTCTTTTTCATTATTAAATCCTCCTAAATATTATTTGTAATTTTATTTTGAATACTAAAAGTCTTTTTCAAATTTTCTTGAAGCATTGCTCATTTGAAAAGAAGACTTAAATATATGCCCAAATATCTTCAAAAAATATTCTATTCTACCGCATTACTACTTCTCGTTGATATGAATTAGACCTTGGTCAAATATTTCTCTTACATGATCATCAACTAATGAATAATATACTACTTTGCCTTCTTTTCTGTTTTTCACTAAATTAGCTTGTTTTAAGACTCTCAGCTGATGGGAAATTGCTGATTGTGTCATGTTAAGTAATACAGCGATATCACAAACACACATTTCAGCTTCATGTAAAACCCATAATATCCTGATTCGTGTTGAATCTCCAAATACTTTAAATAATTCTGCTAGATCATAAAGGCTTTCTTCTTGAGGCATTTTATCTCTAACTTGATTTACAATATCCTCATGAATTACATTGCAGTCACATCTTTCAATTGAATTAAATTTTTTAGTCATATTATCACCTCTTTTTAAATCATTTCATCTGAATACTTGGACAAGTATTCATACGTTGTATATTTATTATGTTATTGTTTTTCTCTTGTGTCAATAGTTATATGAGCATTTATTCAAGTGTTTTTTATATTATTTAAAATATCTCAAAAACATCTACTAAGATATTAGTACAGTCCTTTCTCGGTATCCTGTTCCATACATATCCTTTAAACAAATCCTTAAAAATAAAGACTTCTCCTTCGTACAAGTTTTCGGTTTCTTTAATAGCTTCATCTAACAGCTTATTACATCACTCATGTGGTAACTCCTTATCAATAACCTTATAAACAACATTTTTGATAATATCACATGTATAAATCATGTAAAAGTCAATGCAAAAAACGCCAATCAAGAGAACCTAACTCTTAATTGACTGTTTATATTAGTATTAAATCATTTTGAAGTGTCTCAAAGCATCCATGATGGCTTCTTCTTTTTCAGGTGTACACTGTGGAATAATTTGTTTCTCCTTTTTTGACTTGTTGTAATGTTCTCGTAATTCTATTCCACATTTCCTTTTTATCTGTGCAATATATAATGTTGAAACTTTTAATTGAAATTTATTCCAAACATATTCTTTGATTTGAGCATATGTTGCTTTGCTCTCCGCACTTGTCAAATCCATCTCATCCAGCTCAATTTCAACACTTATGTGCTTATCGACATCGAGTTTGGACAAAAGTGCTACCGTCTCGATGTGCGTGGTGTGCGGGAACATGTCGACGGGTTGTACATAGGTGACGGCATAGCCGCGGGCGGCGAGGTACGCCGCGTCACGCGCCAAGGTGGCAGGGTTGCAGGAGACGTAGACGATGCGGCTCGGTTGCCAGTCGGCGACGGTCGCGAGCGCTTTTTTATCGCATACAAATTTTATTTCTGCAAGATATTGAAATAACAGAACTTTCTATTGTAATGTAGTTAAAGAACAAGCCCTTGCCATACGTGGCGGGGCGTTTTTTATAAGGTGTATATTGAACAAACCATTTTCATAAAGCCGTCTATCTCTCTTTTTTCTCTCCTCCTGTTTCTGCTGACTGATGAGTTTTTTTCTTTTGTTTTGTAACTGCTTAATTTCTTCTTCTGCCATTAAAATTTTTTCGTCTATGTTTTTCATTTTCTGTTTTCCTCCCTTTCAAATTCTAAGCAACAAAAAAACAGTAAACCTTTCGATCTACTGTTTCTCAAATCTATATTTCCTTATTTGAAGCTATTTTCTATCATTAGTTGCACTTGTCCTAATGGAATATTAAATATTATTCCATAAATAGACATTCCAAGTAATAATATTGCAACAAAAACCCCTATGCCATAAAGACAGCCGTTGCTAACCTTAGCTTTTTTGATTTTAATATTTACAAAACTATATATCAGGAATACTGTAAATATAAAAGCCAAAATATAATTTGGTAACATATACATAATACATTACCGTTTATTTACAAAATTTATTCCAAAAATCCACCCAGCTGTCATGTACTTCTCTTTGGTCAATGTAGACAAAAGTATCTTCATCATACCAATCATGGTTAACTATATCATCAATAGTCTCAGGAACAAAAAAGTTGAAAAATTCTTTCTTGAATGAACTTCCATACTGTAGATAATATGCACCTACCATCTTTGTAAAATTGGTTTTCTTTACATCTTGTGGTTTATACAAAAGTGCTTCTCCAACCTGATTTAAATCAGGGCTCACTTCAAGAAAGACTAAACTTAAATCATTTTCCTTATAGCCCAGTATAAAACTTCTGTACTTATAGGAAACAGTACGAAGTACTGCAAAATTTGCTCCGCCTATATCTTCTGAGTAAGCGTAAACTATTTTATATTCCGAACCATTATCTACTTTATTATCAAAAATTTCTCTCATGCGATTTTTGTTTTCATCGTTTTTTGCTTTATCTAACTCAATCGTTTTCTTGCCTCCAAATAAACCAAACAGTCCCATTCCATCATCTCCTATCTTTTTTAAGTTTTACTTAATATTACAACATTTTGCATGGTTTTTCAAGTAATTTTTTCTTTTACAACTCATAGTTTTACACATATCATCAAACGTATTAAGGGTTGCATAGAACTAGATATTGAAAAAATTGAAAATGTTAATACTAAGCAATCTATTTTTCATTCTTTCCGTTCCGATTGCACTACCTTTAACAGCTTATCTTGAAATGTATCCTTGCTCTTTTTATCAAAATATATCTCTGTTACAAAGGTCTTCCCAATCGCAAATCAGAGCGCTCCAAATCCATCGGCTGTCTCCTTCCTAGTAAAACCCACACCTACTTCTGGTCTGTGATTGTACCACTTTTCCAGCTGGGATACTACATTCCTCTTTTGTTATTTCAACCGGTATGAGCTTCGTCAGTACGGCGAGACAATAACGCCACCGTCTCGATATGCGTGGTGTGCGGGAACATGTCGACGGGCTGCACGTGGGTGACGGCATAGCCGCGGGTGGCGAGGTACGACGCGTCACGCGCCAAGGTGGCAGGGTTGCAGGAGACGTAAACGATGCGGCTCGGCTGCCAGTCGGCGACGGTCGCGAGCACTTTTTCATCGCAACCGGCGCGCGCCGGATCCATGACGATGACATCGGGTGTGACGCCCTGCGCGGCGAGCTGGGGTAAAACCTCCGCGGTATCGCCGGCGATAAATGAAGCGTTGTCCAAGCCGTTTAAGCGGGCGTTGTTGCGGGCGTCTTTGACGGCGGGAGCGAATTTTTCGACACCAATGACGCGCTGCGCTTGGCGCGCGAGAAAGAGCGAGATGGTGCCGGTGCCGCAGTAGGCGTCGATAACGGTTTCTTGCCCGGTGAGCCGAGCCGCTTGCAAGGCGGTTTCATAGAGCACGCGCGTCTGTACGGGGTTCACTTGAAAGAAGGAGCCCGGCGACAAGGCGAAACGTAAATCGCCGATGGTCGCAGCCAGCACTCCATGGCCCCACAAGTGTTTCATGGTTTTGCCTAAAATAACGTTGGTGCGTTCTTTTTGAATATTTTGGTAGAGCGATACGAGTTCGGGCACTTCTTCGCGCAAGCGTTCGATCCAACGTTCCTTGTCCGGCAATTCGCGCGTGGCGGTGACGAGGATCGCCATTACTTTGCCGCCTTCGCCGGTGCGGCCGACGACATGGCGCAGTACGCCGGTGCCGGCGCGTTCGTCATAGGGTTCGGTCGAAAGTTCCGCGCGGATTTTGCGCACGGCGGCGAGCAGACGATTGGTCGCGGGGTCTTGCAAGAGGCAAGTGGTCATATCGACAATGTCGTGGCTTTGGCGTTCATAAAAACCGATCGCCGGACGGCCGTCGCGCAAGCCGACGGGGACTTGAATTTTATTCCGATAATGGAAAGGATCCGCCATGCCGATGACGGGTTCGACGGCGACATCGATGCCGCCGATATGGGTCAATAAATGCGCGACGCGCTCGCGTTTCCAACGCAGCTGCGCTTCATAATCCCATGTGACCAGCGGATAGATCCCGACTTCGGGATAGTAGCCTTTCGGCGGCGTGACGCGATCGGGTGACGCGGTGATGATTTCGCGCAAATCGCCGACAGCGTATTTCTTTTTCAGTGTGAGGATGGTCGCCCGCACGGTTTCGCCGGGCAAAGCGCCGGCAACGAATACGGTAAATCCTTCATAACGACCGACGCCCTCGCCGTGACTGCCCAGATCATGAATGGTGATCGGGTAGTCGCGACCGAGCGCGACGGGAACAGCGTTTATTTTTTTCATGTTCTCTCGATTCTTTTACATACTCAATTCATGGACAAGCTGGTACAATTCCATATCCAGCTCCCGTTTAGTTTGTGATAATTCTGCGTAGGGAACGGCCACGATATTCTGCGCGCGACTGGCGATCAGATGGGCGGTATCGTTTCCTTCCAAGGCGGTGACGGCCGCCGCGCCCAAACGGCTGGCCAAGATGCTGTCATGCGCGCTCGGCGCGCCGCCGCGCTGGATATACCCGAGCACGGTGACGGACGGTTCAAAGGCGGTGCGTTCACTGATCGCTTGCGACACATCCGCTCCTTTGGCGGCGCCTTCGGCGACAATGACGATGCCGTCATGCTTGCCGTTGTAGCGGCAGGTTTGCAAACGCTCGACAAGAGCGTCCATGCTGACGGGAAGTTCCGGCACGAGTACCGCTTCCGCGCCGCACGCCGCCGCGGCCGTCAATGCCAAATGGCCACGGGAACGTCCCATGACCTCAATGACGGCGATCCGTTCATGCGAAAAAGCGGTGTCGCGAATGGCGTTCACCGCATGCACGATCGTATTGACGGCGGTATCGAAACCGATGGTGTCTTCCGTTCCCGCCATGTCGTTATCAATGGTCGCGGGTATGGTCACGGTCGGCAAGCCCTGCGCCGATAATGACGCGGCGCCCTGTAACGAGCCGTCGCCACCGATCACGATCAGGCCGTCGACGTTGATGCGTTCCAAAAAATCAAGCGCCTGTTTTTGGCGGATCGGTTCTTTAAATTCGGGACTGCGCGCGGTGCGCAGCATCGTGCCGCCGCGGTGAATGATGCCGCCGACGGAACGACGAAATAACGGCAGGTAATCCTCTTCCAACAGCCCCGCATAGCCGCGCCGAATGCCGACGACGTTCCAATCTCTATAAATCGCCGCCCGTACGACCGCTCGAAGCGCGGCGTTCATGCCGGGCGCGTCGCCGCCACTGGTCAAAACGGCTACTTTTCTTACCATAACTATACCCCTTTCGTCGCGTTTTATGTCGCTCTTCGCCGCGTCGCGTCAGGAAACGAAACGGCGCCCGATGCAGGTAGCGACGGATCGCATACGCCAAGCGCGTCGGTGTCCGATACGTGGTATTCACCGAGCAGTCGGCGCGTTCGTGCCAACCGTACCAGGCGCGATTCAAGTCGGCGACGCAACCGGCCAAATTATCGTAATCAATGGTCGGGCGTTTGCCCTGCTTGCGAGCTACGCGCTCAATGATGCGAAATGTTTTCGCGTACAACAAAACAACTACGCCATATTCGCGCAGACGTTCAAACATGCCCTCTTCCAACACGAAGTTGCCGCCGACCGCGATGATCGCATGATGGTAGCGGCGCACGCGCTCAATGACCTCGGCTTCCGCCTGTCGCAACGCGTCCGCGCCGAGTGTCGCGCCGAGTTCCGCCAGCGACATGCCGCGTTCACGCTCCAAAAAGCGATCCGTGTCGATGAACTGCCAGCCCAACTCCCGCGCCAGCATCCGACCGACATGGCTTTTCCCCGTGCCCATGGAGCCGATCAAAACGATATTGCGTTTTTTGATGAGACGATTTTGACGTTCTTCTCGCATGATCTCCCTCTTTGTTTTTATTATAACAAATTCTCAGCTAAAACAATGCGGAAGACATCGGGAGCGAGCTCGGCTTTTCACACGGTCGGGAATCCATACTGTCGATAATTTTTTATTTTGCGACGCCGGGAAAACAAAAGTTTTACACAATAAAAAAGAAGCCGCTCGCGCGACTTCTTTTCTTTATTCATTATTTAGTTTCGCTTTTCATCGCCGGATCATATTCATGCGATACATGCGCTTCACTATCCAATTTGGCTTGATGCGCCGCGTAGAGTTTTTGCGCTTCTTCATCGACACGACCCGTGCGTTTATCTTCTTCACGGTTCCAGTAAATGGAATCCATCAGGTCGAACCGTTCCGAAACGAAACCGTAGAGCGTCCAACCGAAGAAGGTAACGAGCGAACCGTAAGTCATCGAGTCGAAGCCCGAAGAATACAGCGCATAGAAGCTGTACAACGAACCAAGGAGCGCGATGAAGGTGGTCGCACCGCTGTAATGACCCGCCGCTTTCTGAATAACGACCAGAGCCGCCATCGAGAGCAGGTACGGGATGATGTTCGTAACAACCGCCAAGTTAACCAGCGTTTCAAACTGTTCATACAGCGCGTCGCTGATCGTCATTAACGACAGGAGCGACTGAATGACGGTGATCGTGATCATGCCGACGATCGGTGCGCCATAGGAAGTAACTTTGCTGAACAGTTTCGGGAAGTAGCCTTCGTCCGACGAGGTTTTGAATACCTGAGCGATCGTGAACTGCCAACCCAAGAGCGAACCGAAACAAGACATTACCATGAGACCCATGACGATTTTACCTACTGTCGGGGTGAACATCGTCGCGAATGCCAAGCCGAACGGCGCCGAAGACATCGCGAGTTCTGCGTTCGGAACGATACCGGCCATAACGTTGGTGGACAAGATGTAAATGATAGCTGCGCCCAACGTACCGCCTAAGCAAGCGATCGGCACGTTCTTTTCCGGGTTTTCAACGGCTTCGGAGTTGGCGCTTGCCGATTCCATGCCGAGGAAGGCCCACAATGTCATCGCGATCGACTGTGTTAAACCATCAAAGAATTGCAAGTTGTGCGGGTTCCAAGCTTCCGTATAGGTCGACGGGTTGAACCAGAACCAACCGATAACGGAAATGCCGAGTACCGGGATAATAACGCCCCAAACGGTAACCGAAGAAACTCGGCCGGTGTATTTCGCGCCGCCGAAGTTCATGACTGTCGCCAACCAAAGTGTTGCGATCGTCCACATGCCGACCGCTACGGAGGACAATTCAACTTCCATAAATTCCTGCGCGTAACCGACGGCCGAAATCGCAATCGCGATGTTGGCGATCAAGAGCGATACACCGTAAGTGTAGTTCGCCATAAAAGAACCGGCTTTGCCGAACGTATATTCCGCGTAGCCGCCCATACCGCCGCCACGGCGGGTGTACATACCGCATTTAGCAAACGCATACGCCAAGCACATCGAACCGACCGCTGTCACGACCCAGCTCAAAATGGACATGGTGCCTACTTGCGCAAGCTTGGTCGGTAACATAATGATACCGGACCCCATCATGTTGACCGCTGTCAAAATTGTCAGCTGGACAACGCTCATTTTATTTTGTGAGCTATCTGCCATTATAAAAGCACTCTCCTCAATACCCGCCTTCCATTACGGTGTGCCGAGTCCGCCCGGCACACCGTGTCTGAAAGCAGGTGTTACAAATACGATCGAATTACGCTTTCGCGAATTCTTCTTCGTATTCTTTCTTCAATACATAACCGTAAGCACGTTTCTTACCGTCTTCCGTTTCCAGGTATACGCCCTGGATTTCCGGCGCGAAGCCCGGCAACTGGTTGATGCCTTCGTTCAGCGCGAGGAAGTATTTCTGCGCGGTAGCGCTCCAACGTTCACCCGGAACTACCGTCAGAACTCCCGGCGGGTACGGCAACGCACCTTCGAGAGCGATGCGGCCTTCGATTTCGTCAACCGGTACCAATTCACCATGGTTGCGAACGAATTCGAGGTTCGCTTTATACGGCGTATTGACATATTCCGGGAAGTAGTCTTTCAGGAACAAACGTTTCTGCAGTTCTTTCACGTTGCGTTCTTTGTAGAAGTCCTGCATTTCCTGGCAGAGACGACGAATCGTGTAACCTTTGTATTTGTCGATATTGTTGTAGTAGATGGTCGGCAATACGTCCTGCATCGGCGCATCTTCTTCGATCAAGCGTTCGAAGCGAGCGATTTGCGCTACGAGGTTCTGCATCTTGGTCTGCGTTTCCGCCGGCGTCAAGAGGAACAGAATCGAGTTCAAGTCGCATTTTTCCGGAATGATGTTGTTTTCACGGAGGTAATTCGCGAGAATGTTGGCATGAATACCGAAGTCTTCATAGGTGCCGTCTTCCGCGTGGATACCCGGCGTGGTCAACTGCAGTTTCATCGGATCGACGAAGTACTGGCCTTCGCCGTAACCGTCGAAGGAGTGCCAACGTTCACCCGGAACGAAACGGAAGTAGTCCAGGTTGTTCGCCATGTCTTCGGTGTCGCCGTCTTCCCACGGTTTGCCGTTGACTGTCGGCGGAACGAACGGTTTGATCATTTTGCAGCTGCGCAAAATCGCTTTACGGGTTTCGATACCGAGTTTAACGGCTTCAACCCAGAGGCGTTTGCCTGCTTCGCCGTCAGCCATTTTCGCGTTGACGTCCAAGGACGCGAACATCGGGTAGAACGGCGAGGTCGACGCGTGCATCATGAACGCGTTGTTCAAGCGTTTATGCGGGCAGTAACGATCCTGGCCTTTGATATGGCTGTCTTTTTTGTGGATCTGCGAGGTCTGCGAGAAGCCGGCCTGTTGTTTGTGGACAGATTGGGTTACGAAGATACCCGGATCATCCGGACCGAGTTCCAAGAGCATCGGACTGCAGTCACGCATCATCGGAATGAACTGTTCATAACCTACCCAAGCGGAGTCAAAGAGAATGTAGTCGCAGAGGTGACCGATCTTTTCAATGACCTGTTTCGCGTTGTAGATCGTGCCGTCATAGGTACCGAGCTGGATAACCGCGAGACGGAACGGGCGTTTTTCTTTCGCTTTTTTCGGATCCATTTCGGCCGCGAGTTCGCGGAGTTTCTTCTCATCGAAGCAGCCTTCCAGGATACCGCCGATGAAACCGAACGGGTTACGCGCGGTTTCCAGGTATACCGGAGTCGCACCGGCCTGAACCAAAGCGCCGTGGTTGATCGATTTGTGGTTGTTGCGGTCATAGAGAACCAAGTCGCCGGGGGCGAGCAAAGCGTTCAATACGACTTTATTGGAGGACGACGTACCATTCAAAACGAAGTACGTTTTGTCCGCGTTGTAGACTTGCGCTGCGTGCTGCTGCGCATCCAAAGCCGGACCTTCATGAATCAAGAGATCGCCCAACTTAACGTCAGCGTTGCAAAGGTCGGCGCGGAATACGTTTTCGCCAAAGAAATCAAAGAAAGCACGGCCTGCGGGCATTTTACGGTAGAACATACCACCCTGATGGCCCGGGCAGTCAAACTGCGATTTGCCGGCTGCCACATAGTCAGCCAACGAACGGAAGAACGGCGGTAATACGTCTTCTTCATACGCCGCTGCAGCCTGTTCAACCTGGCGGCTGTAGTAACCGCGTTTGGTGTCCGTGTTCGCCGCGTCGATAACATGGTCAATTTGGCCCATGTATTTCAAGTCGAGCGCTTTGCCTTCGGTCAATACGGCAATGACCGGAATGTTGAATCCCGTTGCTTTCACGTTGTCGAGGTAGTCCATTTCCTGATCTGTGATAACAGCTACCGCAACATCGGTGAAGTCCGTATTGTCGAGACATACTTTTTCCCGGCCGACCGCCAAGTCAAAGTATTGTTCTGCGAGCGGACTGTAACCCACTTTCAGATGCTTCATTATTAAGACCTCCCAGTCTTCTTACTTAGACAATAAATGTCATAGCCACAAAAAAACGGCATTAGCACAACGATGATGTACATCAGCCTGCCGAATCGGTTTCCCCACTCGGCGATTTGCATTCGCCCGGCAGATCGTCGACCGATTCTGTCCTGGCTCATTATCCAATTCTGACCACCTGAGGTGCAAAAAAACATCGCTACGTGCCACACGGGTGTTTGCGGCTTTCACCCAGCGTTCAACAACATTATAGTACTTTACTTTGAAAGTTGTCAATTTCATAAATTTCATAGAAATACCTCAGAAACTCAGTGTATTTAATTTATTTTGACAATAAACAAAAATTTTATTGATAATTGAGATTTTTTATAAAATAATGACCGGATTATTTTATAATCTTATCAATGCCTTTGTTATAAGGCTCAGTGGCTATTCCAAGCACATATATTAGAAATCATAAAAAATAGTTTTAATATATTCGCGTGTTTTTATAATTTTATTTTTATCCTCCCTTTTGGAGACGCTTGCGTTCCATGCATACTGAAATTTTAAGTTTCATAAAGCGATGATTAACTTATATATTTTTACTATATTTAAATGATGTAAATACTAAAAAAGAGACCCCTCGGGGTCTCTTTTGGGTGATGGCTCTTTTATTTTTCTTCGTTTTCCGATGCTTCTTCCGCGTTGTCACCGCGCGGCACGTCCTTCTTCCGGACGCATCAGCGGGAACAGGATGACATCACGAATGGATGCGGCATCCGTCAGGAACATGATCATGCGATCAATCCCGATGCCCAAGCCGCCGGTCGGCGGCAAGCCGTATTCCAAAGCGGCGACGAAGTCTTCGTCCATCTGATGGGCTTCGTCATCGCCCAATTCAAATTCGCGCATTTGCTGTTCGAAGCGACCGCGCTGATCGATCGGGTCATTCAATTCGGAGTAGCCGTTGGCGAGTTCGCGACCGAAGATAAATGCTTCAAAGCGGTCGGTAATCGACGGATTTTCTTTATTCTGTTTGGCGAGCGGCGAAATTTCCAGCGGGTGACCGAAAATAAAGGTCGGCTGAATCAGTTTTTCTTCCGCCACTTCTTCAAAGCAGGCGTTCAGAATCTTGCCGATGCCGTCATGCTCCGTGTATTCCGCACCGAGGCGATCCGCGATCGCGCGCGCTTCTTCGATCGTTTCTACCTGATCAAAGTCTTCGCCCGAGAATTTCTTGACCGCTTCCGGCATGGTCATGCGGTTCCACGGCGGAGTAAGATCGATTTCCGTGCCCTGATAATTAATTTTCATCGTGCCGAGTACCTTCTGCGCGCAGTAGGAGACGATTTGTTCCGTCTGGTAGATGGCGTCTTCAAAGTTGCCGTACGCCTGGTACGTTTCCAGCATCGTGAATTCCGGATTGTGACGGTTGTCGATACCTTCATTGCGGAAGTTGCGGTTGATTTCAAAGACGCGTTCGAAACCGCCGACGACCAATCTCTTCAGGTACAATTCCGGCGAGATCCGCATGTACACATCCATGTTATGCGCGTTGTGGTGCGTGATGAACGGACGCGCGGCCGCGCCGCCGTAGATCGTCTGCATCATCGGCGTTTCGACTTCCATGAAGCCGTGATCGGTGAGCCATTCGCGAATGCAGTTAATGATCTGCGAACGCTTTTTGAAGGTGTCACGCACTTGCGGGTTCATGATCAGGTCGACGTAACGTTGACGGTAACGAATTTCCGGATCTTTCAAGCCCTGCCATTTGTTCGGCAACGGACGCAAGCCCTTCGAAAGCAAGGTCAGTTTTTCCACGCGCACGGTGATTTCACCCTTGTGCGTTTTGAATACCTTTCCGTTAATTCCGACGATATCACCGATATCCAGCAATTGAAACAGTTGGCATTCGAGCTCGGACACTTCATCTTGGCGCAAGTAGACTTGAATGTCGCCCGTGAAGTCGCGCAGATTCAGGAACGCCGTTTTGCCGTGATCGCGGATCGCCATGATACGACCGGCAATCGCGACTTCCTGCTCTTCCAGTTCAGCAAATTCGTCAATGATCTGCTGATTATGATGCGTCCAGTCAAATTTCTGACCGAACGGCGTCACTCCTAAATCGTAAATCTTCTGCAGCTTTTCACGGCGGATCTGCATCTGCTCCGATTCGCCTTCGCGCAGTTGTTCCAATTCGGAACTGTGGTCATTCTGTACATTAGCCTGTTCGTTTTGTGCGTTATCCATGTTATTCTCTCCTTTTAAGTCGACATAGCCGTAATGAATTTTCTTTGTGATGTGCAGAAAAGTATTTTACCGACGAAACGTCGGTTTGGCATCTGTCGCCTTACGCGGCAGGATCACACGGCGTGCCGGCGCTGACGGCTGCACGCAACGTAAGTATACCGCGTCGAATTGCCCTTCCATACCGGACCTCCCACTAGTTGTCAATTTAATTTATTAACAATCTTATGTTTCATAAATTATAGCAAACCCTTTTTCGAGTGTCAAACCTCCGCGGACATCTCGGAACGCGGGAAATCGGGTCGGTAGTCCTCCCTGTCTTTAAGGTGGTCAAGAAATTGACGCATGACTTTAGGGAGCTCCACCCCTTTTTGGGTATAGACGTAATGCTCCGCCCTCAGGTATTTGCTGCGTAACGGCACCGCCGTAATGTAGGGAGCCAACCACGGCGACACGTCGCCCGCGATGACCGCGATCCGATGGCAACGCAAGGCCACATCGACCACCGTCGCCGTCGATGTGCAGCGTATCCCAACGGGAATTTCGACATGTTCTTCACGACAGCTGCGGAAAAATCCTTCTTCCAATTCCGTCGCCAAGCAAATCGGTTCCTTGGTCAGGGATGTCATTCGTACATGCTGCTTATCTTTCAATAGCGGGTGATCCTTCCTTCCGATCGCGTAAATCGGTCTTGTAAACGCGCCCTCCAAAGTATACATAAATGCCTGCGACGCGGCAAACGGCGTAATGATGCAATGAATCTCACCGCGCTCCAAATGGTCGGCGAGCGTGGCGACATCGTTGACAGTAATGCGCCAACGGCGATCCGGATGCTTTTCGGCGAAGTCGGCGACATATTCACCTACAGCCATCGAAAGATCCGGCACCGTGCCGATCGCGACCGTTTCCAGTTCATTGAAAGCGACCATTTTCAGGTCGGTCCGCAGTACATCCGTCGCATTCAAAATATGGCGCATCCGCCGATATAAAAGTTCACCGGCGGCCGTCAACTCCAAGTGACGACTGCCCTGTCTCGTTTTAATCAGTTGAACGCCGTAATACGACTCCAGGCTTTTAATTTGCGCTGACAAGGCCGGCTGCGCGATATTCAAACGTCGCGCGGCTTCACTTACGGTATAGGATTCCGCCACAGTAACAAAGTTGCGATAAAAATCCAGATTCATCGTAATCCCCCAATGCAAGAACAAGGTGGAGTTGCCCCCACCTGCTCAAATGGCTTGTTGTCTCACGATGTAATTGTATCGAATTTATTACTTTCACACAAGACGACCGGTATGAAGCATCCCAAGACAACCCTTATATGAAGTATCAAATTTGACTTGTCGTCACCTTTTCTTCGGGCCGACGAACTTCGAATTGATTGGCGATAAAGCCATAAAATGTCCAGCCTAAGAAGGTGACCAGGCCGCCGTAGGCCAGCGCGAATTCGCCGCAGGCATACAGGGCGTAGAAGCTGTACGCGGTCGCGATGAGGTTGACCGCGTACGTGGTCAGCCGTTTTTGTTTCGACACGCCCGCTTTATGCAAGATAATCGGCAAGGCGGCCATCGAAAGCACATAGGGAACAAGGTTGGTGACGACCGCGAGATCGACGATCGCGCTGAACTGTTCCATCAGGCTCGGAGAAATCGTGGCGAAGGCGATGACGGTTTCGATAATCGTCATGATGATCATGCCGGCGACCGGCGCATTGGCGCGTGTGACTTTCGAGAAAACGCGCGGGAAGTAGCCGACGTCCGCCGACGACTTCAATACCTGCGCGGTCGTGAACTGCCAGCCCAAAAGCGAACCGATGCAGGCGAGCGACATCAGACCCATGACGATCTTGCCGGCGATCGGACTGAACATATGCGCAAAGACAAAGCCGAACGGTGCGTTGGAAGCAGCCAACTGATCAATCGGCACTATCCCCGCCATGACGTTGGTCGAGGCAATGTAGACGATCGCTGCTCCCAGCGTGCCGCCCAACACCGCAATCGGTACGTTCTTTTCCGGATTTTCCACCGCGTCGCTGTTGGCGCATGCGGATTCCAAACCCAAGAACGACCAGAGGGTTAGCGTAATCGACTCGCTGACTCCTTCCATAAAAGGCAGTCCGTGCGGGTTCCATGAGTTGATATAGAGCGTCGGGTCAAACCAGAACCAGCCGATCAGACTGATGCCGACGACCGGAATAATTACGCCCCAAACGGTAACGGAACCGATTTTGCCGGTAATGCCGGCGCCACCGAAATTCAGTACTGACGTCACCCAAAGCGTCGCGATCGTTGCGATCCCGACACCCAAGGCCGACAGTTTCATATCCATAAATTCCGTGCCGTAGCCGACCGCGGAAATCGCAATCGCGACATTGGCGATAATCAATGAAAACGAGTATGTATAGTTGCAAAGAAAATTGCCGGCCTTGCCGAACGCGTTGTCGGCGTAGCCGCCCATGCCGCCCTGTTCTCTGCTGAACATGCTGCATTGGGCAAAACAGTAAGCCAAACACATCGACCCTACCGCCGTCACCAGCCAGGAGAGGATCGACATCGTACCAACGGACGCCAGCTTGGCGGGCAACATGATGATGCCGGAGCCCATCATGTTAACCGCCGTAATAATAGTCAGCTGAACGACGCCCATTTTTTTTGCTGCTTGTGACATAGTGATCGCATCCTTTTAGATACCACCGCCACTCGGGCGATTATTTTTTTGTCGTTTTCGCGGCCGCTTTACTATCCGCGTTTTCTTTTTTCGGCGTCGTCGCCGAGCTCGTCGCTTTCTCTTTGGTGTCGGCGCGATGCGGCTGCGCGTTTTGAATGACGCTTTCGTCTTTCAAAACATACGCTACCGCGCGTGTTTTACCGTCGATTTCAGCGAAGTGAACGCCCTGAATTTCACCGGCAAATCCCGGTAACAGATTGATCGTATCTTCCAAGGCACGGAAATATTCGATGACGGTATCGCCCCAGCGTTCGCCCGGATCAATCGTGAGGATTCCCGGCGGGTACGGCAACGCGCCTTCCAAAGCTACGCGGCCTTTGATCTGATCGAGGGTGACTTTTTCCCAGTTGCCCGCGACGAATTCATAGTTCGCGTCTTTCGCGCTCATCGCGACTTCCGGCATGTATTCTTTGCGGAACAAACGTTTCTGCAGAATGTTGACGCGGCGCGATTTGTAGAAATCGTGCATTTCCTGGCAGAGTTGTCGAATGGTGTAGCCTTTGTAACGGGCTTCGTTTTGTTTATAAATCTTCGGCAATACCTGCGAAAGCGGCAGATCTTCGTCCAGACAGGTTTCAAACCGCACGAGGAGTGAAATCAGGTTCTGCATCTTCGTGTAGGTTTCCGCCGGCGTAAGCAGGAAGAGAATCGAGTTCAGATCGCTCTTTTCCGGTGTCATGCCGTGTTCGCGCAGGTAGTTCGAAAGCAATCCCGCCGGAATACCGAAGTCTTCATATTCCCACGTTTTTTTATTGATGCCCGGCGTATAGAGGAGCAACTTGCACGGATCAATGACGTACTGATTTTTACCGTACGCTGCAAAGCCGTGCCAGCTGTCTTTCGGGTTCATGCGGAAGAAGCGGATATCATTGGCGATGATATTGGTGTCGTAATCTTCCCACGCTTTGCCGTCGATCGTTTCCGGAATGAACGGCTTGAAATAGTGACAGTTTTTGATGATTTCTTTGCGGATATCAATGCCGAGCTTAACGGTATCGGCCCACAATTTGCGGCCCGCTTCGCCTTCGTGGATCTTCGCGTTGACGTCCAGCGAGGCGAAAATCGCGTAGAACGGCGAGGTCGACGCGTGCAACATAAATGCGTTGTTGAAGCAGTCGTCGTTGCAGTACCGCGGCTGATCTTTAATGTGACTGTCTTTTTTATGAATTTGGGAGGCCTGCGAGAAGCCGGCGAGCTGTTTATGTACCGACTGCGTGACCATGACGCCCGGATCATCCGGTCCGAGTTCCAAAAGCAGCGGGCTGCAGTCGCGCAGCATCGGAATAAATTGTTCATAACCGACCCAAGCGGAGTCGAAAAGGATGTAGTCGCACAGGTGACCGATGCGGTCGATGACCTGACGCGCGTTATAAATCGTGCCGTCATAGGTGCCGAGCTGGATCAACGCCAAACGGAACGGGCGTTTCGCCTTGGCTTTTTCCGGATCGACTTTGGCGACTTCCGCGCGCAGATAGTCTTCTTCAAAGCAATGTTCATCCACGCCGCCGATAAAGCCGAACGGGTTGCGTCCGGTTTCCAAATAAACCGGTTTCGCGCCGACCTGTACCAACGCGCCGTGGTGCACGGATTTGTGGTTGTTACGGTCGAACAGTACGACATCGCCCGGATGCAAGAGCGCGTTGATGACGACTTTATTGGCCGTCGACGTGCCGTTCATGACGAAGTAAGTCGTGTCGGCGTTAAATACTTTCGCCGCGTGTTTTTCCGCTTCCGCCGGCGCCCCTTCGTGAATCAGAAGATCGCCCATGCGTACGTCGGACGAACTCATATCGGAGCGGAACAGATTTTCACCGAACCAGTCGTAAAGGGCACGTCCGGCCGGATGTTTACGGAAGAACTGACCGCCATGGTGCCCCGGCGTCGCCAGCGTCATGTTACCGGTTCCCACATATTCGGTCATTTCACGGAAGAACGGGGGTAAAATTTCTTTTTCATAATCTTTGGCCGCCTGTTCGATCTGACGTCCGAACAGGTCGCGATCAAATTCGTTGACGTCCATAACGTGAACGCCGGCCGCCAGGAGATCCAGCGGAATTTGAGTGTCCCGACGCGTACGGATGACGAACATCGGAATATTCAACGCCGAATCGATGAATCGTTGCAGACAATTCGCTTCATCCTCCGTGACGATCACGACCGCCGCCGAAGTTAAATCCACCTCGAAATTATCGATGACATCTTCCAAAAAAAGAACTTCACGATCGGAAAGCAAGTCAAAGCATTCGTATGCTGCTTTGCTGCAGATGACGTTTAACAGTTCCATGAGACAATCCTCCTGTACATTTTTTACCACGGCATCGACTGCGCGCTTAATCAATGCCTGTTGTCCTCACTGTCAGTATAGGCGGGTCGGCGCGTTTTGAATAATACAGTAAACTTATAGGTCAAGCTTCCACTTATAAAAAAAGAAACCCCGAGCACGAGGCCGCAGGGTTTCTTTATGTGCAAATTTTTCGCGATTTTTAATTTTTGTTAACCGATATTTTACAAAAATCATGCTTTTTTTACATAAAAAGAAGAGAAAAATTACATTTTTTTGTATTTTCCTCTTCTTTGACGTCTCTCATGGAAAACGTTACGCTTTCTTTTTGCCGGAAGTATTGACGACTTTAACGATCTCGTATTCGAGTACCTGCTCCGGCGCCTGCACCGTTACTTTATCTTTGGCTTTCTTACCGATCAGCGCTTTGCCGACGGGGGATTCGTTGGAGATTTTATCTTCAAACGGATCCGCTTCCGCGGAGCCTACAATCGTGTATTCCAGCGTTTCGCCGTTTTGGTCTTTGATCGTGACGACCGAGCCGAGCGATACTTTCTTACCTTTCGGATTGGCGATAATCACCGCGTTGCGAATACGTTCTTCCAGTTCGGCGATCCGTCCTTCGACAAACGCCTGCTGGTTTTTCGCGTCTTCATATTCCGAGTTTTCACTTAAATCCCCGAGCGCGATGGCTTCTTTCAAGCGTTCCGCCACTTCCAAACGGGTCTTTGATTTTAACTGAGCGAGCTCCTCTTTCATTTCTTCCAAGAAAGCGGCGCTGACTTCCGTTGCCTGCGTCATATCGTACAAAACTCCCAACTTATATAAATAAATACCATATAGAAAAAATAATATTAGTTGAATTATATCACAGTACGTCGGCTAAGTCCATGCACATTTGTGTGCTACGCCGTGACAACAGCAAGCGCTTCTGCCAGGAGTTCATCCCAGCGCGCAAGCGTTTCCGCCTGCATTAATTCCCGTCGCAAGGCGGCGGAGTTACGCAGGCCGCGCAAGTAGCCGATCGCATGTGTGCGCATTTGCCGAACGGCGACCGCTTCGCCTTTTTCTTCGGCGAGCATATGCAAGTGCCGGCGACACATGGTCAAGCGTTCCGTTGCCGTCGGCGGCGCGACGCTTTCACCGGTCGCCAGATAGGTCGTGACTTCATGAAAAACAAACGGGTTTCCCATGGCGGCGCGACCGATAGCGACGCCGGCCGCGTTGGTTTCCGCAAGCAGACGGGCCGCGCTCGGTCCGTCGACCACATCGCCGTTTCCCCAAACGGGAATTTCGACGGCGGCGACGACTTCAGCGATCGCCCGCCAGTCCGCTTGGCCGCTGTAGCCCTGTTCGCGCGTGCGCCCGTGCACGGTGAGCGCGGCGGCGCCGGCGGCGGCCAGCGCGCGCGCCACCGTCACGGCGTTGCGGGAATCATCATCCCAGCCGAGGCGAATTTTCGCCGTGACCGGCACGTCCACCGCGTCCGCCATCGCGGCGATGCAGGCGGCCGCTTGCGGCACGTCGCGCAGGAGCGCCGAACCGTCGCCGTTTTTGACGACTTTCGCGACGGGACAGCCCATGTTAAGGTCAATGATGTCCGCGCCCGCTCGCGCGACGATTTGCGCCGCTTGCGCCAATTCTTCCGGAACGTGTCCGAAGAGCTGCACCGCGACCGGATGCTCGTCTTCCGCCAGCGCCAACATGCGCAGTGTTTTTTCATTGTGATATAAAAGCCCTTTAGCGCTGATCATTTCCGTACAAACGAAACCGACGCCCTGCGCCGTCGCAAGTCGTCGGTACGTCTGATCGCAAATGCCCGCCATCGGCGCGAGAGCCACGCAGTTGCGCAGCTTCACGCCGCCGATAGCGGGTGTGTTATTTATTGCGTTCATATAAGAGTAAAAGTCCTTCCAAAGTCAACATCGGAGCGACATAGTCGATCGTCTGCGATTCGCCCGCGATCAACGCCGCCAAACCGCCGGTGGCTACGACCGCCGCGTCATTACCCAGCTCTTGCTTCATGCGATTGACGATGCCGTCGACCTGACCGACATAGCCGTAGAAAACGCCGGCCTGCATGCTGGAAATCGTATTTTTGCAAATGACGCCTTCCGTTTTCTTCAGTTCGATACGCGGCAACTTCGCGGCGCGCTGGAACAGCGCTTCCATCGAAATGCCGACGCCGGGGGCAATCGCGCCGCCCAAGTAATCGCCTTTTCCCGAAATGGCGCAATAGGTCGTCGCCGTACCGAAATCAATGACAACCAGCGGCCCGCCAAAACGTTCGTAAGCGGCCACGGCGTTGACGATACGGTCCGCGCCGACTTCCCGCGGGTTTTCATATTTAATATTCATGCCGGTTTTCGTGCCCGGACCGACAAATGTCGCTTGCACGTTAAAGTAACGCAACGCCATTCGCTCCAACGTCGGATTGACCGGAGGCACAACGGACGATACCATAATCGCTTCCACATCCGTCATTTTGACCTTGTTGTAGTGGAATAAGTTGCCGATTAATACGCCATATTCATCGGTCGTCCGCAAACGATCCGTAGAAATCCGCCACGAATCTTTGAGCTCGTGACCTTCAAATACGCCGAGCACAATATTCGTATTGCCGACGTCCATGACAAGTAGCATATGTTTCTCCTTTACAGCGTCGCTTCATCTTTGTAGCGAATCGAAACTTCGCCCGCCAGTACGCGTTCGACACCATGATCCGTTTCCACCAGAAGGCAGCCGTCGGAATCGATATCGATCGCTTTACCGCTGTAGGTGTAACCCGGCGTGATGACATTAATATCGCGGCCGAGCGTCACCGAATATTTGCGCCATTCATCGAGAATGTTAGCGAAACCGTTATGTTCCACTTCCGTATACAGTGTTTCGAGCTCCATCAGAATCAAATTGAGCAATTCTTTGCGCGGAATACGTACGCCTTCCAGCAAAAACGAGGTCGCTTTATCCCGCAGGTCTTCCGGCAAATCGACACGGGCGACATCGGTATTGATCCCAATCCCCATGACGATGTAATTGATCTCTTCCATCGTCGCGTCCATTTCCGTCAGGATGCCGACGATTTTACGACGGTTCACCAACAAATCATTCGGCCATTTGATGCCCGCTTCCGTGAGCCCCGCTGTGTGGAACGCGCGTACCAGCGCAACGGCGGCCAGCAGCGTGCATTTCGACGCTTCGAGCGGCGAAAAATGCGGCCGCAAAATCAGCGAGAACCAAATTCCCTTCGCATAGGGGGAAAACCAGGCGCGCTGCAGACGTCCGCGCCCGCCGGTCTGCTCTTCGGCGACCACAATCGTTCCTGCCGGTGCGCCGCGTCGCGCTTCTTCTTTGGCGATGGCGTTCGTGGAAGGCGCCGTCTCGCGATAAATAATATTGTGCCCGAATGATTCGGTAGAAAGAACACTATTGATTTCAAGTTCCGTCAAAAGGTTGGGCGCATGCAGCAACCGATACCCTTTGCGCGTACTTGACTCGAATACGTAACCGCGTTCTTTAAGGACCTTGATATGCTTCCAAATGGCCGTTCGTGAAACGTGCAGATCATCGGAAATTTGTTGCCCGGAAACGTACTCGCCGTGAGCGTTTCGAAAGTAATCCAAAATCTTATTGCGCATGCTTTGCCACTCCTTTTTTACGTGATGAATGTATTCTTATTATAAAAACGGGTTTACAATTTGTCAAGTTATCCGCATGCTGCTGTTGACATAAAAAAACGACCGCATCGCGCGATGCAGTCGTTTTTTGTATGTTTAATCCTCGCGGTGCCAGCGATCTTTCGGCGGCACATCACCTCTCGGTGAAGGCGGGGTTTCCGGTCCCGGCTTCGGAGTGACCGGCGGCGCCGGCGGCGGTTGACGCCACGGCTGTTCGGCCGTCGGATCCGGAAGCGGCGGTGCTTCCACCGTGGTTCCGTCATCGAGGTCCTCCGCCTGCTCGGCTCCCGGCGGCGGCGTGATCGATTTGTATTTAAAGAGATTGGCGACCTGCTTGGAGTCGATCGTTTCGAATTCCAAAAGCGCCTGCGCCATCGCTTCCAATACATCCCGATTTTCAAGCAACAGCTTTTTCGTTTCCGCGTAGGCTTCTTCCGCGTATTTACGCATTTCTTCGTCAATCGCGGTGGCAATGTCTTCGCCGTAGTTGCGCTCGGAGCCGAGTTGCTTGCCGAGGAAAATCTGTTCCTGATGTTCCCCGAACGTGATCGGTCCCAAGCGCGTGCTCATGCCCCAGCGCATAATCATATTGCGCAAAATCTGAGTGACACGTTCCAAATCATTGGAGGCGCCGGAAGAGATCTCGTTGAATGTGATTTCTTCCGCCACACGGCCGCCCATCAAGACGCGGATTTCGGACAAGAGTTGCGATTTGGTAATGTACGCGCGTTCTTCCTGCGGCAGCGTCATGGTATAGCCGCCCGCCTGGCCGCGCGGTACGATTGTCACTTTATGAACTTTATCCGCTTCCGGCATCAGTTCGGCGATAATCGCGTGCCCCGATTCGTGGTAGGCGGTGATTTTGCGTTCACGTTCGCTCACGACGTGGCTGCGACGTTCCGGACCGTAGGCGACTTTTTCACTCGCTTCTTCGAGTTCCGCCATGCCGATCGTCTTCTTGTTTTGCCGCGCCGCCAACAGCGCCGCTTCGTTCAAAAGGTTGGCCAGATCCGCGCCGGTAAAGCCCGGCGTTTTCTTGGCGATAATCTTAAGGTCAATATCGCCTTCCAAAGGTTTATTTTTCGCGTGGACTTTCAGGATCGCTTCCCGGCCGCGCAAATCCGGACGGCTGACTACGACCTGACGGTCAAAACGCCCCGGACGCAAGAGCGCCGGATCCAAAATATCCGGACGGTTCGTCGCCGCGAGCGTAATAATGCCTTCGTTCGCGCCGAAACCGTCCATCTCGACTAAGAGCTGGTTCAGCGTTTGTTCACGTTCA
Organism: Negativicoccus succinicivorans; assembly: GCF_014207605.1. Lineage (NCBI taxonomy): Bacteria > Bacillati > Bacillota > Negativicutes > Veillonellales > Veillonellaceae > Negativicoccus > Negativicoccus succinicivorans. The sequence goes on along the minus strand of NZ_JACHHI010000002.1, from coordinate 151,869 downwards.
TCATGACCGCCGCCGAGGCCGGAGCCGCGCTGGCGACCGACCGCATCGATTTCATCAATAAAGACGATGCAGGGCGCGTTCTTCTTCGCCTGGACAAACAGATCACGGACACGGGACGCGCCGACACCGACAAACATTTCGACGAAGTCCGAACCGCTGATACTGAAAAACGGCACATTCGCTTCGCCGGCAACGGCTTTCGCCAGGAGCGTTTTACCGGTACCGGGCGGGCCGAAGAGCAAAATGCCTTTCGGAATTTTCGCGCCGATCGCGTTATATTTGCCCGGGTGCTTCAGAAAATCAACGACTTCCGTCAATTCCTGCTTGGCTTCTTCTTCGCCGGCGACATCGGCAAAGGTAACATGCACTTTGCCTTCTTCATGCATTTTCGCGCGCGATTTACCGAAGTTCATCACGCGACCGCCGCCGCCCTGCGTTTGATTCATGATAAAGAACCAGACGCCGATCAAAAGCAAAATCGGCAACAGCGAAGTCAACATACTCAGCCACCAGGACGGTTGTTCCGGCGGCTTGGCCTGAATAGTCACGTTATTGGCGCGTAAAATCGGCAACAGCTGCGCATCATTATCCGGTGCGTAGGTGGTAAATTCCGTGCCGTTTTTAAGCTTGCCGCTAATGGAATTATTGGTCAGCGTGACATATTCCACATTTTTCTGTTCGACTTGCGTCAAGAAATTCGAATAGGTAAGATCCGACTTCTTTTCCTGCGGTTCCACAAAGTTGGTGAACATCGATACCGCAATAATAATCAGCAAAACGTACAAGCTGACGTTTTTAATAAATCGATTCAAATGACTTCCCCTTTCCCATGGGTTAATTCCCAACAGAATGTCATTTCATTTTATCATGCTGAGAATTTTTTTACAATTATGATTCATAGCACTCCGGTTTGAGTACACCCACGAAAGGAAGATTGCGATAATTTTCCGCGAAGTCCAAGCCATAGCCGACGACGAATTCATTCGGCACGTCAAAACCGATGTAACGTACGTCGACCGGTTTTTCACGGCGCGACGGCTTATTCAAAAGAGTGACAAATTCGACGGAGTTGGCGCCGCGCACTTGCAGGATCTCATTCAGATAGTACAGCGTCGTGCCCGAGTCGATCATATCTTCCACCACCAGCACGTCGCGGCCGTTAATATCCGTGCTCAAGTCTTTACGGATCTGAATATGCCCCTGCGACTGCGTGCTGTTGCTGTAGCTCGAAACCACCATAAAATCAATTTGCACGTCCAAATCGATTTGGCGCATCAAATCGGCCATGAACACCGCGGAACCTTTCAAAATGCCGACTAAAAGCAATTTTTTGCCGCGGTAGTCGTTGGTAATCTCCTGTCCCAACACCGCGACACGATCACGGATTTCTTCTTCAGTCACCAGTATTTTGGCGATATTCGGATGCATTATTTGTCCTCCTCTGCACATCAATCACCAGCCGTTCCGGCCGGTCATTGACCGTTGCAACACCTGAAAAATCATGTAATGTAAAATAATCAAAGGCCGCGTATACGTGCCTGTCATCGGCGAGCAGCACGACGCTGTCACGACAACGGCGCGGCACTTTACTATCAATAAAATAATCGCTCAATTTTTTCGTGCCGAAAGGAAACGGGATCCGATCGCCGGCGCGCCGGTAACGCAGCGTCAAGGGACCGGTCAGAACGCGCGCCGGAATGACCCATGGCGCCGTTTCACCTTCCGCAAGCGTGCGGATCCGCACCCGCACGTCCCCGAGCGTCAGCGGATCTTGCGCCGTCTGCGTCACCGCTGCTGTTTCCGCAACGTCTGCCGCTTGCGGCGCGAGCCACGCATCGGTCGCGGTCAGCACCGCCGTCAAACCGTATAAGGTCTGTTCGGTGCTGGTCGCTCCCGTCGCGAACCAAGCGACAAGACGTTCGGTATGCGCGAACGAAAGCGTTGTGCCGCTTTCTTCTCGCCACAACTTGCGAACGACGCGCCGTTGCAATGCGTTCGGCAAGTCGTTGAACGCGTCGCGGGAAACAGCAATAGTCTCCGCTTCACGATGCGTGATTCGAGTGAGAACATCGGCAATGACATGGTCCAAATATTCATCATCCGCGGCGGCCGTGGTCGCGAGCTGTACCAAGTGCTCGCGGATGCGCGGATTATATTGCGCAAGATACGGCAGCACTTCATGGCGCAACGCATTTCGCAAATAGGTCGTATCCGTATTCGTCTCATCCAGACAGGGCGTGTACGGAAAATGCGTCAAATAGGTTTCGATTTCCGCCCGTGTGACGCCGAGAAACGGGCGCACGATACTGCCGTTTCGCGCCCGCATGCCGCCAAGCCCCGTCAGACCCGTACCGCGCAATACATGATGAAGCACGGTTTCCGCCTGGTCATCGGCATGATGCGCCACGGCAAGCAGAGTATATCCCTCTTGCTCGCGCAACTTTTCAAGCGCTCGGTAACGCAATTCCCGCGCCGCGGTTTCGACCGATTCTCCGGTCATCCGCACCGCCTGCGGAACGTCCGCGTCCAAACGATAAAACGGCAGTCTTAAGTCCCTCGCCAAGGCGCGCACGAATTCGACTTCCGTATCCGCCGCCGCGCGTAAATGGTGATGGACATACGCCAGTCCCGCGGTGATGCGAAACTCTTTTTGCACCGCCGCCAGGTAGAGCGCAAGAGCCAGCGAATCCGGTCCGCCGCTGCAACCGATCAAAACGCCGTCGCCCGGCGTAAATAACGCCTGTTCCCGCACGAAAGCATTCACTTTCGCGACAAAATCCGTCACAAGAGATAAGCCTCCCGATAGATTCCTTCCAATAAATCCTGATCGCTTACGGTGATTTCCGGCAACGCAAAATATTCCAGTAGACTTTCCGCAATCACGGCTCCCGCCACGATAATATCCACCCGCTCGCGCGCCAAACCGGGTAACTTCGTACGCTCTTCGTACGACATACCTGTCAAACGTTCACGTAATGTATGCAGATCCTCATACGCGAGCACGTAGCCCTGCACTTTTTCGGCATCATACGGTTCGAGCTCCAACAGCATCGAGACGATACTCGTCATCGTGCCGCCGACGCCGATCCAGCTTTTCACGCCTTGCACTTCGGTAGTTGCTTCTTTCAATACGGCAAAGCAATGTTTTTTCAATTCGGCAATGCCACGCGGCGTCATCATATCGAAATCGCGTGTACCGCGCACCGCCCCGAGCGGCATACTCACCGCTGCGCCGAGATCGCCGCCGAAGCCGACGCCGATTTCCGTGCTGCCGCCGCCGATATCGACGACTGCCGTCACCAGACTGTTCGTCTTGACCGCGCCCAGGTAGCCGTAACGCGCTTCGTCGACGCCGCTGATAATACGTACCGGCGCACCGACGAGCTGAGCCACTTGCTGTGCGAACGCTTCGCCGTCGCTCGCCTCACGCAGCGCATTCGTGCCGACAATGCTCCACCGTTCGACGCCCGCTTCGCGCGCTTCGTCGACAAGTTCTTGAATCCCCGTGAGAGTACGATTTTTCGCCGCCTCATTGAGCGGTTCGCCCGCTGCCAAGCCGTCGCCGAGCCGTGTCGCTCGAATATCTTTGCGCAATGTGGTCGTTTCATCTGCCACTGTTTCCGCGACCAGTAAACGTACCGAATTCGTACCGATATCCAGTACCGCCTGTTTCATAGTTGCCTCCTATAAAAAAAGCACCCTTTGCAGGATGCCCGGTCATTAACCGTTAATCGGACCGTCGCGCGCCGCGTCCGCCGCGCTTGGATTCGGTGTTACGTTTCAAATCACTCAGGCGTTCGTCGCTGTCTTTCAGAAAGCGGCTGAGTTTATCTTCAAACGAACTCGGCCCATGGGAACGACGGTTGCCGCCTCGCTTCGCGGCGGGCGATCGCCGATCGGTATAGGGCGCTTTACCGGCGTCATTATAACGCGGTGCCGGCGCACTTGCTGCCTGCGGTCGCGGCTGAGCCTGCTTCATCGAAAGAGCGATTTTGCCGTTGTCGTCCATCGAAACGACTTTGACTTTGACTTTCTGGTCTACCGCTAAATACTCATTGATGTCGCTGACGTATTCATGCGCCACCTCTGAAATATGCACCAATCCTACTTTTTTGTCCGGCAGTTCGACAAATGCCCCGAACTTCGCCAAGCCCGTGACGACTCCTTCGACTATGCTTCCGACTGTTACGCTCATGCGCTGATAATATCCTCCTTAGATAACAACTGAATAAGTATCTTCATTATACGAAATAATCCGATCGCATGCAATGTTAACGGATATAGGGAACTTCGTTGGGTTTTACCAGACCCAGTTGCTCCCGCGCCGCCTGCTCCACGGCTTTCGGATCGTTATATTTTGCTTTTTCCGCCTCCAGCTCGCGCTGTTCGGCTTCCAACTGCTGCTGCTGTTGTTCGACACGAATCATTTCCTGATGCAACTCGTAGTATTCCCAGGCCTTGATGCCGAGAAAAACGACAACGAAAACAATGATCATGCCGAGTACCCAATGTTTTATGTTTTTCGACCATAGCGACGGCTTACGGCGCCTCACCGGCGCCTGCTTTGCAAGCGGCACTTGGGCGGGATTTGTCTGCAGCGGTTTCTGTGGGCTGTGTTTGGTCATTGCGATTCCCTTTCTGTACGCGTTCATTGTATCATATTCAACCGCATTTAGCGCAATAAAAAAACGTCCCCGCAGGGACGTTTTTTTGCAGGTCGATTATTTCAATTCGACTTTCGCGCCAGCTTCTTCGAGTTGTGCTTTCAAAGCTTCCGCGTCTTCTTTGGAAACGCCTTCTTTGACGTTGCCCGGAGCACCGTCAACGAGAGCTTTCGCTTCTTTCAGGCCCAAGCCGGTCGCTTCACGAACGACTTTAATAACTTTCAGTTTGGACGCGCCGACTTCAGCGAGTACAACGTTGAATTCGGATTTTTCTTCCGCCGCTGCGCCAGCTGCCGCCGGACCGGCTGCTGCTACCGCTACCGGAGCCGCTGCCGAAACACCGAATTTTTCTTCCATAGCTTTTACGAGATCGGCGAGTTCGAGAACCGACATCTCTTCAATGGCTTGCATAAGTTCTTCTTTAGTCATTATAGTTCCTCCTTAAATATATCCGCTAATTAAGCGCTTTCTTTTTGTTTACGAATGGCCTCGAGTACATACACGAGGTTGGTAATGTTGCCCTGCAGACAACGTACAAAGCCGGTAATCGGCGCCTGCATGCTGCCGACCACTTTGGCCAAGAGCACTTCACGGCTCGGCAAGTCAGCCAGATGCTGTACTTCGTCGACACCGATGACCGCTCCTTCGAGCAGACCCGCTTTTACGGTAATCGCTTCGCTCTTCGTTTCATCGATAAATTCTTTGAGTGCTTTTGCCGGCGCAACCGCGTCGGATTCCGAAATCGCAATCGCGTTCGGACCGGTCAAATGATCGGCGAATTCGCCCAAGCCCAGGTCTCTGGCCGCAATCGCGGTCAAGGTATTTTTAATAACCTGATAGTGAACGCCGTGTTCCAAGAATTTGCGACGTAATTGGATGGCGGTCGCTACGTTTAAGCCGACATATTCGACCAAAACAGCGCCTTTCGCGCTTTCCAATTTACCACGCATTTCATCAATGACTTGCTTTTTTTGCGGTGTTCCTGCCAATGGTGACACCTCCTTTTGTGAAAGATTTTTTATATTTAGCACGTTAGCTAAGAAAAAACGACCCCGCTTGTGACGAGGTCGCGCACCGAAGCTTCGCGGCTTCGGTACTCAGCCTCGGGTGGCGGACAACGTCCATTATATATACAACCACCGGTCTTAAGCTAAGTGTAAATAGTGAGATCAGTCTTCCGTCGGTGCATCGACTTTGGTCGGATCCAAAGCCACACCCGGACCCATGGTCGCGCTCAAAGTGACAGATTTCATATACTGTCCTTTGACGGACGCCGGACGCGCTTTCGCGATACGATCAAAGATCGTGCGAATGTTGTCACGCAATTGGTCTTCGCTGAAAGACGCTTTGCCGACCGACAGCTGGATGTTGCCCGCTTTATCGGTACGGTATTCGACTTTACCTGCTTTAACTTCCTGGACCGCTTTGGTAACGTCCATGGTGACAGTGCCGACTTTCGGGTTCGGCATGAGGCCTTTCGGACCCAATACTTTACCCAAACGGCCGACGACGGACATCATGTCCGGGGTCGCGACAACGACATCAAAGTCGAGCCAGCCGCCCTGGATTTTAGCAACGAGTTCTTCGCTGCCTACAAAGTCTGCGCCCGCAGCTTCCGCTTCCTGCACTTTGGCACCTTTCGCAAACACGAGAACGCGTTTGGATTTACCGGTACCATGCGGCAATACGATAGCGCCGCGGATCTGCTGATCCGCATATTTCGGATCGACATTCAAATTGAATGCGAGTTCGATTGTTTCATCAAATTTAGCCGTTGCCGTCTGCTTGAGCAGCGACACCGCTTCGTCCAACCCGTACTGCGTATTGCGGTCGACGAGAGCGGAGGCCTGTTTACTGCGTTTTGTCAGTTTAGCCATGTTTCCTCCTAATAAGGTTCGTAAGAACCGCTTACTCTTCTACCGTAATACCCATACTGCGGGCTGTGCCTTCGACCATCAACATCGCCGCTTCCACGTCGTTAGCGTTGAGGTCCGGCATCTTCGTTTCGGCGATTTCACGAACTTGCTGTTTCGTTACTTTGCCGACTTTGTTTTTGTTCGGTTCACCGGACGCTTTTTCCAAACCGGCTGCTTTTTTCAATAAAACAGCGGCCGGCGGCGTTTTGGTGATGAACGTGAACGAACGGTCTTCGTATACGGTAATTTCTACCGGAATAATCAGACCTTGCTGTTTGGCGGTACGGGCGTTAAATTCCTGCACGAACGCCATAATGTTCACACCTGCCTGACCGAGGGCCGGGCCTACCGGCGGTGCCGGAGTAGCCTTACCTGCTTCGACCTGCAGTTTGACGAATTTCGATACTTTCTTTGCCATGTCTTACACCTCCTTATTGCGTAAGATGTGGTGCCAACGAGCTTACGCTCTCCCACCCGCGCATATGCGCGTCATTTAGAGTGTATATCAGGCGCGGCCTCAAATTGGGTCGCATCCAACTCTACCGGGGTAGCGCCGCCGAACATGTTCAGCAGCACGCGGATCCGGCCTTTGTCCGGAAGCACTTCCGTGACGTTCGCCATCTGATCCGTAAAAGCGCCCTGGGTAATGCGAATTTTATCGCCGACCTTGACGGTCAACTTCGCTACCGGCGCCGCTTGCTCTTCCTGACCGTGTAAAATGCGGGCGACTTCTTCGTCGCTCAGCGGAATCGGCTTGGTCGCCGTGCCGACAAACCCCGTGACTCCGGGCGTGTTGCGCACGACATACCAGCTGCGGTCATTAACTTCCATTTCCACCAGCACATAGCCCGGAAAGACTTTGCGCTGAACGATTTTTTTATTGCCGCCCTTGATATCGACTTCTTCCTGCATCGGTACCAGGATCTGACGGATCGTATCCGTCATGCCCAAGGATTGAACTTTTAATTCCAAGTTCGTTTTGACCTTGTTTTCATATCCGGAATAGGTGTGAATCACATACCATTTGATGTCGGATGCCATACTGCCTCCTTACATCGCTCCGGCAAGAGCACCGGCGAACAATTTATAGAATCCCGTGAAGACGAAATCGACTGCCATGATCAGCAGGCTAATGAAGGCAACCGTGATCAAAACCACAATTGTGTAACGCACCAATTCATTTTTCGTCGGCCATACCACTTTTTTCATTTCCTGTCGTACGCCGCGGAAAAAGGACGTTACGCCTTGCTGCTGTACTTGTGTGTTTTGTCTTGCCATCGTTTCCTCCGCTCCTCGAGAGTTGCTTGCAAAACCTTATTTGGTTTCGCGATGCAACGTTTGTTTTTTACAGAATTTGCAATACTTGTTGAGTTCCAGACGTTCCGTCGTATGTTTCTTGTTTTTGTTCGTCTGGTAGTTGCGTTGCTTGCATTCGGTGCAAGCCAGTGTTACCGCGTCGCGCATTGTGACACCTCACTTACTTCAACTGACTGCGACGGCTCGCGTCGAGTGATAATTATCGGATATTACCGTCGATACATGCTTATATACTTTACCACATTTCATATATCATGTCAAACGGATATGACCCCGTTCCAAGCTGCCGTGACAGCCTTTACTAAGGTAATAAATATAAATAAAACAACGGGTTTTCCGGCGGGCGTATGAGCGCCGCGACGGAAAAAGCGAAAGCCCTCCGAGCGAGGGCTTTTTGCTTACGCGTTTTTGGCAAGCTCGGTCAGCTTGGTGAACGCGGCCGGATCTTGAATGGCCATGTCGGAAAGCATCTTACGGTTGATCCCGACACCCGCTTTGTTCAAGCCGGCGATCAGGGTGCTGTAGTTCATGCCGTTCAGGCGGGCCGCCGCATTGATACGGGCGATCCAAAGGCGACGGAATTCGCGTTTTTTCTGACGACGGTCGCGGCGTGCATACGCCAACGAGTGCATAACGGATTCGTTCGCTTTTTTGAACTGACGATTACGAGCACCACGATAGCCTTTCGCTAACTTTAAGATTTTTTTATGACGACGGCGTGCAGTCACGCCTTTTTTTACTCGTGCCATGAATGATTTCCTCCTGTCTTAGCCGTTCGGCAACATACGTTCCACGCGTTTTTGATCCGCCTTGTTGATCATTGCGGCTTTGCGCAACTGACGCAGGCGTTTCGGCGCTTTCTTCTCTAAAATATGACTTTTGTATGCTTTCGAACGTTTAAATTGGCCGGTACCCGTTTTCTTGAAACGTTTAGCGGCAGCGCGTTTGGTTTTAATTTTCGGCATAATAAGCCTCCTCATTTACTTTTCGGTACTAACATCATCGTCATGTTGCGACCTTCGAGTTTCGGGCCGCGTTCCTGTTCAGCCAACTCTTTGAGCTCAGCGGCAAACCGGATTAAAAGCTTTTCGCCCAATTCCGGGTGGCTGAGTTCACGGCCGCGGAACATGATCGTGACTTTGACTTTGCTTCCGTCTTCCAAAAAACGGATTGCGTTTTTCATCTTCACATAGAAGTCGTGGTCCTCAATATTCGGACGCAGCTTAACTTCTTTTAACGTGATGACTTTCTGCTTCTTACGTGCTTCTTTTTCGCGTTTCTGCTGTTCGTAGCGGTACTTGCCGTAATTCATCAAACGGCAAACCGGCGGACGACCCTGCGGCGCGACTTCGACCAAATCCAAACCATGCTCTTCAGCCATGGCCAAGGCCTCACGTTGCGACATGACTCCCAGCTGTTCGTTATCTTCACTGACCAGCCGCACTTCGCGGGCACGAATTTGTTCGTTGATACGTAATTCTTTGCTAATGGGGTTTCACCTCCTGAAAATGCATTGGAAACCTAATCAAGCAAAATAAAAAACGGACGGCAAGATGCCATCCGTCCTGTTCCATCTGCGGAAACCCTAGTAACTACACGTCGTGTAGGGTGAGAAGCGGATGACTTCTACTTGATCATTACTGATTAATGCTACCAAATAAAAAAGACTCTGTCAACTGCTCTTTTCATCGGAAATCGTTTTTCAGTTCAATTAGTATAAAAAAATCGCTGTAACTTGTCAAGTGTTCTCTGCCGTCGTATACTGACCGAAAGGAAATGCGCCGCCCTCAGGGCGTGCGCAGTCGTTTCACCCGTCCGGCGCAAACAGGATGACGCCGGACAGTCATTTTTTCATAAAGGAGTTCGCATGTCAGCCGCTACCGAAGTCGTAGGCATTGTCGCCGAATATAACCCGTTGCATCAGGGGCATGTCGCCCAAATCAAGGCCGTGCGCAAGGCATTTGGCGATGCGCCGATCGTAATCGCGCTCACGGGCGCATTCGTGCAACGCGGCGAACCCGCCGTCGCCGATCCGTGGACGCGGGCGCGTTGGGCGCTGCACGCCGGCGCGGACTTGGTGGTGGAGCTGCCCGCGATATTCGCGCTGCGCAGCGCGGAGCATTTCGCGGCGGGCGGCGTGCGACTGCTGCACGCGGTCGGCGTGACGACCTTGGTCTGCGGCGCGGAAAATCCTGACCTCGCGGCGCTGAAAAAACTGGCCGACGGTCCAAATCCGACTGCGTTACAGACGGCGTTGGCGCAGGGATTAAGCTACCCCGCCGCGATGGAAGCGGCATTTGCCGCCACCGATCCGGACATCGCACCGCTCTTGCGCACACCGAATAATATTTTGGCCGCCGGCTACCTGCGCGCGATCGAGCGCTACGCGCCGTCACTTTGTTTGGCACCGTTACTGCGCGAACGCTCTGACAGCGCAGAGGGTATCGCGGGAATTTCCGGCAGCGCTGTGCGCGCGCGATTACAAGAAGGCCTCGTGCCGCGCGACATGCTGCCCGCGTATACATATGACGATCTTAGCGAAGCGTTGCGAGCGGGCGTGTTCCCACAGCCCGAACGGTATGAACTGCTCGCGCTGCAGGCGCTGCGTCTGCTGACACCCGCGACACTTGCTCAACTCGGCGAATTTTCCGAAGGTTTGGAAGATCGCTGGTACGCGGCGCGTAACGCGGCAACGCTTGCGGAGCTTTGGAACGATGTCAAAACCAAACGCTATCCGCAGACGCGGCTTTCTCGTTTGCTGGTACAGGTGTTGCTCGGCATGCGTCGACAGGATTTGAACGATGCCGCAAAGACCGGTCCGGCTTGGGTGTATCCGCTCGCTTTTACCCCGCGCGGAGCGGCCTTATTGCGCAACGTCACACTGCCCATTCTCGATCGCTACGGCAAAATGCGTAAAACGTTGCCGCCGCAGGCTGTCGACTGGCTCGTATACGATGAACGCGCCACCGACTTGGCGGCGCTTTGCTGCGCCAACCCGGAATACCGCGCGGGCGGCGCGCGTTTTTATCGCCGCCCCGTGACACCGACTAAGGAACTGCAATGAAGGAACTATGGACGACTTTCATTCACGATAAAATGCTCATCATCGCGTCCGTCGTCGCTTTTTTGTCGATGCTCATCGTGACGCCCGATGCGATGTATCTGTCGTACTTTAACGGCCGCACGCTGGTATCCATGTGGCTCCTGATGATGGTCATCGCCGGTTTGCGCCGCAACCATTTTTTCCGCTGGCTCGCCCGTCGTTTGTTGCAGGTTGGCGACAAAGCCCATCACGTGGTGCTCGCGCTGCTGTTTTTCGCTTTCGCCATGGCCACTTTCGTCACGAATGATGTCGCGATCTTCATCACTTTACCGCTCGCGATGCGCACCTTACGCGGCGCTGGGCTGATGCAATACGGCGCGTTCGTCGCGGTGCTCGTCGGTCTCGCCGCCAACTGCGGCAGCATGTTGACGCCGATCGGCAATCCGCAAAATATGTTTTTATTTTCCGCGACCCAGCTGACCGCGCTGGAGATTGTCAAAACGACGGGTCCGTTCGCGTTGCTCGCCGCATTGCTCATGTACCGACGCGTCAGCACGCACTTGCCGCATACACCGATTACCATTCAGGAATTCAAACCGTTATCGGCGCAATCCAAGCGCAACATCGCGCTCTATCTCGGCGCATTGATCGTCGCCCTGCTCGCGATCGGCAACGTCTTGCCGCTGTATCCTACGGCGGGCGTGCTCTTTATTTTGACGTACCTCGTCTATCCGCATACGCATCGTCACGTGGATTACGGTCTGCTACTCACGCTGTGCGCTTTCTTCATCGTCGCCGGCAACGCCGTCCGCATGGATTGGCTCGCCGCCTACATCGTGCCGTTGGTGGCGCGGTGGCCATTTACCACCGCGTTTCTCTTGAGCCAATGCATCAGCGATGTGCCGACCGCGATTTTACTCGAACCGTTCGGCGCGCCGCCGCGTTTTCTTTTACTCGGTGTGAACCTGGGCGCTTGGGGCAGCCCCGTCGCCAGTCTCGCGAGCCTCATCGTTTTTCGACTTTACAAGCGCGAAAAAGAAACGTATCCGCCCGCATTTTGGCCGAATTTCATCCGCAACAACGCGTACTTCCTCTTGCTGGGATTACTGCTCGCGCTGCTGCTCGGCTATCGTTAAGTCAGCCATTTACGCCACAAAAAAAGAACCGTTGCCGGTTCTTTTTTTATTCCGCTTTTTCGCGCAGCCAAACGCGATCGTTGCCGTCGATTTCCAACAATTCGACCGCCACATCTTCCCGCTCGGCGGTCGGCACGTTTTTGCCGACGTAATCCGCGCGAATCGGGAGTTCCCGATGCCCGCGATCCACCAATACCGCCAGCTGAATGGCGCGCGGCCGCCCCATGGCCATGATGGCGTTCAGCGCGCTGCGCACCGTCCGCCCCGTGTAGAGCACGTCGTCCACCAGCAACACGAGTTTGCCGTCCACATCAATCGCCGGCAAATTGCTTTGCGCCGGAGCGGCTTTTTCATCATCGCGAAAGGCCGTCACGTCCAACGCGTAAACCTCGACCTTCACCCCTTCGATCGCGTCCACCTGACGCGCCAGGCGTTCGGCCAGCGGCTCCCCGCGCGTTTCGATGCCGATAAACACGGCGTCTTCCAAACCGCGGTTACGTTCCAAACATTCATGTCCGATGCGCCGCACGACACGTCGGATCGCTTCGGCATCAAGCAGTAAGGTTTTATTTTTCCACATTACGCTTCCTCCCGGGCCTTCGTCAGGCACGCGGCAAAATCTTCCGGCCACGGCGCGGTCACGGTGATCCGTTCGCCGTCCGCCGGTCGGTCAAATGAAAGTTCGGCGGCGTGCAACGCCTGTCCTTCAATCGGGAACCGATCGCGCTTGCGTCCGTAGAGCGGATCCTGCACAATCGGATACCCGATATAAGATAAATGCACGCGAATTTGATGCGTTCGTCCCGTTTCAAGCGCCAAACGCAGCAACGCGTAATGCGGCATGCGTTCAACCACCGTAAAATGCGTCGTCGCGTCACGTCCGTCAGGCAGCACCGCCTGACGCAACCGGTCACGCGCGTCCCGTCCGAGCGACAGCTTGATGATGCCGCGCTCGTTCGACGGATTACCGTGCACCAGCGCGTAGTAAATTCGTCCCGCCGAGTGCGCGCGGATTTGCGCCTGCAGGCTGTCGCGCCCCCGCGGCGTTTTCGCCGCCACCAACAGTCCGGACGTATCCCGATCCAAACGATGCACAATGCCCGGTCGGATCGGATCACTCATTTCCGCCAGATGCCCTTTGGTGTAAAAGAGCAGCGCGTTGACCAGCGTCCCGTCCGCGTGTCCCGGCGACGGATGCACCACCATGCCGCGCGCCTTATTGATCACCACGACATCCTCATCTTCGTAACGCACATCCAGCGGAATATCTTGCGGCTCCGGCAACGCTTCCAATTTCGGCGTATACTCCGCCGTCACGAACATGCCCGCGCGCAAAACGGTATTCGCTTTGGCCGGCGCGCCTTCCACCGTTACCGCGCCCGCCTTGCACAATTTTTGCGCCGCGGATCGTGATACATCGAGCACCATCGCCAACCATACATCCAGACGCGTTTTTTCCGCCGCCGCATCTGTTACCCATTCATACATCACGCGTTACCTCGCCGCCAAAAGAACAGGCAAAAGCAAACCACCGCGACGCAAATCGCGATATCCGCCACATTGAAAATCGGCCACACGCGCAAGTCGAAAAAGTCCGTCACGCTGCCCTGATAGAACCGATCCCAAGCATTGCCGAGCGCGCCCCCCAGCAGCATGCCGACCGCGATGGAAAAATATTTCGGTTCCCGCGGAATGCGTTCCCGATACCAAAAGAAAAGCGCGAATAAAATCGCCACCACCAACAGAAAAAACCATTGCTGATGCGCCAAAATGCCGAAGGCCGCACCGTGGTTTTCTATATACGTCCAATGCCACATATTCGGAATGACGGGAATACTTTCCCCGATCTCCATCGTCGCGCGCACATAATATTTCGTCAACTGGTCGAGCACAATCACGACCAACGCTACCCAAAAAGTCATTCAAGCATAACTCCTTCATTTACATTTCAATAGCTTATTATAGCATACCCGCGCATCACGCTACTCGTCTCGCCCACCGATCGCCATTTTATTTCCCGTACAAAAAAACGCCCCGTGGGGCGTTTTTTAATCCAGTACGTAAACTTCTACGTTACGACGTCCGTATTGGTAACATTCGTCGTACGATTCCATGCATAAATCAATCCGATTGCCGACAATCGCGCCGCCGGTATCCGCAGCGATCGCTTCGCCGTAACCCGGTACAAACACGCGCGTGCCCATCGGAATCACATCCGGATCGACCGCCACCACGCCGTAACCGGCTTTCATGCCGCTCGCGGTAATCCCGCGGCCGTCGCCGTCCATCGGATGATACGCTGTCGCTTCCATATTGATCACTTTCGTGAATCGGATATCACCGCGACTGGTATTGACGATATCACGTGTGCCGACTTGCACTACCTGGTCCACTGCCGGCTGCAACGGTTGCGATTCCAAGGGTATGCGGCCGACTTCACGACCGGCTACCGTAAGCACACGGTACTTGGTTTTCTGTTTCCCGTTCACACCCGCCTGCGTCACATTTTCCGCGCCGGCGAACATGCGGTCATTCGGTTCGCGAACGACTTTGAAAGGAACTGCCTCTTCCACTGTCATTTCCGAAGTCGTGTACTTACCGACCGGAATTTCCATGCCGGCCTTGACCGGAGTATCCGCCGGGATCAGCGTCACATATTCCCCCGGGTCATAACCCGCTTCGGTGATCGCCTGCGCAGCGGTCTTGCCTGCCGACATCGTTGCTTTCATCTCCGCGCCTTCCCGAATGGTGATCGGAACGGCACGACGCACAGTTAATACGGAACCGTCAGCGAGTTTCTCCGTATTCAGATCCACTTTGTCATATTCATTTAACACGATGTGTGCATCACGCATAATGCCTGCTGTGGATTGCGCTGCTGTGCGAATTGTCTGCTGTCTGCCGTCAACGATAACGGTAAGCGTCCGCGGCTGCATTGAAAAGCCGACCAGCGACACTACCATAATGACGAAGACGCAGAGCAAAAGGACCGGATGGGTCCCCCATTTCTTCCAATTTGTCCTCATACAGTAACCTCCAACACGGGAATTCTACCACGCGTGGACACTTCTGTCAAAAGCTAGAGGTTTACAATATGAGAAATTAGGGCTTGATCGACCTTTTTTCTAATTTTAAAACAGTCATTTCCGTTTATGGGAACAGACAAAAACAGAGCCCGTGATTCCCCCATAGCAAGGACTCCCGGAATGTCCTCTCAAAGAGGACATTAATATGGATTGTCAATAGGGAAAATGCACGGGCTATTATTAGAATTTAATTACAACAACATTTCTGATGAATTTTTCTCGATTTTTTTGGGAATACATCATTTGTAAAGACATTTTTTACAGTCTTTTTCACCACTTTACCACATTTCGACATACTTCGGCATGCCGTTTTCGCGGTTTTTGTGTTTATTGGAGTTCGTCTGCGTAAAAAGGCTCCAGGCGCTGCCGTAACGTGAGATTTTCCGGAACATCCCGCTCTTCGGCGATTTGCTGGAATTTCTGTTGCGCCGCCAGCGGATTCTCCGCGGCGATCGTTTTGACGTAGCTGCCGTCCGGCTGCATCACATGCGCTTTCTGGTTATCGTCCAACTGCATTTGCAACAGTTCACGCAGGCGCTGCCGATGCGTTTCCGATTCGATCGGCACCATCAATTCCACACGGTCATTCAGGTTGCGCGGCATCCAGTCGGCGGAGCTGATGTATACTTCCGGACGGCCGCCGTTGGCAAACCAAAAGACGCGACTGTGTTCCAGGAAGCGTCCGATCAAGCTTCGTACGCGAATGTTTTCACTGACGCCTTTAATGCCCGGTTTCAATACGCAAATCCCGCGTACGATGCAATCGATCTGCACCCCGGCCTGGGAAGCTTCGTACAATTTCAAAATGATTTCGCGATCCAAAAGCGAATTCATCTTCACGATCATCCGCGCCGGTTCCCCTTTTTTGGCAAAGTTAATCTCGCGTTCGATGAGCTCGAGGGAGCGGCGGCGTAAATCCATCGGCGCCACGATGAATTTGTGCCATTGCGGCGGATCGGAATACCCAGACAAGAGGTTGAAAAAATTACTGGCGTCGATACCGAAGAGATCGCTCGCTGTAAAAATACCGCAGTCGGTATACAGTTTCGCGGTTTTGCCGTTATAGTTGCCCGTGCCGACATGCACGTAACGACGAATCCCGTCCGGTTCGCGACGAATGACGAGCGTGCATTTCGAGTGCGTTTTCACGCCCTTCAAACCGTAAATAACATGCGCGCCGGCCTGTTCCAGACGCCGCCCCATCAAAATATTATTTTCTTCATCAAAGCGCGCTTTGACTTCCATCAGCACTGTCACCTGCTTGCCGTTTTCGGCGGCCGTCGCGAGCGCATGCACGATTTTGGAATCCGAACTGACGCGATACAGCGTCTGCTTAATCGCGAGCACGTGCGGATCTTTCGCCGCGTCGCTGATAAACTGTTCCACGGTCGCGAAAGACTCGTACGGCACATGAATGAAAAGATCATGATTGCGAATTTTGGCAAACAGATCTTCGCCTTTGGTGGTGAGCACCGAATACGAACGGCGCGGACGCACCGGCACGTAGCGCAGGTGATCAAACCCGGCGATTCCCGCCAGCGAAAAGAACTGCGTGACATCGAGTTTACCGTCGATATCATAGATATCTTCTTCCGTGAGCGACAATTCATCGCGCAAAAATTCGCGCAACGGCGTTGCTTTACCCGCTTCAAATTCCATTCGCACGGCGGCGCCGCGACGGCGGCGTTTTAACGATTTTTCCACTTCATCGAGCAGGTCTTCGGCGCCTTCTTCGTCGATATCGAGGTCGGCATCGCGCGTGATGCGAAAGACGCGGGTATCCATAATGGTATGTCCCTGGAAAAACGCGCCCGCGCGTTTGCGCAGTACGTCCTCCAGCCAGACGAATTCCCGTCCGCTCGCCGTTTGGTATTCGCCCGGGATTTCAATCAGTCGAGGCAAGACGCTCGGCACCGGCAAAATCGCGGTACGGACATCGTTCGGATGGCCGTTCGGATGCAGCAGAACCGCCAAATTCAACGTGCGGCTCATCAAAAACGGAAACGGGTGACTCGCGTCGACGGCCAGCGGCGTGACCACCGGATAAATCGTGCGGTCAAAATATTCATCGAGCCAATACACCTGGTCGGGAGTCAGCTCCTCCGGCGTGTACAAACGCAATCCCTCTTCATAGAGACCCGCCAACACATCATGCAAGTACCGATACTGCCGCGCCACATGCTGCTTGCACTTGTGCGAAATCGCCGTCAGCTGTTCCGCGGGCGTCATATTGGCGTTGTCGCGCCGCTCGATGCCGCCGGCCCGCTGGTGCATGAGCCCCGCCACGCGGATCATGAAAAACTCATCCAAATTGGAACCCGTAATCGCGATAAATTTCAATTTTTCGAGCAGCGGATTGTTCGGATCTACCGCTTCTTCCAAAACGCGTTCGTTGAAACTCAACCAGCTCAATTCCCGATTCAAAAAGTAACGGTGGTCCAACTCGGGCATCTCTTGTGTTCGTGCAGAGTCAATCATTGGGGTCTCCTTTCCAATTTCGCATCCAGCCCGAAAACATCCGTAAATAATTTGGTTTCTTCGGCAAATGTCCATTCTTCCAAAAGGGTGTTCGTATTGGCTTTCGCGTCGTAATAAATCACCAAACTGCCGCGACGCAAAAAGGCTTCGACGTTGTAAAGCTTATGCTGTTCGCCTTTGTCCATGGCCTTGGCCAATCGCAATACGGCGACGAGTTTCAAAATCACCATCTTGACCCATTCGGGCAATTGCCGGAACGGTTTATCTTCATCACTCGGACGGCCTTTGTAATTGTAGTACGCAACGACCGCGACCATCTCTTTCTCCAGATCGGTCAGTCCGAATAAATCGGTTCCCATGATGATGTGGTACGTGTGCACGCCGTTTTGGCGTAAGTTGACGAAACGCCCGATCTGATGCAGAAATACCGCCATCCGCAAAAGATACGTGTCCCGTTCGCCCAAACCGTGTACCGAGCGCAGCGCTTTCATCAAAATGACGACATACTCCGCGACCGTTTCCCCATGCATGATGTTGCCGCCGTAGCGCGCCGCCATCGTCTTGGCAAGCTCGAGATGCTGCTCGCGCAAAAAAGCAAGAGCCGGTTCGTCGGTCGTGCGCGCGCCGTAGTAAAGCATCGCGCCGTAGAGAAAGGTCGTCGACATCATCAGCAGACGTTGCGGCTGCACATGCGTAAAAATCTGCGCGTAAAGGTGCAGCGTCGGCAATAATTTTTCCGTTTCATCGGCGGTGAAACCGTACGCGTGTTCGAGACTCGTCGACGTTTGCGACTGCGAACTCTGAAACACGCGGAAAAAGCGCTCCGGTGAAACGATGCGCATCGCTTGCTGCGTAGTGAAACCCATCATCCGAGCGACCAATCGCGATTCCCGACCGGACAGAACGACATTATCAATCTCGTATTGCTCCAACATCGGCCAAATCGGTTCCAGAATGCGCCCGAGAAATTCGTCCAGAACTTTTGGAAAATCATAGCTGTCACGCTGGGCGCGGCGGAACGATTCCAGCACGCGCAACGTGCCGATATGAAGGTTTTGCTGATATTTCAAGGTATCTTTTTGCCAAATCGTGAGTCCCACCGCGCTGGAGGTAATATCGACATACAGTGTCGTCCCCGCGGCGACATCGGCATTATGCGTTAATTCATAGTGCAATGCGTAATGCTTATAAAAAATCTCCTGCGGCATATCGAGAATTTCCACAGAAAGCCCCGTATGCACGCGAATCAAATCCAAAATCATGCGGCTGTTTTTCGCTTCCCGCAAAACCGCCGTCGCATATACCATGACTTCTTCGACTTCATAATCCGCCATAATCCGGCGAAAGCCGTTGATGATCCTCACCATTTGCCGGATCGACGTAAAGGACAGCTCTCCTTGCGTGAAAACTTCTTCGCCGAAACCCGCCGCGCGTCTCGCTTCCTGTACGATCGTGACATCGTCCGGACCGCCGTAATCGACGATCAAAAGTGACAGCCCTACCGAGCCGATATGAATGACGCCGTACATTCGTTTTTGTTTGCCGATCATGCCCTGTTCCTCTCTTTTCTATGATACTTTCATTATAGCTTATTTTGTGGGGGAAAGCGGGCACGACGCCTTGCCTTAACAAAGTTTTTACATAGTAAAACGGCCTTGTTTTTTTTGCATGCGTCGTTAAAATTCGTTACAATAAAATCAAGAGAACAGGAAAGGACTGAGCATTTTGTTATGGGATGAAGACTATCATACCGAGCAGGTCGGCTTAATCGACCTGGGTTCGAACTCCGCCCGCATGGTCGTGATGTCGATCGAACCGAACGACGCGTACCGACTTGTCTATCAGGATAAGCAGCTGGTCCGCTTGAGTGAAGGAATGCAGGCAACGGGCCGTCTCACCGAAGAGGCTATGGCAAGAACGCTTGCCGCGATGCAAAATTTTTCGCATACCGCCGAGCTGCTCGGCGTCGAGAAGATGTTGGCCGTCGCCACCGCGGCCATGCGCAGCGCGGACAACGGCATTTTATTTCGCGATGAAATCGAATCCAAAACCGATATTCCGCTCACGATCATCAACGGTCGCGAAGAAGCGCGGCTCGGCTATTTAGGCGTCATCAACACATTGCCGTACGAAGACTTCGTGCTCTTTGACCTGGGCGGCGCCAGCACCGAAGTATCATTAGTGCGCAACCGACTGTTAAAGGAAACGATGAGCCTGCCGCTCGGTTCGCTCACGCTGACGGAAAAATTCGGCACGCAGGACGAAGTCAGTTCCAAAGCACTCAAAGCGATGGGCAGCTATATTAAGAAAATATTGCGCAGCCTGCCCGGTATCGAAAATACGAAGCTGCCTCTGATCGGCATTGGCGGCACGGTGCGTAATTTGGCGAAAATCCATCAACGTCTGGTCTCGTATCCCATTCCCAAACTTCATCACTACACGATGGCGCCGGACGCCATTTACGACATGACAGAAATGCTCGCAAGCCGCAACTTCAAAGAACGAGCGCAGATCTCGGGACTCGGTCGCGATCGCGCGGACATCATCACCGCCGGCGCATTTTTGATTCAAACCTTGCTGCAGTTTACGGGCTCGGAACAACTCATTATCAGCGGCAACGGCTTGCGCGAAGGATTGTTCTATAATTACTACGCCATGACGCGCCGCCAGGGACAGCACTTCCCCGAAAGCCTGCTGCGGCAAAGCGTGGAAAATTTCCGCAATACGCTGCCGCTCGGGAATGAAGAGCCAATGCAATACATCACGAAGATGGCGTTGAAACTGTATGACGGTCTGCAGCCCTTGCACGGTTTTCCCGCCCGCTATCGGGAATGGCTGGAAACGACTTGCCGTTTGCACGATGTCGGCATGATGATCAACTACTACAGCCACGCGCAACACAGCGCTTACATCATTGCGAACTCGCCGTTGTACGGCCTCACGCATCGCGAGCAGGCGACCTGCGCGCTCATCGCTGCGTTTCAGGACGGCATTTCCAATAAATTACGCCGCTTCGCCCAGTTCGCGAAACTCTTGACCGCGGAGGATCTGACTGTCGTCAAGCAGCTTTCCACCTTGCTCGCGATCGTCAAAGCGTTTGACGCGACCTACGATGAAAGCGTCACATCGCTTGCCGTCTCACAGCCGGACGAAACGCATGCGGTGCTGCATCTTACCGCCCGTTCCGCCACCGATATTCCGCTGATAAACGCGAATATCGAGCCCCATATTAAAGAATGCAATGAGGAGTATCCCTTTACCCTCAGCGTGGAATGGGATAACGCCGACAAAGCGCCGGAAACATACGATACGCTGGCGTAAATCAAAGCAATAAAAAAAGAGACCGCAAGGTCTCTTTTTTATTTAGATCGCCGTCCAACCGCCGTCAATGCAAAGCAGCTGACCGGTAGTGAAGCTCGAAGCATCGGAGGCGAAATAAATCACCGCGCCGTCCAGTTCACCCGGTCGACCGCCGCGTCCCATCGGCGAATACGTCGCGAGAATATCTTGAAACGTTTGCGTTTGAAATGCTTTTTCCGTCATATGCGTGTCAAAATAACCCGGTCCGATCGCATTGACCGTGATGCCGTGTTTCGCCCATTCCACCGCCAACGCTTTGGTCAGCATTTTCACGCCGCCTTTGGCCGCGCTGTACGCGGAAAGATAAGCGGGTTTCATCGCTACTTCCGAATGGATTGAGCCGAGGTTGATGATTTTGCCGTATTCCTGCTTCAACATCTGTTTGCCCACCGCGCGCGCCACATAGTATACGCCGTCCAGATTCGTGCCGAGCACTTTGCGCCAATCCTCCGTCGACTGCTCCGCCGCCGGCACACTCGCTCCGACGCCCGCGTTATTCACCAAAATATCGATGCGCTGATATTGCGCGACAACCTCTGCCACCGCCTGCTCGATGCTTTTCGGCGACATGACGTCCATCACCACATAGGACGCTTCCGCGCCGAGTTCTTTCAGCGCCCGCACCGTCTCCTGCAGTTTTTCTTCCCGCCGCGCGGCGACCACCACCGTCGCCCCTTGGCGAGCCAGAGCCTTGGCCAGCTGAATGCCAAGGCCGGATGAACCGCCCGTAACGAGCGCAATTTTACCGCTTAAGTCAAAATAATTTTTCATCTCGCACCTCCGAATACTGTGTTCTGTATTTATACTACCATATTTCTCTTATCTATACGGATTCAATCCGTTGCCGGTCGGGCTCCGTCTTCACGTCATGGTCAAACGTAGTCAGCGCGGTAGGCATTTCACCGACCGTTGCGTACAGTTTCCCGCGCTCGACGGTTACCGTCTTTACGATTCTTTGCATGGAGTCTCCTTTCGCGCAATAAAAAACCGCCTCAGCGTTTCGCTTTAGCGGTCTTTAATACATCAGGGATAAACAATACGCCACTGATTCGGGGCAACCCTTTTCCAGTATGCGCTCTGTTATTTCCCCCTCTTTCAGGCTCTCAACGTCATCTTCATAGCGTGCTCTCGTGATCTCGTTCCCCTCGCGCTCGAAGTAAGCTTCTACCTCTTCATCGCTCAAAGATCTTCTTGATTCCTTGAAATTGCGCACAACTATTGCTCTGTACTCTTCATAGCTTATCACTCCGGCACCTCCTCATCTCTATATTTCATTGCCAAGTCGTATGCGTCTGCGCCGCCCGTTTTGATCCGGCCACTCGCGCGCTCTTTATACATTAAATTATACCGTTTGTTAATGCGTTTTCAAGATTCTCACGTCGCAAGCATGATGCCATTCACATTCCGCGCTCCTGCCAACCGTCGACCATTGTTGATTCCCTATACGATTTTTCCAATGATTACGAATTTGAGCCGTAAAAAAAGAGACGACAATGTCGTCTCTTTTTGTTTCACTTTACTTTATGCTTCAGCTGCCGCTTCTGCCGCTTGGTCAGCGCTTTCTTCGGCGCTTTCCTCAGCGATTTGCGGTTTGTCTTCCGCAAGACTGATGTTGCGATAGCGGGACATGCCCGTACCGGCCGGAATCAGTTTGCCGATGATGACGTTTTCTTTCAGACCGAGCAACGGATCGATTTTACCTTTGATCGCAGCTTCCGTGAGAACGCGTGTGGTTTCCTGGAAGGATGCGGCGGAAAGGAACGAATCGGTCGCAAGCGCGGCTTTGGTAATACCCAAGAGGATGTGTTTGCCGCTGGCTTCCTTCTTGCCTTCGGAACGTAAGCGTTTGTTCTCAAGTTCCAGCAGGTTGGCTTCGACGGTATCGCCCGGCAGCATATCGGTGTCACCGACGTCTTCCAATTTGATTTTATGGAGCATCTGACGCACGATGACTTCGATGTGCTTGTCGTTAATTTCAACACCTTGCGATTTGTATACTTTTTGTACTTCGTAGACGAGGTAACGCTGGGTTGCCTGGACACCGAGTACATGCAGAATGTCGTGCGGGTTGATCGAGCCTTCGGTCAGGCGGTCACCTTTGGTAATGGTGTCGCCGTCTTCGACCACGATTTTCAGGCCGTACGGAATGGTTTTGGACCATTCTTCGCCGCCGTCGGTAATGTGGATTTTTTGAATTTGTTTGTTTTCTTCGAGCGTTTCGATCTGTACGGTGCCGCCGATTTCCGCGATAATCGCGTAGCGTTTCGGTTTGCGCGCTTCGAAAAGTTCTTCAACACGCGGCAAACCTTGCGTGATATCTTCGTTCGACGCGACGCCGCCGGTGTGGAACGTACGCATCGTCAACTGCGTGCCCGGTTCACCGATGGACTGCGCCGCGATGATGCCGACGGCTTCACCGACTTCGACCATGCGGCCGGTACCGAGGTTGCGTCCGTAGCACTTGCGGCAGACGCCGTGACGGCACTGGCAAGTGAGGACCGAACGAATCTTGACGGTGTCATAATGTTTTTCAATTTCAGCGGCGGTTTCCTCGTCAATGAGTTCGTTTTTCGCGATGATAAGCTCATCGGTATCTTTATTGTAAAGATCTTCCGCGGTGATGCGGCCGGTGAGACGGTCGCGCAACGGTTCAATGACGCCGTCGCCTTCGACGATCGCTTCGACCTCGATGCCGTTGATTTCGTCCAAATGAACGACAACACGACGGGCATCGCTGGCGAGGATTTTTTCAATCATGCTTTCGGTGAGTTTCTCTCCTTTTTGGTAAAGAACTTCACCGGCAATGGTTTCCACATCTTCGACAAGTTCTTTGCCGAGCATGCGATCCACCATGTGCTTACGCAATTTTTTGCGCAGGTTGTCTTCGGGCTGACCCAAGGTGACAACGGTATTTTCACTGGATACGTGTTCGTGTTCTTCGGTGTTCGCGTACGAACCGCGCAAGACAATCTCCGGAATCAGATGTTCGCCGATCGCCTGCAAGTCTTTGGCGGTAAGTTTCGTACCTTCCGCAACGATCACGTCACCCGTTTCCGGATCGGTGACCGCCGTTTCGAGAACACGTCCGAGCAATTTATCCTGCATCGCGGCGATCGCTTCTTTGGCCGTAGCCGCGAGTCGACCGCGTTCGCGAATGAGATCGACGGAAACAATGTCGCAATCTTCTTCCCGCACGATAACATCCTGCGCGACGTCGACGAGACGACGGGTCAGGTAACCGGAGTCCGCCGTACGAAGAGCCGTATCGGCCAAACCTTTACGCGCGCCGTGCGACGATGTGAAGTAGTCCAAAACGGTCAAACCTTCACGGAAGTTCGCCTTGATCGGCAAGTCGATGATCCGACCGGACGGGTCGGCCATCAAGCCGCGCATGCCGGCGAGCTGACGGATCTGCTGTTCGTTACCGCGAGCACCGGATTGCGCCATCATGGTCAAGGGGTTGAATTTATCAAAGCCCTGCATCATTTCGCGCGTAACATCGCCGGTCGCTTCATTCCAAATGTCGATCGTTTTGCGATAGCGTTCATCGTCAGTAATCAAACCGCGCTTGAAGAGGCTGTTCACTTTTTCGACCTGCTGATCGGCTTTGGCGAGAATGGTTTCTTTCGTCGCCGGCACTTTGATGTCGGCGATGGCAATCGTCATGCCGGCTTTTCTTGCATAGTAGAAGCCGAGCGTCTTCACGCGGTCAAGAAGATCCGCGGTTTGCGTCATGCCGAAATGACGGAAGCAATTATTAATCAGACGGGCGAGCTCTTTCTTGTCCATGAGTACACCGAGCATCGTCTGTCCGTCTTCATTTTCGCGATAGTAACGCAATTCTTCCGGTAGCGCCATGTTGAAAATCAGGCGGCCGGCCGTAGTCAAGACACGACCGTGTTCCGGAATCCGTACGAAGATATAATGCTGCAAGTCGATGAAATGTTGGTCATACGCCATGACGACTTCATCGTAGTCGGCAAATGTGGGGATCGAGATCGCGTTTTTCCGCGCCTCTTCGTCCATCAAGCTGTATTCCGCCGCCGGCACGAGCATGCGCAACGCGCCTTGCTCATCTTTGTAATCTTCCGAGCGATCAATGGTCAGGTAGTACGCGCCGAGGACCATGTCCTGCGACGGTACCGCAACCGGTTTTCCGTCTTTCGTCGACAAAATATTGTTGACGGAAAGCATCAACGTACGCGCTTCGGCTTGCGCTTCGACCGACAACGGTAAGTGGCAGGCCATCTGGTCGCCGTCGAAGTCGGCGTTGTACGCCGCACAAACGAGCGGGTGCAATTTGATGGCGCGACCTTCCCAAAGGATCGGTTCGAACGCCTGGATACCCAAGCGGTGCAAGGTCGGCGCGCGGTTCAACAGAACCGGATGTTTGTGGATGACATCTTCAAGGACATCCCATACTTCCGGCGCAATTTTTTCGACTTTTTTCTTCGCATTTTTGATGTTGTTCGCCAAACCGCGAGCCACGAGTTCTTTCATGACAAACGGTTTGAAGAGTTCGAGCGCCATTTCCTTCGGCAGACCGCATTGGTGCATTTTGAGTTCCGGTCCGACAACGATAACGGAACGGCCGGAGTAGTCAACACGCTTACCCAACAAGTTCTGACGGAAACGGCCCTGTTTACCTTTCAGGAGATCGGAAAGTGATTTCAGCGCGCGGTTGCCCGGTCCGGTGACCGCGCGGCCGCGACGGCCGTTATCAATGAGCGCGTCGACAGCTTCCTGCAGCATGCGTTTTTCGTTGCGCACGATAATTTCCGGCGCATGCAGTTCCAATAAACGTTTCAAACGGTTGTTACGGTTGATGACGCGGCGATAGAGATCGTTCAAATCGCTGGTCGCGAACCGACCGCCGTCGAGCTGCACCATCGGGCGCAGTTCCGGCGGAATAACCGGCACGCAGTTCATAATCATCCATTCCGGACGGTTGCCGGATTTACGGAATGCTTCGACGACTTCCAAACGGCGGATCGCGCGCAAACGACGCTGGCCGCTCGCTTCCTGCATTTCCGCGCGCAGTTCTTTGCGCAGTTCTTCCAGGTCGATTTCCGCCAGCAACGTTTGGATCGCTTCCGCGCCCATCTTGGCGACAAACGAGTTGTAACCGTAGGTTTCGACCGCTTCCCGATATTCCGCTTCGTTCAGCAGTTCTTTTTTCTTAAGTCCGGTGTCTTTCGGATCCAACACGATGTAGGACACGAAGTACAGGACACGTTCCAACGAACGCGGCGAGACGTCAAGGATGAGTCCCATCCGGCTCGGAATTCCTTTGAAGTACCAAATGTGCGACACCGGGGTGGCCAATTCGATATGCCCCATGCGTTCGCGACGCACTTTGGCGCGGGTGACTTCGACCCCGCATTTATCACAGACGACGCCTTTATTACGGATCCGTTTATACTTTCCGCAATGGCATTCCCAGTCCTTGGTCGGACCGAAAATCCGTTCACAAAAGAGACCGTCTTTTTCCGGCTTCAGCGTCCGATAGTTAATCGTTTCCGGTTTGGTGACCTCACCATGCGACCAGGCACGAATCTTTTCGGGCGAAGCCAGTCCGATTTGCATCGAATCAAATTCGTTCACATCTAACAAATCTACCGCTCCCTTCACTATTCAGCGTCGTTACTATCAGTATCGGTGAAGAACGGTTCCGCGGCGGCGATATTTGCGGTATCAGCCTGCTGCGCCGTGTCTTCCACGCTCATTTCATTTTCTTCCGGTGCGTTATCCGCATCTTCCGCCTCCGCGGAAGTTCGGCTTTGCCCGCTGGCATCGGATTCCATGACTTCGCGCAGTTCATTTTCTTCCGCCTGCGGCAAGTCCTCTTCTTCGAGTTCACGGATGACGACTTCTTCGCCGTTTTCATTCAAAATACGAACGTCCAAGCCGATCGACTGGAGCTCTTTCAAGAGTACTTTGAACGATTCCGGAACACCCGGTTCGGGGATATTTTCCCCTTTGACGATTTTTTCGTACGCTTTCACACGGCCGATTACATCGTCGGATTTCACCGTCAGGATTTCCTGCAAGGTGTACGCCGCGCCGTACGCTTCCAGTGCCCACACTTCCATTTCACCGAAACGCTGGCCGCCGAACTGCGCTTTACCGCCCAACGGCTGTTGGGTGACGAGCGAGTACGGACCGGTCGAACGAGCGTGAATCTTATCGTCGACCAAGTGGTGCAACTTCAACATGTATTTGTAACCGACGGTGACGCGGTTGTCCATCTTTTCACCGGTACGGCCGTCGAACAGTTCCGTCTTGCCGTCTTCCGGCAAGTTGGCGAGTTTTAGCGTGTTAAATACGTCGACTTCGGACGCGCCGTCAAAGACCGGCGTCGCGATATGAATACCGGCGACATCCGGTTCGGGCATGCCGTATTTATCGACATCGTAACCGTATTCTTTCAAGCGACGCGGCAGATCCGGATCGTTGTTGCGAATTTCCATACCCAACGCCTGAACCGCGCGACCCAAATGGGTTTCCAAAACCTGACCGATGTTCATACGGCTCGGTACGCCGAGCGGATTCAGTACGATTTGAACCGGCGTTCCGTCCGGCATGAACGGCATATCTTCCTGGCGCATGACGCGGGAGACAACGCCCTTGTTACCATGGCGGCCCGCCATCTTATCGCCTTCGTGAATCTTACGTTTCTGCGCGATGTAGACGCGAACGAGTTTATTAACGCCCGGTTGCAGTTCGTCACCGTTTTCACGGGTGAATACGCGAACATCGACGATCTTGCCGGATTCGCCGTGCGGCACGCGCAAGCTGGTGTCGCGAACTTCTCGTTCTTTGTCACCGAAAATGGCGCGCAGCAAACGTTCTTCCGGCGTCTGTTCGGTTTCGCCTTTCGGCGTGACTTTACCGACCAGAACATCGCCCGGACGAACTTCCGCGCCGATCGAGATGATGCCTTCTTCATCCAAATATTTCAACGAATCTTCGCTGACATTCGGGAGCTGACGGGTAATTTCTTCCGCGCCGAGCTTCGTGTCGCGCGCATCACATTCGTATTCTTCAATGTGGATCGACGTGTAAATATCTTCCTTGCACAATTCTTCCGAGAGAAGAATCGCGTCTTCGTAGTTGTAGCCTTCCCACGGCATAAACGCAACGAGCACGTTGTAACCGAGCGCGAGTTCGCCGCCGTCGGTCGCCATACCGTCCGCCAGCGCGTCGCCCGCTTCCACGCGATCGCCCTTATAGACGAGCGGAATCTGGTTGATGCAGGTGCTCTGGTTGGAGCGCATGAATTTGATCAGATCGTAACGATCCAATTTGCCGTCATCGGTTTTGACGATGATTTCTTTCCCGGTGACGCGTTCTACCGTACCCGCGTGTTTGGCGAGTACGCATACGCCGGAGTCGCGGGCGGCGGTGTATTCCATGCCCGTGCCGACGAGCGGTGCCTGCGTACGCAACAGCGGTACCGCCTGACGTTGCATGTTCGCGCCCATCAAAGCACGGTTCGCGTCGTCGTTTTCAAGAAACGGGATCAAGGCTGTACCGACCGAAACCACCTGTTTCGGCGAAACGTCCATCAAATCCACGCGTTGCGGCGCGACTTCAATAACCTCGGATTGCAGACGGCTCGCGACATGCGCGTGTTCAAAGCGGTTATTTTCATCGAGCGGTTCGTTCGCCTGCGCCACGACGAGGTTTTCCTCGGCATCGGCGGTGACGTAACGCACTTCGCTCGTGACGGTGACATCATCGCCGTCGTGTTTAACCACGCGATACGGCGTTTCAATCAAACCGTATTTGTTGACTTTCGCAAAGTTCGCCAAGGACGAAATCAAACCGATGTTCGGACCTTCCGGCGTTTCGATCGGGCACATACGGCCATAGTGCGAATGGTGCACGTCGCGAACTTCAAAGCCCGCGCGTTCACGCGAAAGACCGCCCGGTCCCAATGCGGAAAGACGACGTTTATGCGTCAGTTCCGCCAGCGGATTCGTCTGGTCCATGAACTGCGACAATTGGCTCGAACCGAAAAATTCTTTCAGTGCCGCTGTGACCGGACGAATATTGATCAGCATCTGCGGCGTCAAATTATCGATATCCTGCGTCGCCATGCGTTCTTTAACAACACGTTCCATACGGGTCAAACCGATGCGGAACTGGTTCTGTAACAGTTCGCCGACGCAACGCAAGCGGCGGTTGCCTAAGTGGTCGATATCGTCCACACGACCGATATCTTCCATTAAATTCAATAAATAGGAAATATTGGCGATCATATCCGCCGGTTCGACGGTACGCAACGTGTCCGGGAGGTTCGCGTTATTGCAGACGATTTTAACTTCGTGTCGGCCGTCGCCTTCGCCCTTCAGGACATAGATTTCCTGCAGCCCCGGAATGCGTTTCTGCGCGAACGTTTTTTCTACACGGCGCGCCGGCAGTACGCCTTCAATAATGGCCTCAATATCGTTAGCGGGCATGCGTTTGAACATGCCGCTGTCTTTAATGGCTTTCAGCTCTTTCTTGCCGACTTTCGTGCCTTCTTCCAAGAGCACTTCACCGGTATTGGTGTCCACGAGAGCTTCCGCCAGCTTCTTGCCTTCGAGCTGCCGCGCCCAGTCGGATCCGGCATCGGCGAACATTTCGGATGCCGCGATCTGTTCCAGTTCCTTGTTACCGATCACGGTGCCTTCGGGCAGAACTACTTTACCCGTGTACGGATGAACCAACGGGCGCGCCAATGTCTGGCCGAACAGACGTCCCTGCCAGCCTAATTTTTTACCTAATTTATAACGTCCGATATGCGCCAAATCGTAACGGCGCGGATCGAAGAACAGGTTGTTGAACATCGAAGTAGCGCTGTCGATGGACGGCGGTTCACCCGGACGCAATTTCTTATATATTTCAATTAATGCTTCTTCCTGCGAACGCGTCGGATCTTTTTTCAATGTTTCCGCGATGCGCGGATCGTCACCGAAAAGATCCATGATTTCATCGTTCGTTTCGAAGCCCAGCGCGCGTACGAGAACCGTTGCCGGCAACTTGCGGTTGCGGTCGATGCGGACGTGCACGATATCGTTGGCATCGCTTTCGAGTTCAATCCAGGCGCCGCGGTTCGGAATCACCGTGGAGCTGAACAGCGATTTACCCATTTGATCAATCGTGCCGCTGTAATATACGCCCGGCGAACGCACCAACTGGCTGACGATAACGCGTTCCGCGCCATTGATGACAAAGGTACCGGTATCGGTCATTACCGGGAAGTCGCCCATAAATACTTCCGTTTCGGCGAGCTCGCCCGTTTCGGCATTTTCCAGACGAACTTTCACGCGCAACGGCGCGGCGAATGTCGCGTCACGTTCCTTGCATTCAGCGATATCGTATTTCGGCTCACCGAATTTGTAATCATCAAAATAAAGCTTTAATTTACCGTCTTGATTATTGCCCCGTTCATTGCTTTCAATCGGAGAAATATCTTCAAAAATTTCCCGCAGTCCTTCTTCCTGAAACCACAGGTAGGAATTTCGCTGTAAATCGAGCAAGTGCGGCATTTGCAAGACCTCATTGATCTTGGCATAGGTGTACCGTTTCCGCGTGCCCATATTTACCGGTTTGAACATGCACTTGTCACCCTTTCTGATATTGGCGTTATCGTGTCGTCTCGGCTATTCACGTGTCGTTTTCGAAAAATGACAATAAAAGCAAGGTTCCTTTTTGAACCTTGCTTTTGCATTTTTTGTACTGCGTCTCTCCTCTATCAGTCTCCACGATCATAATGACACTACTGCAATTAGTAATTTTATCATTGATTACAGAAAATGTCAATCAAAAGACGTAATACTCCATATTCAACTTTCGTAAGTGATTGTACCGCAATTTTCAAAGCCTGGCAAGTTAATTCCATTTTTTGCATGCACATGGTGCGTCCATTCTTTAGCGGCAAGAAAAAAGCCGTCACCGAGGTGACGGCTGAAGGGAAGCTCTTTATTGTTGGCCCGCGGTCAAAGTGGTCAGATTTTCACGCTGCAACTTAATGTAATCGTAGCCCGCTTTTTCCTGCGCGGCAGTCAAACCCTCAATCGGATTCAACACGCGTACGACGGCGCCGGTTTCCGCGGCGATCGCGTCCGCCAAACGCGGATTGACGAGTTCTTCGCTGTAAATCGTGCGCACGTCATGTTCACGGATGAATTCGACCAGTTGCGCCATGCGATCCGGCGTCGGTTCCGCATCCGCGTCGACACCCATGATGCCGATTTGCGTTAAACCGTAGCGCGCGGCCAAGTAGCCGAACGCCTCGTGCGAAACGACGAGATTTTTATTCGCGAGCGACGAGAGCGCCGCATCCATATCCTTGTCGAGCGCCGCCAATTCGTCTTGGTATTTTTTCGCATTGGCACGATATGCGTCAGCATGCGCCGGATCGGCTTTTGCCAACGCGTCGGCAACGACAGCCGCTTCTTTCATGACGTTTTGCGGATCCAACCACACGTGCGGATCCACGCCGCCGTGATGGTGGTGATGATGGCCTTCCGCATGATGATCTTCGTCATGATGATCTTCGTCATGATGGTCGGCGTCATGATCATGATCGTGGTCGTGATCGTCATCGTCCTGCAGTTTCAACAGGTCCAAGCCCTGACTCAGCTCCACGACCGTCGCGTCACGCGTAATTTCCTTCTTCAAAATCTGATCGGTCGGTTCCAAACCCGCGCCGTTGTAGAAAAAGACTTTCGCCTGACCGATTTTCTTCAAATCGCTCGCGGTCGGTTCCCAATCGTGCGGCTCCGCTCCCGGCGGTACCAAAAGCGTGACATCGGCCCGATCCCCCGCCACTTTTTTCACCACGTCGTACACGGGATACACGGTCGTTACCACCTGCAGTTTTCCCTGATTTTCCTGCGGGGTCTGACCGCAACCGACAAGCGCCAGCACAGCCGCGCACAAACTCAATACCCAAACTAATTTCTTCACATTTCCACATCCTTTCTATTTCCCGATTATAACGATTTCGCAAACGCCGTCAATTTCGCACTGTACCACAGAACAGTCGTTCAGATATTCCGCCGGCAGTAACGGCAAGGCGCGTCGCCTTTTTGCTCATCTTGCGTTCATGATATTTTTATATTTACACTTCACGAACCACGCTGTGCAGCCTGAATTTGATGTTATTGCGGTGCATTTTATTATTTTTATATAAAATTGCCTGTCTAATCATTTTACCTGATTATTCTATTTGTTTGACGAAGCTGTGACAATCTGCTATATTAATGACAATTTAAAAATTTCAAGGAGGTCATAACATGAAAAAATGGTACAGTTTAGCCGGTGTCGGTGTCATGGCATGTGCGCTTGTAATCGCCGGTTGCGGCAGCGATAAACAGTCGGAAAAAGCGGCGGCTCCCGCACCGTCCGTCACGATTAAGGTGGGCGCCACCCCGGTACCGCATGCGGAAATTCTGAACAATGTCAAAGACGTGCTTGCGAAAGAGGGAATCAAACTTGAAGTCGTTGAATTCACCGATTACGTACAGCCGAATCTCGCGCTGAACGATAAAGAACTCGACGCGAACTTCTACCAGCACCAGCCGTACTTGGACAATTTCAACTCGGAACACAATTTGAAATTAGTTTCCGCAGGTGCGGTTCATCTTGAACCGATGGGCGTGTACTCGAGCAAGTTGAAAGATTTGAGTGGTTTGCCGGACGGCGCGAAAGTAGCGATTCCGAACGACCCGACTAACGGCGGACGCGCGTTGCTTCTGCTGAAAGCGGCCGGCTTGATCGACCTGCAGAAAAACGCGGGCATCACGGCGACAGTAGCAGACATCATCGCCAATCCGAAAGGTTTGGTATTTTCGGAACTGGAAGCCGCGCAATTGCCGCGCGCGATCAATGATGTCGACATTGCCGTTATCAATACGAACTACGCGATTGACGCGGGCATGAACCCGACCTCCGACGCGCTCTATCTCGAATCTAAAGATTCCCCGTACGCCAACATCGTTGTCATTCGTGACGGCGATCAGAAACGTCCGGAAATCGAAAAACTGATGAAAGCGCTGCAAAGCGAATCGACCAAAAAATTTATCTCGGATAAATTTAAAGGTGCCATCATCCCCGCTTTCTAAGCACACCAAAAGACCTGCCGCGGCAGGTCTTTTTTATTGTCCGAATATTTCCCAACGAGCCAAAATTCGCGCGGCATCCCGGAAGTTTCAACAATACGCATATGTTTTTATGCGATCTCTCGACACATGCAAACGCCATAAGCGTAACGACTATTCTTTCTCCGCCAGCGCACACTGCAACGCCTGGCGCACAAGTTCCCACTCCGCTCGGGCACACGCTCGTTCACCCGCCTGATCGGCCGCGCTCGCCGCCTGCAAGTGAACCACTGCCGTCGCCAAAATCGGTGTCAACCGTTTATCTTCGGTAAAATCCTGCGGGTCAATATTGCGCAAGCGAGGCTCGGCAAGAATACGGTCAATGTACCAAAGCGCTTTTTGCAGGTCAAGACGATACGTGTCGGGTGATTTTTTGCCGGCACGGCTGATATACGCCAGCGCGTCACCGGCATGGTGATCCAGTCCCCACGCTTCAATGGCTTCGACCGTTTCATAACGACCGTCTGTGTAGTAGGCCGGACTTTGCACCGGATCATGCGGTTTTTGTTTCATATTTTCACCTCATATGTGGTCAGAAAAAGTTTTCTTTATTGTACATCAATATATTATTTTATACATATGTATATACACAAATACATATACACAAATACAAAAGCCGCTCTCATCGTAATGAGAGCGGCTTTTTATGATTCATATTTCTCTGCTCAACCGCGCGCCGCCGCAAATTTCTCCATGTACGTGCGCGCTTTTGCGAAATCGGCTTCATTCGGATGACCGGCGCTTTCTTCCACGGAACGGCGCATTTGTTCCGGCGTATGGTAGGAATTCGGCTTGGCGTGTTTTCGCATCGCTTCAATCAGTTTCGGATCGATCGCGCCGCGAAACGCCAGCGCGCCCGAGACGCGACAGTTATCCGCCAACAGATCCGCCGCTTTTTGCAGCGACGTTTGCGCATGCTCGGATGTCGGGTCGGCGCCGAGCGTGGCAAATAATACGACCTCCGTATTTTGCAACGATGCTAAATAATCCCGCGCCTGCGCATTGGGCATTCCTTTATCCACCCAAAAGCCGACGAACACCGCGTCAAATTCCGCCGGATCGACGCCTTCGCGTATTTCCGCGAGACGACTGCCCTTCGGCGCCGCTTCATAAAACGCTTCGGCCATGCGGCGAGTGTTGCCTGTACGGCTTGAATATACAATCAGATATTTCGACATGCTCTTTCTCCTCCTCTTTCTGCCGCGAGTCGGTTATCCGGCGCAATGATCGCCTGACGCAGAGCTTGCGGCTGTTTCCTCAATGCTTAAAACGACATCGGATTATCCGCAGCCAAATTATTTTTCGCGTCTTTGTCGTCCGATGCAAAAGCTGCCGCGTCGTACGCCAAGTAATGAAACGCCCATTTCAAAAAGCGCGACATCGCTTTGTACGCATATCGGCCGGCCGCCGTGTAGACGTAGGCATCGCCGCGCCTCGTGACCAGTCCGTTAGTTTCCCAAGATTGCAAAATCGGCGTGAGAAAAAGTGACATGGGTAAATCGGTTTCTTCGTCCAAACGTTGCGGTATGATCACACCGCGATCCGCCGCCGATGTCAGGCGCCGCAACGCCGCGTCTTCCGTACCAACGAGACTCCCTGCCATCGGCCGATATCCTTGCGCAACCGCCGCGCGATACATGGGCGGCACAATCGGTTTCATAAAGCGGACGCGTCCCAAGCGACCGCCGCATGCCATGCCAAAAGCCACCATGTCGTGGCCGGCAAAGACCAATGTATTGTACAGGCTGCGCTCACTTTTGCGAGTACGCCAATGTGAACAGGAAATCGGCTCGGCGACCGCTTCCAACTCTTCCGTGGCGGCGCGGAACAACTCCTGCAATTTATCTTGATCCTGCGTCCAGTTATTTCTTTTATATTGCTGCCCTAAAATCGATTTCGGCAAAATTTGCAATTTGTACAGATCCAAGCCGGCAATCCCGCACTCCATCGCATCGCGCACATCTTCACGAATGCTCGCGACTGTCTGTCCCGGAAGCCCGTAAATCAAATCAATGACAATATCCGCTCGCCCCGCCGCGACGTATTCGCTCAGGCGGCGCTTGGCGCTTTCCCGCGTATCGCGACGGCCGATACGTTGGCGCACGTCGGTCGTAAACGCCTGCACACCGAAACTGAAGCGATTAATCCCGCTCGTGACCGCAGCGTGATATTTTTCCATATTCAAATCATCTAAACTTGATTCAAAAGTGATTTCCGCCGTCGGAGCTATGGTAAACGCCTTGTGCAACGCTCCCATGATCGCTTGGATCTGTTCCGACTGCAATACGCCGGGTGTGCCGCCACCAAAGAAAATCGCCGCCACGTTCGCCGTGCGCGCGAATTCCGTTTGTCCGATGTAAGCGATTTCCTGCAAGAGCAGCGCCACATATTCTTCCACCTGTCGCTCCTGATAATGCTGCTTGGAAAACGCGCAATACGTGCATTGTAGTGTGCAAAAGGGAATATGCAGGTACAACGCGATCGGTCGTGCGGACGCAGGCCGATCCAAATAATCTTTCAATCTCGCCTGCAACGCATCCGGGTCCAACCGCACCTGCTGTGCCAATGCGGGTATGTCCCGCCATGCGATATCCCAGGGCGCACGTCGCCACTGCGCTCCCGCCGCGACAAAAAGCGGTTCGTTTCGCAAGGATTCCCAACGGACCCTCCATTGCTCTCGCGTAACCGTCATCATTGGCGCTCCTCACCGGAATTCGCATGACCGCCGACGATATCCGCCATGTACCGAACTGCTTGCGGATACTCAATACCGGGATTGCTTGTGAAAAGTTCCTGCGGCAGCCGGTAGACGCGACCGTTTCGCACCGCCCGCAACGTCGCCCACGCGGGTTGATCCAAAAGCGCCTTGTCAAAAATGCCGTCCGATTCTCCGCGTCGGGCCATCGACCGCAATAAAATCACGTCGGGATCCGCCGCCGCCAAAGCCTCCAAACTGAACGGCGCCAAACGCGCGGATTCCGTTTGACCGCGACCGGCAAACACATCCGTGAAGCCGAGCCGACGCGCGACGTCGGAAGCGATACTCGTTTCATAGTCCAGCGTCACCGCCTGCGATGTACCGAATAAAATCGCTACCCGCACGGGTTCGCGCGGCGCCTTGGCGATTTCCTGCTGCATTCTCCGCGCCAGTTCCTGTTGCACTGCGGCGGCTCGTTCATTATTCCCGCTCACCGCTCCGCACAAACGAATCGCCTCGCACACATCATCATAATTTGTCAAATTCAGCAAATATACCGGAATATGATTCGCCTCCAGCACCTGCGCCAATTTACCGTGCAGTTTGCCGTATCCGATCACCAGATCCGGATTCGCCGCGACAATTGCCTCCGCATTCGGATGCGCCAAATGGCCGACTTTCGGTTTATCTTTCGCCCTCTCCGTAACGCGATCATTACCGGTTTCCGCCCAGGCGACGTAATCGCCGCCTACCGCCTCCATAATTCCCAGCATTGACGGCGACAACAATACAATCCGCTCCGGCTTTTTAGTCAACGTAACCGTTTGTCCGCGCACGTCCGTTCCTTGGAAAAACACATGCTCTTGCGTTTTTTTCGTTGCCGTATCCTGCCCGCAACCGACGAGCAACGCCGCCGCGAGAACAAACAGCAGCCAGCCTTGCCACCAATGTCTATGCACGCAATCATCCTTTCCATGGTAAGTATGAATATTAAAAATTCCCTTGCAGCGTGTCCCGCCCTATGTAAAGAAAAGAGGAGAAGATTCTCCTCCTTTTCTTGCACAGTTAAAACTTGTATTCCAAACCGAGTGCCCACTCGCGACCATACAAGCCAAGATTTTTATCGTACTTGTCGCCAATGTTTTCGACTTTGCCCCACAAACGCAGATCCGGATTGAATTGACGGGTAACGGTCAGATTCCAAAGTTGATAACTTTTCTTTTCTGTCGCCGCCTGTTTCGGGGCCGGCTCCACTAAGTAGTTGTGTTCATATTGCAACGACAACGCCGCGGACCAACCTGTATCCTGATGGTCATCGTAGCGCAGCTGCCAAGCTTGTGAAAGTTCGGAACGACGCGGTAAATCCTTATTTGCCGTCGTATCTTTCGCATCCAGCCAGGTGGAAACCACTTGCGCGGAAAGGGTATCACTGAAACGATAGCCGAGCGTATTTTCCACGCCTTTAATACGGGCTTTTTTCACATTGTTATATCGGTAGAGCTCATGTCCGTTGTTATCCTTGCCCACTTTCGAGCTATCAATCAGGTCATCCACCTTGTTGTCGAAGTAGGTCAGCGAGCCGTAGCCGCGATCCCATTCACCTTCGACGCCCAAGTCCCAGCCGGTCGATGTTTCCGGCTTGAGATCCGGGTTACCCAGGAGATGCACCCACTTCGGTCCCATTCTGCGATCCATATCATAGAAGAGCTGCATGAGCGACGGCGCGCGGAAACCTTTGCCGTAGTTCGCTTTGATGCGGAAATTGTCACGCGCGTTATATGTCACGCCGAGCTTCGGCGAAACATGACCGCCGAAATATTCATTGTGATCGTAACGCAACGCCGGCACGATAAACCATTTGTCAGCGCGAATTTCATCCTGCACATACATCGCGTACGTGGCCAACGAACGTTCCGACGCCACTTTATCCATACCGTTTTGCGAAACATTGTGTTGCTTTTCACCGGCGATACCCAAATTCGTGCCTCTGACTTTAGCGTCGGTATACGTTACG
This sequence comes from Negativicoccus succinicivorans, assembly GCF_014207605.1. Lineage (NCBI taxonomy): Bacteria > Bacillati > Bacillota > Negativicutes > Veillonellales > Veillonellaceae > Negativicoccus > Negativicoccus succinicivorans. The sequence continues at coordinate 114,005 of NZ_JACHHI010000002.1, read as the reverse complement.
CCGTAGGTAAGTCGCTGATTGTCGGTAAGCTGCGTGGAGTTTTTGCCCTCCAACGTCCACTCGCGATTCGTATTGTCGTTGAAGTCGTATGCATTTTGTTTGCGTACCACAGCGTCATACGCTCGTTTTTCCAGAGGCTTCGACCCAGGTACCGTTTTAATAACTTTGGGGTCGGTTGCGTCTTCCCAGTCAAAACGGCTCATGTACGCGCTGACTTCCCAATCATTAACCGCCGTAGTACGTTGCCAACGCAAACCATACGTTTGCTGTTCAGATTTGCTGTCTCTTCCTCCCTCGATCTGCGCCATGCCGGTTAAAGGACCTCTTTCCGTCATAACCCGCAAAGGCCTCAACTCGGGATTCTGCGCGTCACTGGATAATTTCTCATGGTAATAATCCGCCGTAAACGTCAGCTTATTCGCATCGGCAAAATAGTAGTCGAGAGCGAGATTGTACGTCTGATCATTACCGAAATATTCCGACCATTGTTCGCCTTCGATCGTGTCCCGATCGGTATGACGGAGACGCGCTCCTACAGTAGCGGCCAGTTTCCCTTGCCGCCCGGTATCGTAATGAACCCACTGCGTATGGCCCGTGGATGCGTATTCGCCGCTGATCGAGCCGCTTGGCGAAGTCGATTTTTTCGTAATGATATTGATCACGCCGCCCATCGCGTCCGATCCGTACAACGCGCTCGACGGTCCGCGGAGGATTTCAATTCGTTCCACCTGTTGCAAATTGATTCGCTCCATGGCGCGCGCGGTGCCCAAGCTGGCGCTCGAAGACTCGTTCGCAGGTTTACGACCGTCAACTAAAATCAACGATTTGTTCGTATCCATGCCGCGAATCATTACATCATGGCCGCCATGAGCGATCCGTGTTTGCATGATATTGGTAAAATACGAAAGCGCTTCGCGAATATTCGTCGCGCCGCTTTGGCGGATATTCTCGCCATCAATCACCTGCGTCGCCGCCGGTACTTCTTTCGTCGTATTTTGCGTGCGTGTAGCCGTGACAACGATATCACCGATGTCATATACCGGTGCATCTGCCGCCACCGCAGTCATGCATCCCAAACAACACATTGCCAAAAGCGCAGCCTGTCGGCGTGCTAATTTATTCATTATTTCCCTCCGTTAATTAATTTAAAACTATTTGATATCAGTTCTCATTGTAATATATTTCTTCATCAGTGTAAACTATATTATTTTTTAAAAAAACTATTCAATATCATCGAATATTATCTGAAAATTTTTGTATCTGTATTTTCATCTGTACTAAAATAAAAAACTCCCCGCAAAAAACGGGGAGTCATTTTTTGTGTGGAGCCGGCAATAGGACTTGAACCTGCGTGTGCATTGCGTGGCGCCGTTCTAAAGTAAAATAAAAACTCCCCGCAAAAAAACGGGGAGCTATATTTCATCTGGAGCTGGCAATACGACTTGATCCTACGTGTCCATTGCGTGGCGCCGTTCTAAAGTAAAATAAAAACTCCCCACTTAAAGCGGAGAGTTCATTTTACTATGGAGCCGGCAATACGACTTGATCCTGCGTGTGCATTGCGTTGTGTCGCTCTAGTTTTGAAATAAAAAACTCCCCAAACGGAGAGTTATGTTTTGTGTGGAGCCGGCAATAGGACTTGAACCGACGTGTGCATTGCGTCGCGCCGCTCTAAAGTGAAATAAAAACCCTCCAAAAAGTCTCGGAGAGTTTGGTTTGCTATGGAGCCGGCAATAGGACTTGATCCTACGTGTGCATTGCGTCGCGCCGCTCTAAAATAAAAACTCCCCGTAAAATCTCGGGGAGTGCTCTTTTTATATGGAGCCGGCAATAGGACTTGAACCTACGACCTACGCATTACGAATGCGCCGCTCTACCAACTGAGCTATGCCGGCATCGACTTGATTAGTATAGACGATAGCAGCTTCTTTTGTCAATAGATGACAAGTATTTGGTCAATGGTATTTTTATTTATTGTTATAATGGTTCCTGCACGCTTTTACGACGATAAATTTTACTGTATACATAATTCATGCGCATTACGGTTGCAACCTGCGTTTGATAATGATACAATGATGGCAATTAAAAAGTTGGCAACGAAAACTTAACATTTCGTACCTTGGGGTATCGAGTCGGCAATGGCGTCGGCGTGCTCAGTGAGCCGTTGAACGCAGCTCGGAGCGTAAGCTCCTTTTTTTATTGCCGAAACCCCACAAACCAAGAGAGGATGATCAAAATGAAGTTTTCCAAAATGACGACATTGATGATGGCCGCCGGTCTTTCCGCGGTAGTCGCGTTAGCCGGTTGCGGCGGTTCGGGCGGTGCCAAACAGCAATATTTGAATATCGGCACGGGCGGCACGGCAGGTACTTACTACCCGCTGGGCGGTGCGATGGCGGAGTTATTCAATAAAAATATCGCCAATGTCAATGCGTCCGCGCAAAGCACCGGGGCCTCTGTCGCCAACGTCAATATGCTCAAAGACGGCTCGCTGGATTTGGCGCTGATCCAAAACGATATCGCCTACTATGCGGCGAACGGCCTGGAAATGTTTGACGGCAAAAAAGTTGACAACCTGCGCGGCATAGCGACGCTGTATCCGGAAACGGTACAGATCGTAGCGTTGGAAAAATCCGGCATCAAATCGATAAATGATTTGCGCGGCAAACGCGTAGCGGTCGGCGCGGCAGGTTCCGGCACGGAAGCGAACGCGCGGCAAATTTTGAACGCCGCAGGCATTGAATACAGCGATATCCAAGTGCAATACCTCTCGTTCGGTGAAGCGGCCGGCGCGCTCAAAGACGGTAATGTCGATGTCGCATTCGTCACGGCCGGTTTCCCGACAGCCGCCATCCAGGATTTGGCGGTATCGAATCAGATTTCCCTTATTTCACTTGATGCGGCGGTGGCCGACCAGCTCTTGCAAAAATATCCGTACTATACTAAGATTTCCATTCCGGCAGGTACGTATAATGGCGTAGCCGGCGATACGCTGGCCGTCTCGGTACGCGCGATGATCGCGACAACAAGTAAACTCTCCGATGAAATGGGCTACAACGTTACCAAAGCCATTTACACGAATCTCGACAAGATGGCCGCGGCCCACGCGGTCGGCAAGATGATTACCAAAGACGCCGCGCAGGACGGCATGTCGATTCCGATGAACGCCGGGGCGGAAAAATTCTTTAAGGAGAAATAATTGCAACGCTTACTCATCAAGCGACCGTTCTACCTATTGGCATTGTTGAGCTTTGCTTTGGTGGTGACGATCGCTTGGTGGTCGATGCGGCCGGCGATTTTTCTGACGGCGGGCGACGAATGGCATGACTTGGGTCATGCGTACAGCGGACGCTCCGTCGTTATTCATTATCGGCATTCGGTCCAGCAGACCCACGTCTGGGAATATTTGACGGTAAATGATACCGCGGACGGTTTTATTTTGCGGGCAACCAAGTACAAATCCTACGACGTGGGTTTGCCTTTTTTGCCGAGTGAAGGTAATTTTCGAAGCGACGGCGAGTATTTTTATTTGGATGATATTAACCGGGTTCTGCCCCGCCCGCTGACGTTACGGACGGGTTTGGGGACGGAACTTACCGTTACGTTGCAAACGACGTACGCGCTGTATCAACGACATGCGCCGGGCACATTGGTGACATTGTCCGTCACCCCGCGCTGGCGCAGCTACTATGAGCATTTCAACCATTGGTTAGGAGGTGAGAGAAATGGCAGAAGAACGTAAGGTTCGTTCAAAACAAGATGACGCCGTGTCGCAAGAGGCGGTCATGGCGCTGGAAAAAGAAAATCGCGTGGCGCAATATCGCGGTCACATCGCAAAACTCATTTCTTTCATCGCGATCTGTTTTTCTCTGTTTCAATTATATACAGGTATTTTCGGTGTACTTGACGCGCAATTACAACGCGCGGTGCATTTAGGTTTCGGATTGGTGCTGGTGTTTCTCTTATATCCGACGCGCAAGACCTGGCTGAATCGCACCAGCATTCATCCGCTGGACGCGTTTTTAGCGCTGCTCGCGGCAAGCGGTCCTTTGTACATCATCACGCAGTATCATGATTTAGTATTGCGAGCGGGCAATTTCAATACGCTGGACATGGCGGTCGGCTCAATCGGCGTGCTGCTCGTCATTGAAGCGGCGCGGCGCGTGGTCGGCATCCCGATGGTGTCGGTGGTGCTGTTTTTCATCGCCTACGCCTTTGCCGGTCCGTATATCCCCGGCATTTTAGGACATCGCGGCGTGAACTGGGACCAACTCGTCGGCCATTTGTATTTTACGACCGAAGGTATTTTCGGGATTCCGTTGGGCGTTTCGAGTACTTTTATTTTTCTCTTTATTTTGTTCGGCGCCTATTTGGAGTCGACGGGGCTCGGTCACTTCTTTATTGATTTGGCGAATGCCGTCGCCGGCTGGGCGCGCGGCGGTCCGGCGAAAGTCGCCGTGCTGTCGAGCGGCTTGATGGGCACGGTATCGGGCTCGTCCGTCGCCAACGTCGCCGGAACCGGTTCATTTACGATCCCGATGATGAAAAAACTCGGCTACCACCGCGACTTCGCCGGCGCGGTCGAGGCAGCCGCTTCCACCGGCGGGCAGTTGATGCCGCCGATCATGGGCGCGGCGGCGTTCCTGATGGCGGAATTTGTCGGCGTACCGTACATGGAAGTCGTCAAAGCGGCGACAATCCCGGCGATTTTATACTTCCTCGGTATTTGGCTCGGCGTTCATTTCGAAGCGCGGCGGGAAAATCTGCAAGGCTTGCCGCGGGAAAGTCTGCCGAAATTCGGCGTGATCTTCCGTGAGCGTGGTCACTTGGCATTACCGCTGGTCGTTATCATCGGTCTTTTGGTCAGCGGCTATACGCCGATGCGCGCCGCGTTGATCGGTATTTTCCTGACGGTCGCGGCGGCGATGCTCCGCAAAAACACGCGGCTCTCATTCATTGAAGTTGTGCAGGGTCTGATCGACGGCGCGCGCAACATGCTTTCCGTGCTCGCGGCGTGCGCGGCGGCAGGTATTATCATCGGCGTGGTCACCAAAACCGGTATCGGTTTGAAGATGGCCTCCGCCTTGATCGATCTCTCGGGCGGCGTTTTCCTCGCCGTGCTTTTCTTCACGATGCTGACTTCACTCGTCTTGGGCATGGGTGTCCCGACGACGGCGAACTACGTCATTACTTCGACGATTGCCGCGCCGGCGCTGGTACAACTCGGCGTACCGGTACTCGCGGCGCATATGTTCGTCTTTTACTTCGGCATTGTCGCCGACGTGACGCCTCCGGTCGCGCTGGCCGCGTACGCGGGTTCGGCGATTGCGGGCGGTAACGCGTTGCGCACCGGCGTGCAGGCTTCGAAGCTCGCGATCGCCGCGTTCCTGATTCCGTATATTTTCGTCAACTCACCCGCGATGTTGATGATTGATACGACGATTCCTAAAATTCTCATGGTGCTGCTCACTTCCATCATCGGCATGGTCGCGATCAGCTCCGCGATGATCGGTCACTTCGTCGTCAAAGAGAAAGCATGGGAACGCATTCTCTTCATAATCGGCGGTCTGTGCATGATCGATACGGGGGCAACGACCGACATCATCGGCATCGTTCTCCTCGCCGCTCTGTTCTTCCTGCAATGGCAACGCGGTCGCAAACAGGTAAATGCCTAAAATAAACAAAAAAAGACGCTCGCTCGAGCGTCTTTTTTTGTTGCCGAAAAATCAGGCGGTGCACAGTGTCTGAAGTGTTTTTTTGACGAGTCGCGACAACTCGCTTCGGAGTATGTTTTGCTTACGCGGCAGTGCTCATTGCCCGCGCCGGCTCGGTTTTTGCGCCGCGGCATGCCCGCGCGTTACAGTAGACATGCGCAAAAAACAAGAGGCCTCGGAAATGAGACAACATGGAAACTTCATATCTGACCGCGAACGACATCGACCTGATGACCGCGGCGCAAGACGGCGATGCGATCGCCGCGACCGTATTGTACCGCCGCTACCTGCCGCTTATCCACGCGACGGCGCGAACCTTTTTCACGCGCGATCGCGATGAATTGCTCGCCGTCATTCGCTTCGCTTTTTGGGAAGCCGTCGGCCGCTACGATAAAAGTCGCGGCGTGCCGGTGGCGGGATATTTGAAAACGCAGCTGCGTTACGCCGCCTGGAATGCCTGCGCGAAACACGCCCGCACGGATCAACGGGCAAACGGCGGTGACACGGACACTTTGCCGCTTTCCGCACCGCCGCGCGAACAACCGGACGTGACGTACGACAGAAAAGAACTCTATCGCGCGTTGCACGCCGCGCTCCTCACCTTGCCGCAACGTCAGCGCCGCGTGATTTACGGTGTATTCTTTCGACAACAAACGCGCGGCGAACTCGCGCGGGAACTTCATTGCACACCGCAAGCGATCAGCGCGCTCAAACGTCGGGCGCTTGACGCGTTGCGTCGAAAACTCGCCGCGTACGCGCCGGACAAGCCATAAAAAAACGGCCTTGCGGCCGTTTTTTTATTCATTTTTCAGTGACTGTAAGCCTTCCTGCCACGTCACTTGCGGCCGCCAACCCCAAAGCGCGCGGGCGCGATCGGCCGCCAAAACGGAACGGCGAATATCGCCTTCGCGCGGTCCTTCGATCGCGATCGGCGCGTCGGAGCCGAAAACGTCGCAAATTTTTTCATAGATATCGAGAATATAAATTTCTTCTCCCGAACCGATGTTGACCGGCTCATTCGCCGGCTTTTCCTGCGCCATGACGTTCGCCCGCACCACGTCAGCGACATGCACGTAATCGCGCGAGCAACCGCGCGGCATATCGGGATACGTAAAGAGCACGGAAGGACGATCGGCGTGCACATTATTCACGAAGATCGGAATCACGCCGCATTCACCGTCGGGAATCTGCCGCGGTCCGTACACATTCGCGTAACGTAAAATCGTGTATTCGTAGCCGTATTTTTCCTGATAATTCGCCAAATACTGCTCGCCCGCGTACTTGTGAATGGCGTACGGAGAAATCAACTGCGGCGGGTCGATTTCCTGCGATTTTTCATCGCCTTCGATGATTTTGGAAAGCGCGCCGCCGGATGAGACGTAAATGATATTTTTCACGCCGTATTCCCCCGCCGCCAGCAACACGTTCAGCCAGCCGCGGCCGTTGATATCGAGATCATGAAGAGGATCCGTGACGGAATCGGCCACGGACTTTTGCGCCGCGTGATGGTTCACCACGTCGGGACGCACTTCGGCGAATATCTCGCGCAAGTTTTCACGATCGCGAATATCCGCATGATAAATCGTGACATTCGGCGCGTCTTTGATGGCCGCGAGGTTTTCCATCGTGCCGGATGAAAAATCATCGACAATCGCCACCCGCCAACCTTTTCGCGTATATGTTTCGGCGATATGCGACCCGATGAAGCCCGCACCGCCGGTCAATAAAATAGTAGACATATTTCCTCCTTCGCGTTGCTTTTATTATCCGCAAAAGCGCGGACCGTGTCAAACGGAAACCGATTCTTTCGCCGAAAAAATCCCATAAATATTTTTGCGCATTGACGCGTTACGCATAACTTGCTACCATACGAATAGAACATATGTTCGGTTTGTTTGGGAAAGGATTTCGTGATTGATTTGTCCATTTTTGATTCTATGAATGTGCCGCTTTCGGAACGGCCGGAGGCCATCGCCGCGGCGTGTCCCGTCTATACCGACGCCGGTGACTGCGTGCGCGTATATTATCCTGACGGCGCCGAGGAAGATCTCGCCGTCACGCTGCCGACGTGGCTACGCCGCATGACCAAACGGCAGGCCACCAGTCCGCGATTATTGCGCGGCGTATTTCAAAAACGCGCGTTGTACCGTCCGCTCGTGCTGCCGCCGACGGTGCTCGTGCCGCTGAAAGTGCGCCGCCCGAAATGTCCGCGCGATGCGACGATCGGTTACATCAATGTGCTTTGCGTGAAGCAAGTGGAAAACGGCGCTTGCGCCCATGAAGCGTCCGTACTGCTGCACGGCGGCGCGCACTTGACGGTGTATTGGCAGCCCGCGACGGTGCGGCGCCACTTGGAAGAAGCGCTGGCGTTTTTACCGCAACCGGCCGCCCATCCGCTCTACCCCGTCGCCTTGCGTCTGGCCGAAGCGTTGCAGATTTTGTGTCGCCCGCAGGAAAAAGCGGAGCCGCCGCATTTTCCGCACTAAAAAAGACTGTCCGCGGACAGTCTTTTTTATTTACGCGAGCGGCAATGTCGCTTTCTCGGCGCGTTCCGCCTGGATCTTTTCGTACACGGCGAGCAACTTGGCGGCGCCTTCGAGTTGCCGCGCCACGCGCGCCGGCGCTGTACCGCCGTGCGTATCGCGCGCGGCGATGCACGCTTCGATCGAAATCGCGTCCAAAATATCCTCATCGAACGCCGGACTCCATGTTTTGAATTCCGAAAGCGTCAGATCGGTTAATACTTTATTGTTTTCAATGCAATAATGCACCGCCTTGCCCACGATCGCGTGCGCTTCACGGAACGGCACGCCGCGTTTGGCAAGGTAATCCGCCATGTCGGTCGCGTTGGAAAAATCGTCGTCCAGCACGGCTCGCATCCGTTCCCGATTGACTTTCATGGAACGCAGCATATCGGCGTAAACCCGCAGCGCGAAACCGAGGGTCGCGACCGTGTCAAACACGCCTTCCTTATCTTCCTGCAAATCTTTATTGTACGCGAGCGGCAAGCCTTTCATGACCGTCGCCAGCGCAATGAAATGACCGTAAACACGGCCGGTTTTACCACGCACGAGCTCACTCACGTCCGGATTTTTCTTTTGCGGCATGATGGACGAGCCGGTGGTAAACGCGTCGGAAAGTTCAATGAAACGATACTCGGACGACGCCCACAAGATGATTTCCTCCGAAAGGCGCGACAAATGCATCATGGCGATTGAGGCCATGGCGAGATATTCAAGCAAATAGTCGCGATCGCTGACCGCGTCCATGCTGTTGGCGTAGAGCGCTTTGAAACCGAGCGCGTCGCGGACCATTTCCGGCTGTGTCGGATACGTCGTGCCGGCGAGCGCGCCCGCACCGAGCGGCATGATATCCGCGCTCTGCCAGCAACCTTCGAGCCGACGGAAATCGCGCGCCAGCATATGGAAGTACGCCATGAGATGTTGCGCGAGTAAAATGGGTTGCGCCCTTTGCAAATGCGTGTACCCCGGCAAGATGACATCTTGGTAATCTGTCGCGACCTCTTTGAGCGTCTTCAGGAGCGCCAGCAGCGCCTCACCCGTTTCCACAATCGCGCGCCGCATGTATAAATGCATATCGAGCGCGACCTGATCGTTACGGCTGCGTGCGGTGTGCAAGCGTTTGCCCGCATCGCCGATCGCCTCCGTCAGCGCGCTTTCGATATTCATGTGAATATCTTCCAGACCGATCGAAAAAGTGAATTCGCCGTTTTCAATCGATGTTAAAATTTTCAACAGGCCGTCTTTGATTTGCGCCGCGTCGTCTTCACTGATGATCCCGTTCGCGGCAAGCATTTGCGCATGCGCGATCGAGCCTGCGATATCTTCGCGGTACAATTTTTTATCAAATGGAATCGAAGCGGTAAACGCTTCTACCTCCAGTGCCGTTTCTTCCTGAAAGCGGCCGCCCCACAGTTTCATTTTTGCTCCTTCTGCTGCATCAGCGCGCGGATTTTGAGCGGCAAGCCGAACAGGTTGATGAAACCTTCCGCATCCGCCTGATTGTACACTTCGTCCGCGCCGAACGTGACGAATTCTTCATTGTAGAGGGAGTACGGCGATTTCGCGCCGTTGCTCATGATATTGCCCTTGTACAATTTCAAGCCGACTTCGCCCGTCACGGTTTTCTGCGTTTCCGTCACGAATGCCTGCAAGGCTTCGCGCAGCGGTGAATACCACATGCCGTCGTACACGAGTTCCGCATAGCGCACGTCCGCCTGTTCTTTGAAATGGTAGGTCGCGCGATCGAGGCAGAGGTATTCCAACTCGCGATGCGCGTAGAACAAAATCGCGCCGCCCGGATTTTCATATACGCCGCGCGACTTCATACCGACGAGACGATTTTCGACGATATCCGCGATGCCGATACCGTTGGCCGCGCCGATTTTATTTAACTCGGTGATCATTTCGACCGCCGAAAGTTCTTTGCCGTTCAGCGTTTTCGGCACGCCTTCCACAAAGCCCAGCGTGATTTCCGTCACTTCGTCCGGCGCTTTGGTCGGATCGCAAGTCACCATGTACATATCATCATGCGGCGCGTTCGCCGGATTTTCCAAATCGGCGCCTTCATGCGATAAATGCCAAATGTTCCAGTCCATGCTGTACGGGTACGGCTGTTTCGGTTTCGCCGGATCGTCGCTCGCGTACATGTTGATCGGCACCTGATGTTGTTCCGCGTAAGCGATCGCGTCTTCCCGCGACTTGATATCCCACAAACGCCACGGCGCGATAATGGTGAGATTCGGCGCGAGCGCTTTCACCGTCAGTTCGAACCGCACCTGGTCATTGCCTTTGCCCGTCGCGCCGTGCGCCACCGCGTCGGCGCCTTCCTGTTTGGCGATATCGACCAGCGCTTTGGCGATGATCGGCCGCGCGAAGGAAGTGCCGAGCAGGTATTTGCCTTCGTACACCGCGCCCGCTTGCAGCACCTTCCATACGTACTCTTCCAAAAATTCCTGACGCAGATCCAAAACAAACGCTTTCGACGCACCGCTTTTCAGCGCCTTTTTTTCAATGGCGTCAAAATTTTCCGGCTGGCCGAGATTGGCGCAGACCGCGATGACTTCGCATTGGTAATTTTCTTTCAACCAGGGAATGATCACCGATGTATCCAACCCGCCCGAATAGGCAAGCACTACTTTTTTTACGTCTGACATAGAACTTCCTCCTTTGGTTTGCGGTAAGAGCATTTGAAATATTGTTATAATTATACGTCACCATGAATAATATTTCAACCTTTTTATATTTGTCTGCATGCGTATTTTTATTTATTGTATAATAACGATAATAGAAAAGGAGATTTTATGCGCTTTATATTAGTGATTGCACTTATGCTGGGCGGTTGGTGGTGGTGGTCGGCTCCGCCTGACGATCCCGCGGCGCCATTCGGCACGCTCAAAGAGGGCGTGACGTCGACCGCCGACGCGATGCGGGATGCGGATCCGATCTCGTTCGGGCAGCAACTGTATGATCCGCACGCCGCCGTCGAGAGCATGATCGACCGATCGACTTTCGTGCCCGCCGAGGAAATTCCGACGACGCTGAAACAGGCGATCATCGCGACGGAAGACAAACGTTTTTACACTCACGGCGCCATTGATTTAATCGGCGTCGCGCGAGCGCTCGTCGCTAATTATCAGGCGGGTGAGACGCTGCAGGGCGGCAGTACGATTTCACAACAAACCGTGAAAAATTTGTTTCTCTCTCATGATCGCACGTGGATGCGCAAGACGCAGGAGATGTTGCTCGCAAGCCGTCTGGAACGCGTGTACAGTAAGGAAGAAATTTTGGAGTTGTATTTAAATACCATTTACTACGGCGCCGGCGCGTACGGTTTGCAGGCGGCCGCGCTGACCTATTTCCATTGCGACGCTCGCGATCTTACGCCGGCGCAATGCACCGTTTTGGCCGGTTTGCCGCAAGCGCCGAGCGCCTATAATCCGCTGGCCCATTTTGAAAACGCGAAGGCCCGCCAGCGCCAAGTGCTTGACGCGATGACCGAACAGGGCATGTTGAGCCCCGCGGAAGCGAAACTGTTGTACGCGGCGGATTTGCATCTCGCCGATGCGACGAGTGAAGAATAAAGAGTCGCGCGCATTTTTTTACGTCGGATGATCACAAAAAATACAAAAAAAAGCGAAGACAATGTCTTCGCTTTTTATTTTATTCCGCGCTGATCGTGCCGGAACGCAAACGATAGTAATGGCCGTGATTATCCGCATCCACTTCTTTGGCCAATTCCGCGGTGCGTTGGTGGCAGGTGAACAGCAATACCTGTCGTGTCCGCGCGAATGCCAGCAGAAAACGTAATGTTTCCCGCTGCCGCGTTTCATCAAAGCGCACGAAAATATCATCTAAAATAATCGGCATCGGTTCCGTTTTTTCGCCGAACGCGAGTGCCAGCGCCAGGCGCAACGCAAGATACACCTGATCGCCGGTACCGCTGGACCAGATCGCAGCTTCTTTCGTGCTGTGCGTGCTGTCGATGGTCTGTACGACGCCCTCAGCGGTCAGCGCGAGCGTGTAGCGGCCGCTCGTCATCTGCGAGAGGTACTGTCCGGCGCGCGCAATCACATTCGGTTTGCCGTCCGCTTCATAGGCGCGACGCGCTTCATCAAGCAAGTATTCGCTCACGACGAGCGCGAGGTAATCGTCCACGGCCGCCTGCAGTTGCGTTTCCACTTGGGCGCGACGTTCCAGCGCTTTGGTGAGGCGATCGTCTTTGATCAAACGCGCCAATTCGCTTTGCAACGCGCCTTCCCGTTGGCGCAGTTGCGTGAGCTCGGTTTTGCGCTGACTGAGCGAGCGTTCGTACTGATCGCGCCGATCCAGCCACGTTTCATACGCGCCGGTTTCCAGCTGTAGCCAGAGGCGGTTAAATTCTGCTTCGCTACCCGCGTACAGTCGCAGATTTTGCCGTACGCGTTCGTAATCTTTGCGCAGCTGGTCGCATTCTTCATACGCGCTCACTTTGTCGACGAACTCCGCGGCGTCTTTGGCGTTCACCAGCGCGAGCAACGCGTTCATTTCGTTCTCGCACAATGTCCAACGCTCATCGAGCAACGCTTTTTCTTTAGATAATTCTTCATGGCGCCGATTTTTTTCCTGCAAACTTTGCCATTGCAGCATCTGCTCCTGATAGCGATCCGCCAATTCGATGATCGTTTCCGGTGCCGCCGGCGCGGTTTCGCCGATGCGTTGCAAAAGCGATGCCGTTCGCTCGGTGTAGGAGGTCAATTGCCGGTCAATCCGCTCCAACTGCACGCGCAAAATTTCGCCTTCGCCTTTGGCCGTGAAAAGTTCCTGCCATTGCGCCTGACGCAAATCGAGTTGCGTCGCCTCCGTCGGCGGCAAATGTTCAGCCGCCAGCCACTTCGTCCACGCTTCCTCGGAAACTTCTCGATCGGCGCGCAATTTCGCGCCGCGCGCGGCCCATTTTTCATGTTCTAAGCGCTGCCGGCGTTCGCTTTCCGCCTGCCAGGAGATCGCCTGCAGTTGCGTTTGGTAGCGATAAAAATCGCGGCGCGCCGTTTCCAGTTCCTGCCGAAAATTTTCGAGTTCGCTTTCCGTTTCCGGAACGGCAAGCTCCAGACCTTGCGCCAATTCCGTCTGCCGCGCCTGCAGTTCCGCCAGTCGCGCGTTCAGTTTAGCCAGACGATATTCATTTTGATGACTCTTGCGATAGTTCCAATAAAAGCACAGCAGGGAAAGCGCCAACGCGCCGCCGACAATGTACAATGCCTCCATGCCGAGACCGCCGGTGAAGTAAAGATAAAACGCCGCGAGCGCTCCCAGCACGAGTAAAAAGCCCAGCCAGAAAAACGCGGAATACCGTTTGACCGGAAGCGTTTCCAACCACTCGATCTCATCGGTTAAGTGCTTCTTTTCACGCGCGAGCAGTAACATTTCCTGCCCTTCCTGCTCCCACTTTTGGAATTCGCCTTCATCGGTCAGGCGCGGTACGTCGTCCGTTTTGATTTCCTGCGCGCTTTCGATCACCGGCTCATCATTTTCCCAGTAATGGAGTTCGTTATCACGCCGCAGCAACTGCGCCGCAAGCTCCCGCCCTTTCGTCCAGTCAACGGTGCCAAGTTTCGCAGCTTCCGTCCCCGGCCACGCGGCCATAGCTTCCGTGCGCGCCGCAAATTCCTGCTGCCAAGCGGCCAGCGCCTCGTTTTTCGCGATCTCTTCATTTCGCAGTTCGCGCCAACGTTCGCTTTCCCGATAGAGCGCGGCGATTTCATCGCGCTCCGGTTCGAGCGTCACTACATCCTGCCGCGCGGTCGGCGCAATCGCCGCGAGTTTTTGTTGTACCGCTTCGCGCTGCTCGTTGACATCCGCCATGCGCTGCACCAATTTATTCCAGCGCTCTTTGCCGTCGGCGGGAAAATGCTCGATCGTGCTGCACAAATCCAGGCGCCGTTTCGTTTCGATGCCTTCCCGATAGTATTCCCACGCGCCGATCTGTTTATCCATCGTGCGATCGCGCACATCGAGTGCGGCAATGGCTTCTTCCGCCGCTTTGATTTGCGAATCGACTTCGTTTTGTTCACGACGAATGGCGGCGAATTCTTCCTCTTCCCCGGCCAGCGTCGCGACATCATTTTGCGCCTTTTGCCAATCGTTCAACAATTGATTGATGACGCGTTTGCCCTGCGGTGACGCCACCAGCAACTCTTCCCGCGCGTTCGCCACTTCCCGCTGCGTGCGCGCCAGCTGCTCGCCGCCTTGCATGCTCAAAAAACCGGCGCGGACATCATCTTGAGCGAGAATCGCCGCTCCCTGCAGATCTTCCAGTCCGATCGCGAAAACCTGCTCATACGTATTGCGATCCAAACCGTTCCACCACAAATCCGCCGGTTCGCCGATGACGGTTTCCAAACGATCATCCGTGACTTTCGTTTCCCCTTCATCGCGATGAATGCGATACACGCGACCGTTCGCAAGCTCGACCGCCAAATTGCCTTTGCGGCCGCGCCGTTTGCCGCGGCGATAACCGAACAGCATGTCGCGCACAAATTGCAGCAGCGTCGTTTTGCCGCTTTCATTTTCACCGCAGATAACGGTCAGTCCGGCGGCCGGCGGCTGCCAGGAAACATTTTGATAAATGCCGTATCGTTGCAATTGTAAATCAGTCAGCTTCATCGCCGTTGTCCCCCAATATTCGTTGTGCACCCGTTATTTCCGCGCGACGGAGCGCCGTTTCCAAGCGTTCGTCGCTGAGTTCGCCGAAGTAACGCGCGTAGCGTTCCCATTCCGGTCGCGCCGCGACGGCCTGCCGCAACGCGTAATGCCGCTCCTCCGGCGACATGGCGCGCAGTCGATCCACCGCGCGCAGATAATCGCCCGTCGCATCCGGAATCTCCCGCCGCGCCTGCCAATCGACCGCCGCCGTCGTCTGATCTAAAAGAGCGCGGCAATACACAAAGATATGTTTCATTTCTTCTTCTTCATTTAAGCGCGCCAAAATGGACTGTCGCGCCGCCGGATCGGAGAATACCTGATGCAGCGCGCCGCGCCCGTTCACGACCAAGGTCACGAGCAAAGGTTTGCCCACTTCCTGACGACGCTCCTGCCGTTTTGCCAACACCGCTTGGATGAACATCTCCACGTCCGTCAGATCCGTCACGGAAAACTCCCATGTTTCCGAACGAATGGCATCGGTTGCGATAAATTCAAGCATCGTCGTGCCGTGACTGCCCACTTCGACAAGGTAGCAGCCGCGGGGGCCGGTTTCCGCCGCCGTCAGACTTTGCGCGTTGCCCGGATAGACGACATACGGATCTTCCGATAATACCTCGCGCGTATGCACATGGCCGAGCGCCCAATAATCAATCCCGCTTTGACGAATCTCGTCCCAGCTGAGCGGCGCATACGGACCCTCCGACGCCGCTTTCGGTCCCTGCGTGTGCATGACGGCGATCGCGTACGGATCGCTTTCGCCGCGCACATAATCCGGCGCCCAGCGACCATCCGTATGCATTGTCGCGTAGCTTCGACCGTAAATCATCGCGGCGGTTTCATTTTCCACCACGAGCGGTAATCCTTCCACTTTGTCCGCGCTGAACACATGCGCGGTCGGCGGCAACGGCACCTGCGCCTGCCACGCGCTCACCGGATCGTGGTTGCCGTGCGCGATAAACGTGCTGATGCCCGCATTGGCCGCGCGAAACAGCTCGCGCGAAAATTCCAGCTGCGCCGGTAAACTGTGGTCCGCCGAATTATATACGTCACCGGCGATCACAATCGCGGCGACACGCTTTTCGATCGCCGTATCGACAATGTTGCGGAACGCTTGAAAAGTCGCTTCCCGCAATGTTTTTTCCCAGTACCGTGACGGCGCTTCCCGGATAGCCAACGGCGTTCCTAAATGCAAATCCGCACAGTGAATAAATCGAAATCGTTTCGCCATCTCAGGCCTCCTTCAAAGTATCTTGATACGCCGCGTATAATATTTTGCTGACCTCCGGTATATCATCGCTCTCAATTTCGCCAAAAGAAAGCAGTAGCATGCGTTCGTTGTCCGGTTCATTATGCTGCGGTTTCACTCGTCGCAAATGCAATCCGCGTCGAGCGGCCGCGCGCACCAAGACGGCGCGAGACGCGGCGGTTTTGACGTACACGGGCAAATAAATGCCCGCGGTCGGCGCGTCGATCCGAATCGCGTCACCGAACATCCGCTGCAATGCGTTCGTCAGCAGCTCTCCTTTTTCCGCGTACAGTTTGCGTAAACGGCGAATTTGCCGCGTGAAGTGCCCGCGCTCAATGAAGTCCGCCAGCGCCAGTTGCTCCGCCACCGACGCCGTCTGACGATATAACTCGCGGCGCGCCAGAAAACGTTGCAGCAAGTCCGGCGGTAAAATCATGTACGCCAAACGCAACGACGGCGGCAGCACTTTGGAAAGCGCCCCGATATAGACGACGCGCGTGCCGTCACCCATCCCCTGCAACGAGGCGACCGGTGCGCCGTAGTAAGAAAGTTCGCTGTCAAAATCGTCTTCGATGATCAGTCCGTCCGTGCGCTCGCTCCACGACAACAGTTCCGCGCGGATCTGCGCGGGCATCACATCCGCCGCGCGATACGCCAGCGACGGTAACACGTAAAGAATGCGCTTGCGGGCATTTTGCAACGGCGGCTGCAAAAGTTCCGCGTGTCCGCCGTACAACATGCGTACGGTAAATCCCGCATCGCTCATCGTATCCACGCCCAACGGAAATTCCGTTTCCGCAAACAAAACTTCCCCGTAATCCGTTTGCAAAAGGCTGGCTAAAATCCGCAGTAATTGCTGCGTATTCGAACCGATGATGATGTCGTCGGCATACGCCCGCGTATCCCGAGCTTGGGCTCCGTACTGCGCCAACGCTTCGCGCAGTTCCCGCTCCCCTTGAATATCGCCGTAACGCAGCAACCGTTTTTCATCACGAAACACCCGCGCAAGCGAACGCCGCCACGCGGCGAATAAAAAGCCGTCGCGATCCATGCCGCTTTGCGCCAGATCATAGCGATACGTGACTTCGGTTTTGGCGCGAGGCTGCGTCCGCGCAGGATGCTGTCGGATCGTCAGTTGCGGCATCACGGTAAAACGCGCGCGATTTTTCGCCACGATATAGCCCTCGCTCGCGAGCCGACTGTACACGCGTTCAACGGTAAATTTACTGACGCCAAGCTCCGCCGCCTGCGCACGTACCGAACGCAACCGCATGCCGGCCGGCCAAACACCGGTTTCTATTTTTTCGCGCATCGCGCGATACAGCCGCAAATATAACGGCACTTCTTTGGTAGCTGTCATGTGTTCCTCCATTAATAACTTTATTGTAAAACATGACAGAGAAAGAACGCAAATTATCGGCGCAGATCTTTTTTGTAAACTGATAAAAAATTTTCTGTTGACTTATATTGTTAATGTAGTTAAAATATAGAAGTAAACATAAGAAACAAGGAAATGGTTGTAGCATGAACGGGGTGGAATGATGGACGCAAATTGCGCGCAAATTATTGCGCTGGCCGACCGTGTTCTTGACGGCGGTGAAATTACAAAAGAAGAAGGCATTTCCCTAATCAACACCAGTGATGAAAATACGATGCTTTTAATGGCGATGGCGGATAAAATTCGTCAGAAGTACAATGGTCATCGTGTTGATTTTTGCGCGATCATCAACGGGCGCAGCGGCCGTTGCCCGGAAAATTGCGCGTTTTGCGCACAGTCTTCTCACTATAATACCGGCGTGGAAGAATATCCCCTCCTCGATGAAGACGTCTTAGTCAATGCCGCGAAGAAAGCCAAAGCGGCCGGCGCGGTGCGTTTTTCTATCGTCACCAGCGGACGCAACCAGGGCAATCCGCGCGAATTTGAAAACATCGTGCGCGCGCTCAAACGCATCCGTGCCGAAGTGGGCATTGAAATCTGCTGCTCGCTCGGACTCGTCACCAAAGACCAATTACAACAACTCAAAGATATCGGGGTCACCCGTTACCATTCCAATATCGAAACCGCTCCGAGCCATTTCCCGGACATTTGCCAAACGCATACTTTTGAAGATAAATTGACGACCTTAAAGGCAGCGCAGGACGTCGGCATTCGCGTCTGCTCGGGCGGGATTCTCGGCTTGGGAGAAACGAACGAGCAACGCGTTGAAATGGCGTTTACGCTGAAAGAACTCGGCGTCGATTCCATACCGCTCAATATTCTGAATCCGATTAAAGGCACTCCTTTTGAAAACAACAAATCGCTTTCGCCGCTGGAAATTCTACGCGCGTTTGCGGTCTTCCGTTTCATCTTGCCGCGGGCTTTGATCCGCACCGCCGGCGGTCGCGAAGTCAACTTGCGCGATCTGCAGGCGTACGCGCTAAATGCCGGTTTGAACGGCATTATGGTCGGCGGCTACCTCACTACGGGCGGTCGGGATCCCAAAGCGGATCGCGTGATGGTACGCGATCTCGGTCTCGGTTTTACCCACCCCGTGCTTCGTCCCGTCGCGGAAGAAGCCTAATCTTACTAATTCTCCAAACAACTAAAAAAGCTCTCCCTCGGGAGAGCTTTTTTAGTGTCGTAATTTCTTAATTCGTCTCTACATCACCTTGCGCGTCATTGGACGAGTTTTTAAAGAGCGTGCGGGCAAAGACGACAAGAACCAGCGCGATGCCCACGTAGCCGACAAACGGATAAATGAGCGATACCAGTTTACCGAACGGGAACGAACCGCCGAGCATAAATACCACGCCGAGCGCAACGGTCAGTGCAATTTCCCAACGCTGCGGAACGACTTTCAAGCATTCATTTTTGATCAGCCAATACATCGGCGCGGTGGTCGAGTAGATCCCGAACATGATGATGACGGAGAAAACGAGCGCGACCAACGGACTGATCTTCGCGCCGAGGTACAGATTCGGCACTTGCAAACCGATCACGGCGTCAAAGTTGGCGAGCATGCCGCACAGCATGCCGACGACTGTCAGCATCAGGAAGAAGCCGCCGCAAAAACCGGCGATACCCGCTTCCTTACGACTCGAGGCCTGGGCGCCGAGTTCGGTGAAAAAGACCATGCCGGCGAGCATGTTGTAGCAAAAGAATAATGTTCCCGCCTGCCACCAGTGCGCGACCGGCCGGGCAGCGAGCGCGGCTGTCGTCGTCGCGACCGGCGCAGTCGTCCAATTGAAATCATGGAAAAATGTGTACATGCCGACGGCGACGGTAAAGACGACGATAAACGGTCCGATCGCGCCGATGATATCGACCAGGCGACGCAAACCGGCAAGCACCGTGATCATCGCGACAACGCCCATGCCGAGCCAGCCGACCGCGGACGGCACGCCGAAATATTCTTCCGCGATGGCCCCCGAACCCGCGATCATGATAACGACGATCGAAAAGATGAAGAGCAATGTGAAATACTCGATCGCGCGGCCCAAATAATTGCCGCAGTAATGACGGAAAATCAGCGACGGCCGTGCGAGCTGCAATTCATGTCCCTTGCGCATGACGATCACGCCGATGGAGCAGAACAAAACGGCACTGATCAACGCGCCGTACAAACCTTTCATGCCGTACGAAACGAAAAACTGTAATACTTCCTGCCCCGTGGCAAAGCCCGAGCCGATGAGGTAGGCGATGTACGCCCCGCTCAGCTTGACTACGTTACGCCAGTTGACTTGTTCCATAATGTCCCTCCTTACCAGCCTTGCCCGTCGACTTCATAATCGGCGAGCCGGCCATCCTGCCATTCCGTTAAGGTTTCTTCGATAACATCCAATGCTTTATTGAGTTCCTCATCCGTGATCGTCAGCGGCGGTTGGAAACGCAAAACGCTGCCGGCGAAAGCGATCATCACGACGCCTTTTTCGTAGGCGCGGTTGCAAATAACGAGCGCGGCGTGAGGATCTTTCGTTTTCGCTTTTTTATCGGCGACGATGTCAACGCCGAGCGAAAGGCCTAAACCGCGAACGTCACCGACGCAGTCGAAACGTTCCCGCCAATGTTCCATACGATCGTGCGCGATCTTGCCCTTGCGCGTGCTTTCCGCAAGCAAATCATTGTCTTCCATGTATTGCAAAGTCGCAAGCGCCGCCGCGCAGCATACCGGATTGGCTCCGGTCGTAAATATATGCGCGGGACGATCCAGACTTTCCATAATCTCTTTGCGTCCGACCAAGGCCGAGAGCGGCAGTCCCGCCGCGAGCGATTTACCGTAAACGACAAGGTCGGGATCCAAATGCCAGTGTTCCAACGAGCACCATGTGCCGGTGCGTCCGAGTCCCTGCTGCGTGTCGTCAACGCAAAAGAGAATGCCGTGCTCTTTGCACAACTGCTGCAAAGCCTCAAAGTAACCGTCGACCGGCTGCAACAAGCCGCCGTCGCCTTGCAACGTTTCGATAACCACCGCCGCCACTTCTTCCGGCGGCACGTAGGTCGCCAACATTTCTTTCAACGGTGCAAGGTATTCTTCTACCGTATTCGGTTCCGCGCTGCCGTACATGCCGCGATAGCTGTCCGGAAATGGAATATGGTAGAAGCCCGGCAACAACGGACCGATTTTGCGGCGCATGTTTTGACTGATCGCCGACATGGAAATCGAACCGTAGGTCGATCCGTGGTACGCGTTCACAAAGGAGATAATGTACGGACGACCCGTGTACCCGCGGGCGAACTTGATCAGAGCATCGTTGGCGTCCGAACCGGTCAAGCCGAAGATAACGCGTTTTTCAAAATCTCCCGGCGTGATCTCGCACATTTTTTTCGCGAGATGCACCAAAGGCTCATGGTACATGTAGGCCGGAGTATAATGAATCATTTTCTTGACCTGGGCGATAATGGCATTCACGATCGGCTCCGGTGTGTGCCCCACATTCAAGGCACTGGCGCTCGTCAACAAGTCGAGGTATTCGTTACCGTCGACATCGGTCAGCGTCGAACCGTGCGCATGATCAATGACCAGCGGATAATACGGAATCCGACCGGCCGGCGCAAAATAATGACTTTCTTCTTGAATTAATTCCTGGGAGCGTTTCATGAATATCATCCTTTCTCTATTAAAAACCGTTTTGGCGTTACTTCGAGGATAAAAAATCCCCCGCAGGAAAATATCCTGCAGGGGCGCGGCAGCGCGGTACCACCCTGGTTTATCTCTCGGTCCGTTAACGCCGGCGACGGCAATCGCTACTCGGTTCACGTTGCGACTCGCGGGTGATGTAATCTTTTCCGACTGACTTGCAAACTCGCACCGAACGTCTGCTCTCTGAAAAGTTCTTTGTCGAAAAATTTGATCCCGGTCATTGCCTTTTGATTGGCGGTACTTAAAAACCCCCGCAGAAAATATCCTGCAGGGGCGTAGTTACGCGGTACCACCCTGGTTTATTACTCGGTCCGTTAACGCCGGCGACGGCAATCGCTACTCGGTTCACGTTGCGACTCGCGGGTGATGTAATCTTTTCCGACCGACTTGCAAACTCGCACCGAACGTCTGCTCTCTGAAAAGTTCTTTGTCGAAAAATTTGATCCCGGTCATTGCCTTTTGATTGGCGGTACTTAAAAACCCCCGCAGGAAATATCCCTGCAGGGGCGTAGTTACGCGGTACCACCCTGGTTTATTACTCGGTCCGTTAACGCCGGCGACGTTCGTCACTACTTCATTCATGACGAAAGCTCACGGGTGATGTATTCTTTTCCGACTGACTTGCAGACTCGCACCGAACGTCTGCTCTCTGAAAAGTTCTTTGCCGAAAAATTTAGTCCCGGTCATTGCCTTTTGATTGGCGGTACTTAAAAACCCCCGCAGAAAATATCTCTGCAGGGGCGTAGTTACGCGGTACCACCCTGGTTTATCTCTCATTCCGTTAACGCCGGCGACGTTCGTCACTACTTCATTCATGACGAAAGCTCACGAGTGATGTAATCTTTCCCGACTGACTTGCAGACTCGCACCGAACGTCTGCTCTCTGAAAAGTTCCTTGCCGAAAAATTTGGTCCCGGTCATTGCTTTTTGGTGTTGGACTGATTTTACCAGCGATTTTTACATCTGTCAACACTTTTTTAAACTTTTCCAAAAAAATATTTTAATCAAGCATTTGCGCCCAGTGTTCCCATTTTTCGTACTGCGTCGCCAATTTTTCCTGCGCGGTCGAAAGCGATTCGGCCAGTTCCGTCAACGCGTCCGCATCGACCGTTTGCGCGATCTGCGTCTCAATCATCGTGATCGTCGCTTCCGTGCGGGCGATTTCCTGCTCGAGCGCCGCGATTTTTTTCGCCGCCTGCGGTGCCGCGCGGAAAGAATCCGTCGCGCGCGGCGAAGGCGGCGCGGGTGGAACATCCGCCGACGGCGCTGTCGCCGTATTTTCTTTTTTGCGCGGCTCTGCTGTCTCCGGTATCGGAATGCGACCCGTCTCCAGCAGTTCCTTACGCTTTTCTTTCCAATAGGAATAATTGCCCAAATATTCACGGAAAGTGCCGTCTTCAAAGGAAAGCGTGCGCTGCACCAGCCGATCCAAAAGGTAGCGGTCATGGGACACGACCAGGTACGTGCCGCCGAACTCGAGCAACGCGTCTTCAATCATTTCGCGCGTCGGGATATCCAAATGGTTCGTCGGTTCGTCCAAAATGAGCACATTCGGTTCTTCCAAAAGCAACAGCAGCAACGCCAGCCGAGCCTGCTCCCCGCCGGAAAGCTGACCGACGAGACGATACACGTCATCGCCTCGGAAGAGAAAACCGCCCAAAATATGACGCGCGTCATCTTCGCCGCAACCGTATTCCTGCATGACCTCTTCGAGCACCGTGCGGCTCGGATGTAAATTGGTGTGTTCCTGCGAATAGTAGCCGAGCGCGACGCGATTGCCGAATGTGACCGTGCCGTGTGCCGGTGTTTTTTCGCCGGTAATCACGGACAAAAGCGTCGACTTGCCGATGCCGTTCGGACCGATGATGCCGACGGTGTCGCCGCGACGCAACAAAAAGGAAATATCTTTAAAAATAGTGCGGTCCCCATACGCCGCTGCCAGCTCCTGCACATCCAAGACGCGTTCCGCCGTGCCGGTCGCCGGACGAAATGAAAAGGCGAGCGTCGTTTCAGTCACCGGCTTTTGCAGGCGTTCCAGGCGATCCAGTTGACTTTGCCGACCGCGCGCCTGCTTCGCCTTGATGCCCGCTTTATATTTGCGAATGTAGGCTTCGGTTTGCGCAATTTCTTCCTGCTGCTTTTCATACGCGCGCAAGTCGGCATGCAAGCGCGCCGCCTTCTTTTTACTGAACGCGCTGTAATTGCCGCGATACGACGTGACTCGATGCTGCTCGAGATCCAGAATGTCCGTCGTCACCGCGTCCAAAAAGTAGCGGTCATGGGACACCAGCAAAATGCCGCCGCGATAACTGCGCAAGAAATCTTCAAGCCATTCCGTCATCGCGATATCCAAATGGTTCGTCGGTTCGTCCAGCAACAAAAAATCCGGCCGCCGCACGAGCGCGCGCGCCAAATTGATCCTGGTTTTTTGACCGCCAGAGAAATTATTCGCCGCGCGATCCCAGTCCGCTTCCGTAAAACCGAGACCGACCATGATCCGCCGCGTCATCGTTTCATAGGCGTAACCGCCGAGCCGTTCAAAGCGGTCTTCCAGTTTCGCGTAGCGTTCGAGCAGCGCCGGATCGGAAGTCCGTCCCATGCGTTGCGTCAGATCCTCGAGTTCATGTTCGATGCGCCGCACATCTTCCCACGCGGTTTCCACCACTTCGCGCAATGTCTGCGCGCCGAAATCGATGCTTTGCTGCACGTAACCGATCGTCGCCTGATCGGTCACGCTGACACTGCCCGAGTCCGCCTCCATTGTCCCCATGACGCAACGCAGCAGCGTCGATTTGCCCGCGCCGTTACGGCCGACCAAGCCGACGCGCTGTCCTTCCGCGACGGTGAATGTGACATTTTTAAAAATAGTTTCGATGCCGAAGGCTTTCGAGAGCCCGGCGACTTTGATCATAGCCATGTGCCCTCCCCGCCGATTCGGCGTTTCGTTATGGCTTCGGCGGCCGCTCCGGAAGCAAATCCGCCGTAATCGTTATCATAATTTCCGCATTATTTTTCGTATGCTCGGTCGTGCGGAATAATCGTCCGAGGATCGGGATTTCACTTAAAATCGGTACGCGCCGTTCGCTTGTTTGTTCCTCGCGATCGATCAGACCGCCGATTGTGAGCGCTTCGCCCGGTTGCAAGCGCACCGTCGTTTGCGCTTCGCGCGTCGTAATACGGTAGGCCCGCAGTTCCGGAACAAGGTACGGCGTCGATACTTCCGCCGTCACATCAGCCGTGATCTCACCGGCCGCATTGACGCGCGGCGTATATAAAAGGCGTATGCCCGCGTCGCGATACTCCGTCGTCGTCACTTTTTCACCATTGGTGATCTGATCGACCAGCACGGGAATTTTATTGCCGATCAAAATTCGCGCCGTCTTGCCGTTGACCGTCGTGATATTCGGTCGCGCCAAAATTTGCGCGTTGCCGTCGGCAACCAACGCATTTAACTTCGCGCGGAAGAAAAAGGAATACGGATGCCCCGCCACGGTTTTGCCGAATTGAATGGAACCGAACCCGTCGGGCGTGACAATTTCCTTTACCTTCTCCCGCGCGCCGCGGCCGCGTTCGTAACGCGTTTCATAGCGCGCGCTGCCCGTCAGCGGCAACCAGTCCCAATCAATCCCGAGCTCTTTGATATGGTCGCGATTGACCGCGACGACTTCCACCGAAACATTGACCTGCCGATACGCGTAGTCGATTTTCTTCAGCAGCTGATCCACTTCCGCCAGTTCGCGCGGCGTACCGTAGACGATGACGCTCGCGCTCTCCGGATTAATTTGCACCTGTTCCGCCGGCACAATCGCCGTGAGCTCTTTTTGCACATTCACGGGATCAGCATAATTCAGCGCGAAGGAGCGCGCCTGTTTAGCCGCTTTTTCGTTCGTTTGCGTGCCATGTACAAGCCACGTGCGTCCGTTTTTCACCAGCGTCACGTCCGCCGCCTCGGCCACCAGCTGCAACGCCTCCTGCGGCGTCACATCATGCAGTGTCAGCGTGACGTTGCCGTGAACATCATCGGCGATGATAATGTTATCTCCGGTCAGCCGCGCCAGCCCGGTCAACACTTCCCGCACGGAAGAATCCCTCGCCTGCACATCCGCCGCTTGAATCGGTCCGGCAAGCAAGCTCAGGCCGAGCAGCAAAGTTCCCCATTTGCCTACGCTCATCATTGCGCCTCCAAAGGCTGTAAATGCAGATCGCCCTGCGGTCCCGCCAACGTTAAATCCCGCGTTGTCATACCGGTGACCGTGTAGCCGGCATAGCTTTCTCCCGGCGCCAATGTCACCGGTACACCGTTGATCGTCAGCAACGCGAGCGTCGTCGCGCCTTCGGTCATGGTGCCGTTCCAAATAATCGCGGGGGTGGCGGTAACGGCCGCTTGCGAATGAATTTCCTCTTGCGCCGCGTCAAAAGCCGCCGTGTTGCTCGATCCCATTTCCGCCGCGGTCGTCATGGCGCCAAAGGGTTGGCGCGCATGGCCGCGATGCGAAATTGAAAGCGTATTCGCGCCGCTGTCGGACAGGGTTACGCCGGAAGAAACGGCAGGCGCCACGGCGAGCGGCTGCGCCGCCGGCATCGCGCCCAGCATGCAAAGAGCGACGACACATGTCGTCGCGCCTGCCAAATAATACCATTTTGAAATACGTCGAGCGCTTAGTTTCAGCGTTGCACCGACTTTGCTCCCGAACATCAGAAATCCTTCGCCCACACGTCCAAACGCCATTCGTCATCTTTGGCGCGATACGTGAGCGTTCCCGCCAGCGAATGCATGTCGCGATACCAGGTGTAGTCCGCGTGCTTTAAGTCGCCGTTGACGAGATCCCATGTGTATTCCGCGCCGAGCGCGTTAAGACGATCGACTTTATATTTGAAACCTACAAATGCCGGTTGTTCCAAGTCCAGCCGGTCAAACCGATACGGAGTTTCACCGGAAAGTCGGTTGATCTGCGCGCCCGTCCACCATTGCGTGCGGCCGGCGTCATAATCCAAGCGCGCGCCGTAGTAGAAATTGCTGCGGTCCATATCCCCGTAGCCGTAAAAATCTTTCCAATACCCTGTCGCCAATGTCAGTTCCGCGCGCTCCGACAAACGCAAAGGATCGGTCGCCAAAAGCAAGCTGTAACCGCTATGACTGCCGCTCGTTGCGCCCTCTTTCCAATCGCCCCAATCGAGCTGCGCCCGCGCGTAGATCGGACGAGCGCCGAAATGGTACGGCCGACTCGTGAAGATGAGCTCCGGTCGTTTTTTTATCCAGACGGATTCGTCATTTAAGCGACTTTCTTCCTTGCTGTAATGGATTTTCCATTCTCCGTACGGCGCGTAATAGCGTACGCCGATATCGGGCTTGAAACCGATCTTGGTGTACCACGCGTAGTTAAAGAACGCCTCGGTACGTTGGCTCAAAGGATACTCCATCTTCGCTTTGAAACCGAAACCGTTATGCGCTTTATACGACGGCCGCGGTAAAAATGACGCCACGCTGCTGCTGCGTCCCGGCTCCATGTTCACGCGGTAGCGCGGCAGATGGAAAATCCGTTTATTTTTGATATAAAAATTGACATCTTCCGCCAGCAGCGATTCCTGCGGAATGATGGTAATCGTTTCCGCTTCGATGCGGTAATCCGGCGTCTCGGCCACCGCCGACGGTGTCGTCACCATGGCTTCTTGCAATATGCCGGTGTTCGCGCCTTGCGAAAACGCGCCGCGACCGGCTTCGATGTACAAGCGCGAATAGTAACCCTTGGCATTCGCAAAGGCCGCCGTATCCTCCATCGCATTGTACTCGAGATCACGCACGGCAAGGTCAATCTGCCGCGCGCCGTCCGTCCAGGCGACGTCATCCGGCAAATGGTACACTTCCGTTTTGTGATTGCCGAGCAAGCGGGGCGTTACAAATTGCGCCGTATCGTAACGCGCGACCGTGTTGCCGAGCGCCGCGATTTCCCCGTCGGTGCCGTTGTACTTCATGGTATCCGCCGTAATGACCCAATCCGTTCCCGTGGACGGATGCATCGGGTATACATGCGTTTCCCCTTCCGCGGCCGGCGCGCCGCTGTGAATCGGCGAAGGAAGCGTCGCCTGCGCCGCCATCGGTGTCACCAATAAAGCCGCGAGCGCCGCCCGCGACCACCACGCACTGTTCATACCGTCTTCTACTCCTGACGAATAATCACAACCGGAAGATCGTCTTCATCTTCCTCATTGATCGGTTCAATGGTAACTTCAGCGGCAT
This sequence comes from Negativicoccus succinicivorans, assembly GCF_014207605.1. Lineage (NCBI taxonomy): Bacteria > Bacillati > Bacillota > Negativicutes > Veillonellales > Veillonellaceae > Negativicoccus > Negativicoccus succinicivorans. The sequence continues at coordinate 86,484 of NZ_JACHHI010000002.1, read as the reverse complement.
CCTGTTTCTTTTCCGCTTTTATTTTCCCTTTCGCGTTTTTGGCCGCGTCTTTCGCCGCGTCCTTCGCTACTTTGGCGGTTTCCGCAGCGGCGTCGGCCTTGGCTTTCGCTTCATGCGCTTCTTTTTCGGAAGTCGCCGCGACTTCTTTCGCCTGTTTTACCGCCGCATCGCTCGAATTTTCATCCGTCGCGACTTCTTTGGCTACTTTCGCGTTCGAGGCGTGCTTTTCCGCTTGCGCTGCCGCCTTTTCCGCTTCTTTCGCCGCATCTTCCGCTACGCCGGCGGCCGTCGTCGCATTTTCCGCCGACGTCATCGCGGACGCTTCGTTCGGCAAAGTAATGGTTTCAAGATCTTCATCAGCGACCTCACCTGTCGACGCGGAGTCCGCGCTGTTCATTTCGCGCCGACGTTCTTTGACCTCCGCATTCGTTTCGCCCGGCTGCGCGACGTTTTCCGCCGTCACGACGAGATCATTTTTACGCGCCTGCGGCGCGCCGTCCACACTGACGACGCCATGCGTCTTGACGGTATCCTGCACCTGAATGTAGAGCGCCGTTCCCGCCGGCATATCGACATCGCTGCCTTTGACGAAATACCCGCCGACCAAACCGATCGGGCCCAATACCATCGCGCCGGCCGCCGACGCGCCCAGCGCCGCCGCTTCATATTTCAATTTTTCTTTCGCTTCCGGTCCCAATACGGTGGCAATCGGTTCATCATCGATGCCGAACACCTGATTGAACTCGATTTCCAGCTTGCCGTTACGGCCGAAGCTGCGCGGCGGTTGCACTTTTGTCACGACACCCGTGCCTTGCGCGCCTTGCGGCAGCACGAGAACATCATCGACAAATACATCCTGCGCGACCGTGAAACGGATTTCATCGCCCTCATGATTGGTTTCCGTCGCTACTTCTTCGGAAAGCGTGATCGGGAAAACGGTATTCGCCGGCATTTCCACTTCACGCAATTCAAAGTGACGATTTTTATAAATGCTTTTTTCCAAACCGAGCACGCGCGCGGAAAGGCTGCCGCCTTTTTTCTCACCGTATACTTCGGTTTCCAGCGCGCCGATCCGATCGGCTAACGCGGCGCGACTGATTTCATTGCGCAGCTGCCATTCGAGCGTGTTGACGCGAGTCGCCAGCGACGGTTCCGTTGTGTCGCTTCGCACCACGTCGTTATAAAGCGTTCCGATCTGTTCGGCGAGACCGTCTTGCGCGAGCTTCGTACCGTACACATCACGGCTCGCTTTTTGCACGCGATCGAGCATGGCGCCCGACTGCGCTTCACCGTACAAAACATTATCAATAATCGTCGCCTGATCCGCCAATGTCGGCTGGGCGGCGCAAGCGGCCCAGGGGAGTGTCAATAAAAGCGAAAGCAACGGCGCCAATCGTTTCTTCATTCCATTACCTCTTTTCCCTTGACGTGAAAATCACGCCGCAAATATATCGTTCGGTTTTTCAAAAAGAGCTGTTTCGCCATGCGAAACAGCTCTTTCCGTTAGAAACGCACGTCAATAATAGCCGACACGCCGACACCGCTGACGCGGTTCAGACGCGTAGGATTTTTGCTGTCGACCGGCACCAGACCACGGATACGAAACAGCTTGTCATTGAAGCTGCCTTCCACCTGCGCGACCGCTTCGACTTCGTCCACCGCCGCTTGCGGGCCGATGACCTGCGCCGCGCCGATGTAGCCTTTATCGCCGACACTGATGATCGGCACGACTTTCGTCGCGTAGCTTGCTTCGACGTCGTTTTCGCGCATCAATTTGTTAATAAAATTATTGAGTTGATCGGAATAACGATCTACCACATAGCCGATGCCGCCGACTTTCAGCACGCCGCCCAAAACGCGTCCCAAATCAAACGCCTGGGTGTTGGCGACGGTGCCGAATGTCAATAAGGTACCGACGAGAACCGCGGAAATTGCCTGTTTCATTTTCTTTTGCATAGCTCTCACTCCTTTAGCATTACACTCTCTTTATTATACTAAACGATGTCGCCCGCGACAATCTTACGCGCGCGCCGAGACGTTGTCCGCCTGCGCCCGCTCCGCCTTGATATCCGCCATTTTAGCCTGAATCATCATGGCGCACTCGATGCGTTTTTTCTGAATTTCGCAGCTGACCTTGTAGGGTTCATGAATATCGCCCGCAAAGGTTTCATTGTTGGCGTGGCAACCGCCCGAGCAGAAAAATTTCGCCCAGCAACCTTGGCAGGTCGGTTTTTTTAGCACGTGATTTTCACGGAAGGAGCGCGGCGTATCCATATCGAACAGCCCCGTCTTCACATTGCCGATCACATACCCGTCCCGACCGACGAACTGATGGCAGGGGTAAATATCTCCGTTCGGCACGACCGCCATGTACTCATGCCCCGCGCCGCAACCGCGCAAACGCTTTTGCAGACACGGACCGCGGTAAAGATCCATATTGAAATGGAAAAATTGGAACGGACGACCTTCGCGCTGGCGATCCAAGTACGCCTGCGCCAATTTTTCGTACTCCGCGAAAATGCGCGGCAGATGTTCTTCCGTAATCGCGAACGCCTCGTCTTCACTGACGACCGGTTCCATCGAAAGTTCGCTGAAGCCCTGGTCCACCATGTCGAGCACGTCGGTCGTAAAATCAAGGTTCTTCGCCGTATACGTGCCGCGCACGTAGTATTCTTCGCCGTTACGATTTTGCACCGCGTACGCCAAGTGGTCCCGGATCGGCCGGTACGTACCCTCGCCACGCACTCCCGGGCGCATCTCGTCATGCACTTCTTCACGACCGTCCAAACTCAACACGAGACTGACATGCTGCTCATTGAAATATTGCACCTTGCGCTCATCCAACAGCATGCCGTTGGTCGTCAGCGTCAGCTTGAAAATCTTGTCGTGTTTTTTCTCCTGCGCGCGGATATAATCGATCGTCTGCTGCACCACATGGTAATTCATCAGCGGCTCGCCGCCGAAGAAATCAATCTCGCAATGTTTACGCGGACCGGAATGCGCGATCAGAAAATCGACTGCCCGACGCGCCGTATCAAAGCTCATCAGCTCGCGCCATTTACCGTAACCGCCTTGGCCCGCGAAGCAGTAGCGGCAACGCAAGTTGCAGTCATGCGCGATATTCAAGCATAACGCTTTAACAATCGGACGTTCTTCAAGCGCGACGGTAAACGCCGGATCCATTTCCGCGAACAAAAGACCGTCGGCGATCAACTCGTCGACTTCGCCGATCGCTTCCTCAATCTCCGCCGCCGGATAGCGGTCGCCGAACGCCGCCCGCGCTTCGTCCGGATTCGTTCCGTCATAGGTATCTAAAAGCTCATACGTCAACTGATCCGGCAGATGCACGCAGCCGCTGTTGACATCGAGCACGATGTATTCGCCATTTAAATAAAACTTGTGAATCATAGGTTGTACTGCAGAAACTTCCGTCATTGAGTTCTCCTTACATGCAAAAGGTCCTTCGCCTGCGCAAAGGACCTCAGCTGTTTACCGTTGTTGTTGTTTGCATACCTGGTTGCCGATGGTGCAACTTGTCTTGCAAGCGGATTGACACGAGGTCTGGCATTCGCCGCAACCGCCGTGTTTCGCAGTCTGTTGCAGGGACACCGGATTGAGTGTACGAATATGTTTAGCCATGTCGTTCCCTCCTTAATTGTTATCGTTATTATAGCATAACCCGCCGCCTGTCGCATGTATTTTGCGCGCGCGTCGGACAAATTTCAGAAACATTTTACGCATGCAATATAAAATCAAACATCTTTACGCTACGCAAGCCACCACCACAGCAGCGCCGCCGGTGACGCGCCGATCGCCAAAAGCGCCACGCCCAATCCCAAGCAGCCTTTTTTCGCCTTGCGTTCAGTGCGCGCGCTCTCCTGGTAAAACCAGTCGTCAACCGCCTCCGTCAACGCGGCATGCTGCGCCTCCATGCGCGAGAACACATGCGCGAACTCCTGCCGACGCGGCTCCGGCAAACTGTCCGCCGTCGCGTACGGCGCCAATTGCTCACGCGCCGCCGTATAGCGTCGCACAATCTCTTGCCACACGTCGGGATCCAACTTCGTTCGGTATTGATAAATGCCCTTTTGCGCGACGAAATTATATAAATTTTCACTCTGCTGCATCTCGGACAATATCGCGCCCAGTTCCGGCACATCATGGAACCGTTCTACCGCTACTTCCTGCCACCGCAAATATTCCGCCGCGGTTAATTTTATCGTCGTAATCAGATCGCTCGGCGCTTGCATGCTCGTCTCCTTTGGGGTACAATATTTTATATCTTCTTTTCATTATAGCGGATTTCAGGGGCAAACCCAATCTTTGTCAAGCAATTGAAAAAAGAAATAAAAAAGTACGTGACAAATGATTTTTTCTTTGCTATAATATTTTTCATCGGGGCATAGCGCAGTTTGGTAGCGCACTTGGTTCGGGACCAAGGGGTCGCAGGTTCAAATCCTGCTGCTCCGACCACTTGCGGGTGTAGCTCAATGGTAGAGCTCCAGCCTTCCAAGCTGGCTACGAGGGTTCGATTCCCTTCACCCGCTCCATTTTCAGTGGGTGGCGGTTAAACGGCGCAGGCCGTTTTTTTATTGCGCGAAAACAGCGCGCGAGATTTTATATTTTTCCGCAGAAAAATAAGGATGCGCCCGCCGCGCTAAATTTATTTTCCGCAAGAAAATAAATCCGTGCGTAATTCGTCAAAAACACTCCAAACCGCTGAAACCGCACACGACTTATACTATACCGAAATCTTGCCGACACGATTCACGAAACCGGCGAAGCTGCCGAAAGTGATTCGAATGAGCATCGGCACCGAATTTCGCCGCGGCAATACGATTGATCACAAACAAAAGCACTCTCCGCCAGAGAGTGCTTTTTTATTTACATCGTTTTTCTGAAGCGCAGAACCGCGCCGGTCAGCGTAACGACGACGAAAACGGCGAGCGCCAACGTCGGTTGCCAAAGATCAACGATCCCGATGCCTTTCAGCATGATCCCGCGCACGATGACGAGGTAGTGCGTCATCGGAATGACCTGACTTACATATTGAAAAAACGTCGGCATGGCGGCGATGGGAAACATGAAGCCCGATAAGAGGACGCTCGGCATGATGACGAAAACGGAAAGTTGCATCGCCTGCATTTGATTTTCAGCAAATGTGGAAATCATGACTCCCAACGAAAGCGACGCGATAATGAAGAAGGTTGTCAACAAGAAGAATAGTAAGATGCTGCCTTCAAACGGCACGTCGAAAATTATCCGGCTGATCAAAATGGCAATGATGATCTGCGTGTAACCGACGACGATGTAGGGAATGATTTTGCCCAACATCAGTTCATGCGGTTTCAGCGGCGTGACCATAAGTTGCTCCAGGGTTCCCTGCTCGCGTTCGCGAACGATGGCCATCGACGTGATGGCGACCAGCGTCATGGTGAGCACCATGCCCATGATAGCCGGCACCATGTAAAATTCCGAGACCATATCGGGATTGTACCAGGCCCGAATGCGCAAATCATACGGCGCGACGAAAGTCTTGCCGCCCGCGGACATGAGCCGGGACTGAACGACTTCCTGCGACTTCATTTGCGCGACAATCTGCGCAGTGGAAATGGCGGAGCCGGATGTCATGCTGTCGGAGGCGTCGACGATGACCTGCACCGAACCCGCGCGACCGTGCCGCAGATTTTCACCGAAATCCGGCGGGAAAATGATCCCGACTTTCGCCGCGCCGGAATCGATTTGGTGTTTGACGTCGTCAAAACTGTGCGCGACGTGCGTAATATCGTAGTAGCCTGTGCCGACAAAAGTATCGAGCAATTCCCGGCTTTCCGTGACGCGCGCCTGGTCGAAAACGACGGTCGGCATGTGCTTGACATCGGTACGCAGCGCGAAACCGAATAAAAGCAACTGAATAATCGGCATGGCGACCATGATCACAATCGTCGCGGGGTCACGCAACATTTGAATAAATTCTTTAATGACCATCGCCCGAAATCGAATCATAGTTCCTCCGTCCGGGATGTCTGCATGTAGTAAATAAACGCGTCTTCTAAAGTCGGTTCCACTTGGCTGACATCCTCTTTTCGCCAATCGGGCGGCAACGTGTCCGCCATCGTCCGCATGCGATCGCCGTAGACGTAAACGCCCGGCGGTAATACGGCGTGCAAATCGACTTCGCCGCGATGCTCCCAAAGCGTCACCGGCAATTGCGCGGTTAAATGTTCCGGTGTATCTTCCACAATCATTTTGCCGGAGTGCATCAAACCGACGCGGTCACACTGCGCGCCTTCCTCCATGAAGTGCGTGGTAACAATGACGGTCGTGCCCTGCGCGGCGAGATCGTGAATGATATCCCAAAAAATTTGACGCGCGCGCGGATCGGCGCCGCTCGTGGGTTCGTCCAAAAAAAGCAATGCGGGATGATGTAAAAGAGCGGCGGCGAGCGCCAGGCGTTGCCGCCAACCTCCGGAAAGCTGACGGACTTTCGTCACGTGATAATGTTTGACGCCGACTTCTTCCATCGCTTCTTGGATCCGCGTCGCGACATCCGCATCACGCAAGCCGTACAGCCGTCCGTAAAATTCCAAATTTTCGGTCACGGTTAAATCGGGATACAGGCTGAACTTCTGCGACATATAACCGATGCGCGCTTGGATTTCTTCCGTCTGCGTGACGAGATCGCATCCCAACACATTCGCCGTGCCTTCGCTCGGCGGCAACACACCGCAAAGCATACGGATCGTCGTCGATTTACCGCAGCCGTTCGCGCCGAGCAAGCCGTAAATGCTTCCCGCGGCAATCGCCAGCGGCAAGTGGTCGACGGCGGTAAAATCACCGAAACGGCGCGTCAAACCGTCCGTTTGAATCGCGTAATCGCTCATGCTTCTTCCCCCTTGCTCAGTGAGAAAAAGACGTCTTCCAAGGTGGCGTCGGGACCGATTTTGCGTTGCATCGCGAGCGGCGTCGCGACGTCCAACACATGCCCGTGATCAAAAAAGGCGATGCGGTGACAATACGACGCCTCATCCAAATACGGTGTCGCGATGACAACGGTCGCCCCCTGCCGTTGCGTTTGGTATAAAAGTTGCCAAAATTCACGGCGCGAAACCGCGTCGACGCCGGTCGTCGGTTCATCGAGCACGAGATACTTCGGCTCATGCGCCCAAGCGGCGGCCAGCGCCAATTTTTGTTTCATGCCGCCGGAAAAAGTGCCCGCGAAACGGTCGGCAAATTTCCCGAGACCGACGAAATTCAGCATTTCTGTCGCCCGATCACGCGCCTGCTGCGGATCCAGTCCGTAGAGCGCCCCCATGAGTTCCATATTTTCCCGCGCGGTCAAGTTCGGGTACAGGCTGAAACGTTGCGCGACGTAGCCGACGGGCACACGCCCCGGCGCTTCGCCGTGAATGGTAACCGTCCCCGCATCCGGCCGCATCAGCCCCAAGAGAATGCGCAAGAGCGTGGATTTGCCCGCGCCATCCGCGCCGACAAAGCCGAATACCTCGCCGTCCTGAATCGTGAAGCTGACATCGTGTAAAGCTTGCACCTCTCCGTAGGACTTACTGATATCTTGAAAGGTAATCATTCGAAATCAACGTCCGCCGGCATGCCTGGTTTGACGATCCGCTCCTGATTTTGCACGGCGACTTTAACGGCGAATACCAGGTTGGCCCGTTCTCGCGCCGTGATGCTTTGCCGCGGCGTATATTCCGCCTGCTGACTGATTTCCTGAATCGTGCCCGCGATCGCGCGACCCGGATAGGCGTCCACATATACGTTCACCGCCTGACCGACCTGAATGCGCGCGAGATCTTCGCTCGGCACATACACCCGCACATAGCAGTTGTCTAAATCGCCGACGGTGACGATTGGAACACCGGCGGGAGCGAATTCGTTATTTTCAAAATTTTTGCTCAAAACCGTGCCGCTCGCCGGACTTTCCACATCAATCCCGTCCGCCTGCGCCTGTTGCGCATCCACCTGGGCCTGCAAGCGTTCCACTTCCGCGCGAGCCGCTTCCACTTGCCCGCTGCGCGCGCCGTCCTGCACGATGGTCAACTGATCCTGCGCCGCAGTCAGCGCCTGCTGAGCCACTTGGGCCTGCGTGCGCGCCGCGTCGAGTTGTTGCGCGGAAATCGCGTCCTGATCATAAAGCTGGCGATAGCGGTCGAAATCAGCAGACGCTTTGTTCGCTTGCGCCTGCGCGCTCGCTACTTGCGCCTGCGCCGCGGAAATCTCCGCCGGCCGCGCGCCGCTTTCCAGATCCGCTAAGCGAGCTCGCGCGGCGGCCAAACCGGCGTTGGCGGCAAGCACTTGCGCGCGCAGATCTTCACGATCGATACGGCAGACAAGATCTCCCTCGTTCAGCGTATCGCCCGCCTGCAAAGTAAGTTCGCGCACGTATCCCGGCACTTTGGCGGTGACATCATACCGCGTCGCTTCGACCGTGCCCGTCGCCGTCAAACCTTTATCCTGCGGACGAGTGACCCAGTAAAGCAGTCCGCACAATACCAGCAGCGCGATGACGGCAAGGATAATCTTTCCCTTCTTTTGCATAAAGCCCTCCACTTGCGCACACATTTCGGTTCATTTGCTTGGTTTAATTATTACATAGTTGAATACACCCGACAAGTACGCCCCGACTTGCGCATCGCTACATAAAAAAGTACTCTCCGCAAAAGAGAGTGCTTTTTTATTTCATTCACTTAGTCGCGATACTGCGCCGGCAGTTCCTTCATGCGGGCCACGCCCGTTTCGATCGCTTTTTTCGCGACCGCTTTCGCGACTGCAAGCGGCACGCGTTCATCGAAGACGTCGATGACGACATTATCCTGCCGCAAGTCTTTGTCGTCGACCAAATCGGCCAGCGCATACGCCGCCGCCAATTTCATTTCCATATTGATTCGCCGCGAATGCACGTCGATCGCGCCGCGGAACAGACCCGGGAACACGCTCGAGTTGTTGACCTGGTTAGGCATATCGCTGCGACCCGTACCGCAAACGGCGACGCCGGCCGCGATAGCGTCTTCGTACATGATTTCCGGAACGGGGTTCGCCATGGCAAAGACGATGCTGTCTTTGGCCAAAAGTTTCATGTCTTCCGGTTTGAACGCGCCCGCCTTCGAAACGCCGAGCAAAACGTCCGCGCCCTTGATCGCGTCTTGGAACGTGCCCTGACGGTTTTCCGGATTGATCCGATCGACAAGGTCTTTCTGCACGCGGTTCAATTTGCCGTTGTCATGCAAAATCCCTTTGCTGTTGAGCATCGTCATATCGGTCGCGCCGGCCGCCAAAATCATGTTGGCGATCGCGGTGCCCGCCGCGCCCGCGCCGTTGATGACGATTTTAACTTTGGAAATATCTTTTTTCACGAAGCGCAGCGCGCCCAGCAAGGCCGCCAAGGCGGCGATCGCCGTGCCGTGCTGATCATCGTGGAAAACCGGAATTTCCATTTCTTCAATCAAACGGTCTTCGATGTCATAGCATTTCGGCGAAGAAATATCTTCGAGGTTGATGCCCGCGTAATTTTTCTCCAACAATTTGACAGTGCGAATAAATTCTTCCGGATCCTTGGTGTTGATAACGACCGGCAACGCGTCGATGTTCGCGAAACGTTTATAAATCGCCGCTTTACCTTCCATGACCGGAATGGCGGCCGCCGCGCCGATATCCCCCAAGCCAAGCACGCGCGTGCCGTCCGAAATAACGGCGATCACGTTACCGCGCAAGGTTAGCGAAAACGACAGATCCTCATCCTCTTTAATATGCAAGCACGGTTCGGCGACACCGGGCGTATACGCAACCGCCAGCGCGTGCCGATCATTGATCGGCATCTTGAGCCCCGTCGTTAAAATGCCGTTGTGCTGTTTTCGCATTGCCATTGATTCTTGTTTCAAATCCACAGTAATCCCTCCTCTGGTTACACACCCTTGATCGCCGGTAAGTTGCGACCGTAATAAATCTCCGTCATCTCCTGGCGTAACTGTCGCCGGACCTTTTGCGCCGCGCTTGCGGATAGGTCCGCGCGCGTCTGATCGAAGAGATAGTCGTCAAGATCGAAATCCTTTACCATCATTTTACAATGGAAAATATTTTCCTGGTACATATTGACATCGACAATATTATAACGGTTGCGCAAAGCCGCTTCAATATAGTGGGAAATGGCCTGCATGCGGTGGTCGATGTAAATCTTTTTACCGTTGACATCCCGCGTGAATCCGCGCACGCGATAATCCATGATCGCGATATCCGGCGCAAAGCGTTTCAACAAAAAGTTGAGCGCTTTGAGCGGTGAAATTTCCCCGCAGGTCGAGACATCAATGTCGGCGCGAAACGTGCACACGCCGCGTTGCGGATGGCGTTCCGGATAGGTATGCACCGTGATGTGACTTTTATCCAAATGCGCGACCACATCTTCTTTCGCTATGCCCGGATGCCCTTCGGCGATCAGCATGGTTACGCTGGCGCCTTGCGGATCGTAATCCTGCGCGGCGATGTTTAAGACATGCGCGCCGATGATGTCGGACACTTCACACAATGTTTCCGTGAGCCTTTCGGCGTTATACATCTCATCGATATACGCGATGTATTGTTCCTGCTGCTCTTCGCTGGTCGCGTAGCAAACATCATACATATTGAAACTGAGCGTCTTGGTCAGGTTATTGAAACCGTATAATTTTAATTTCCGCGTTTTTTTGGTTGTCATGCTTTTCCGCCCCGCGCCCGCTACTCGGACTGTTCCCGCAAGCGTTCACTGAGAATGCGCAACGCTTCGCCTCGATGACTGATGCGATTCTTTTCTTCTAAAGTGAGTTCCGCCATCGTTTTTTCACGTTCCGGCAGGTAGAAATACGGATCATAGCCGAATCCACCCGTGCCGCGCGGTTCGAGCACGATTTCGCCGCGGCAAATGCCGCGCGCCGTGCGTTTGGTGCCGTCCGGATACACCAGCGCCAATTCGCAAACGTATTCGGCGCCGCGATCTTGCGGCGCGACCGCTGTCATTTCCGCGACCAGTTTCGCATTGTTGGCCGCATCATCGCCATGCGTGCCCGCGTAGCGAGCCGAGTACACGCCCGGCGCGCCGTCGAGCGCGTCAACCGCCAGACCCGAGTCGTCCGCCAACGCGGGGAGTCCGGTTTTTTCCATATAGTAGCGCGCTTTTATGAGCGCGTTTTCCGCAAATGTCGTGCCGGTTTCTTCCGGATCCGGAAGATCCGCCACCTCCGTCACGGGAATGCCTTGGTAACCGACTTCGGCAAGCATCGCCTGCATCTCGCGAATTTTCCCTTCGTTATGCGTCGCCAGCAAGATGCCGCGCCGTCCGACGCTGCCGACGAGATCCGCCAAATCACCGAGCGCTTCCTGTTGCGCCGCGATCAATTCTGCAATGCCTTTTTGCGCCAGATCCAAGAGCTCATTTAACTGCGCGCGCGAAAATGTCGCGCCTTCGCCCGTGCCCTGCACCTCGACCAGTTCGCCCGACTGCAAAGCGACCACATTCATGTCGACATCGGCCGTGCTGTCTTCTTCGTAGCAGAGATCCAAATGCGGCACGCCCGCCAGTTCACCGACGGAAACCGCCGCGCAGAAATCTTTCACCGGAAACGGCCCTTCGCCGTTCCACATGCCGGCAATCGCTTCCACGAGCGCGACATACGCGCCCGTAATCGACGCCGTGCGCGTACTGCCGTCGGCCTGCAACACATCGCAGTCCAACGTGATAGCGACTTCACCGAGCGCCTCCAAATCGACCGCCTGCCGCAAGCCGCGGCCGATCAGTCGTTGGATTTCCTGACTGCGGCCGGACAATTTGCCGCGTACCGCTTCACGCTGATTTCTGTCTTTCGTCGCGCGCGGCAACATCTGGTATTCCGCCGTCACCCAGCCGCGTCCTGCGCCGCGCAACCAGCGCGGCACGCGCGGCTGCACGGACGCCGTGCACAATACTTTCGTATCGCCGCAGGTAATCAGCGCCGAACCTTCCGCATATTTATTCACGCCCCGTTCAATTGTCACGGGACGCAATTCATTTGTTTCGCGACCGTCAATACGCATCGTCGGTCTCACTCCTTTGTTCATCTTCACCGAAAATTTGTACTTCCGGCTCCAGCGTTACGCCATGCGCCGCGAAAACACGCCGCTGCACTTCGGCAATCAAGCCCAGCACATCGGCCGCGGTCGCGCCGCCGCAATTGACGATAAAGCCCGCGTGACGCATGGAAACCTGCGCGCCGCCGACCGTCAAACCTTTGAGTCCCGTCGTTTCAATCAATGTCCCCGCATAGTAGCCGACGGGCCGCTTAAATGTGGAGCCAGAGCTCGGCATATCGAGCGGCTGTTTCGTCGTCCGCCGTTGCGTATAATCCGCCATCTTCGCGCGAATCTCCGCCGCATTCCCCGGTTGCAGCTCCATCGTCACCTGCGTGATGATATCGCCCGTTTCCTGGAACACGCTGTGGCGATACGCGAAATGCAGCTGATCTCCCGCGTAGACGACCCGTTCGCCCGCGCGCGTGAGCGCCGTCACTTCCGTCACGATCTGTTGCATCTCGCCGCCATACGCGCCCGCATTCATCCACACGGCGCCGCCGATCGTACCGGGAATACCGCAAGCGAATTCCAAACCGGACAGTTCCGCTTTCGCCGCGGCGCGAGAGGCCTGCGCCAAACGCACGCCGCCGGCCACGACAAGTCGGGTGCCGTCGGTGTAGCAGGGTCGCACCAGCCGTGAAAGACCGACCACAACGCCGCGCACACCGCCGTCGCGCACCAACACATTCGCCCCGCCGCCGAGAATCATCAGCGGGCATTTTTCATTGGCGACAACGCGCAATACGCCCGCCAGTTCCGCCTCGGTCGCCGGCTCGATATAAAGATCCGCCGGTCCGCCGATCGCAAAGGTCGTATGCCGCGCCATCGGCTCGGCAAAATGCAACGCGCTCTTGGGGACAACGCCGGAAAACAACTCTTCCCAATACTCTTTAGTCACTGCTTTCCCTCCGCCGGCGCAAAGCGGGATAAATCGGGAACGCCTTCGCTGATAGCATCGCTAACAATTTTTTGAATATCGGCGGCCACCTGCTGCCAACGCATGAACGCGTGCAGATATTCACTCGCAAGCGAGTTATTTTGCACCATCACCTGCAAACTCTGTAACTTTTCCATGCCGTCCCAGCCGTCTGTTTTCTGCAGCATGCGACGGTATTCCGCTTCCATCTGCAAGGCGAGAAATTCTTCCGCCAGATCTTTCGCCGACGCGTCCTGCGCCAGTTTTTCTTTCGCCGCGATCAGCTGTTTCATTTCCGCGCTTTCGCGAATACTTTTCGCTAAATTATAAGCGTCATCATACATATTCATGGGAATCTCCTTTCCCTTCGGGTAAATGTCCTTTTTGCGCCAGCGTGGGAAAATCTAACTGACGCAAGGCCTCGTACGAAACAATCGCCACCGCGTTCGATAAATTCAATGAACGGGCTTCGGCCCGCATCGGAATCCGAATGCATTGCTCCGGATGCGCGGCCAATAATTCTTCCGGCAGTCCTTTGGTCTCCTTGCCGAATACCAGGACATCTTCATCAGTGAAGCGGACATCGGTATAGCTTTTTTCCGCTTTCGTCGTATTAAACCAGAAACGTCGGCCCTTGAGATATTCGACCAACGCCTGATAATTTTCGTGAATATGAACTTCCAACAAATCCCAATAGTCTAACCCGGCACGCTTCAAATGCTTGTCATCAATCGAAAATCCGAGCGGTTTCACCAAGTGCAAGACAAGATGATTGGCCGCGCATAAGCGACTGATATTGCCGGTATTACCGGGAATTTCCGGCTCGACTAAAACAATGTGCATACTTGCCTCCTACATAGAAATCTTTCAATACAGTGTATTGTAACACAGGATATCCGGCGTGCGAAACATGTCGCGTCAGACAATCCGAAAGTCTTCCGTTTGGTAATCTTTACGACGCGGAACCGTGAAAAACAAATGCATATCGTCAAACGCCGCGATAAATTCCGCGCCCATAATGAAAATGAGCGAGGTCAAATTGAGCCAGATGAAAAGAATCATCAAGCCGACCAGCGAGCCGTAGGTCGCGCCCATATTGGCGATATTGCTCACATAAAAGCCGTACGCCCCCGTCATAGCGACCCAAATCGTCGTCACGATCGCGGCGCTGGTGAGCGTGTGCGACCAGGGCGTGCGCCCCTCGTGTTCGACAAAACGCGGCGCGTAACGGTAGAAAACCGCCAACACCAAAATCATCGCCACAAAAGGAATCAGGTAGGTGCCGATTCTCCAAAAGAAGAGAAATTCTTTCGTCAAACCGAGCACTCCCATAAATGTTTTCACGATCAGATTGCCGAATACGGTAATGCCGAGCGACGCCAGCATCGTCCCGACAATCAGCAAGGTGAACAGGATCGATTTCGTTTTGACGCGAATATAGGACTGGACATTTTTGCCCGTCTGAAACGCGATATCGGTCGCGCGGATCAAGGTGTCGATGCCTTTGGATGACGACCACAGCGCCAATAAAAGACCGATGGACAATACCGTGGTCGAACGTTGCTCGATAATATCGGTAACCACCGGCGCGAGCGTCGCCGGCACATCGCCCGGCAGGTACTGCATGTAACGCAACACCGTATCGATTTGCGACGCCGCCACGAACAATATGATATTAAACAGGAAAATCATAAACGGCACCAGCGCCAAAATCAGGTAGTAGGTCGCGGCCGCGGCCAGCATCCCCACATCATCATCCATATACCGCTGATATAAACGTTTACCAATATATAAAGCCCGCGAATCACGCAGACGTTTGAACCATTGCGCTTCGTTAAGACGATGCCGCATGACTACCCAAGGGTCCACGTTCTTTCCCCTTTCTACAACCATGACAATTACGTCAACGCAGACGTAAAACAGCTGGTTTTATTATAGCATAGTAAGAATCGCCTTTGCGGTCTTTTGACGACGGTTGCCGCGCGCCTTTCTGCTGGTATAATGAAAGTAAAGCGGCCACGGGGAAATGGTCGCGAGGGAGGAATTATGCAACGACGCATTATGCACATCGGGCTTTTGGTCAGCCTCTTTGCCACTATGGCGTATCCGTTGACGAAACTCAGCGGTCATGAGTGGATCGCCTATCTTTTCGCGTTGATTGTCGGCTACCATGTCTACGAACATCGCCGCGCCTTGGGAAAATTAGCCCGGCGCGCGACGCCGAGAACTCGTTTTCTGCGCGCAGCGAACTATGTGCTTTGCGCGGTGTTCGTCATTTGTTTCCTTTCGGGATTTTTATTTTCATCGCTGATCCCGCATCCGGGCCGTGAAGTGTTACGCTATGCCAAGTACGTTCACATCTGTTCGTCTTCTTGGTTTTACGCGCTTGTCGCGATGCACGCCGGCTTTTATTGGGACAGTTTGCGTCACACAATGCGACGTGTTTTGCCGCCGCTCGGTGCGAAATGGCATGCGGTGCTCGGCGCGATCAGTCTGTACGGCTTGTATATCGCGGTCGCTCGTAATTTCTTTTTGAAAATGGCGTATTTGTATTTAAAACACCCAAAAGCGGAACCGAGCGCGATTTTATTTTTCGTTGACTATTTCGCGATCTTTATTCTCTTCGCCTACTTCGGTTGGTGGCTGCTCCGTTTCATCAGCCGGCGCCGAGTGACACATTCCTGATGCACGCAAAAAAGACCTCTTGCGAGGTCTTTTTATTATTGCTGTTTTTTCTTCGCCGCTTTGTAACGGGCCTGCTGGCTCAAAATACGTTTGCGAATGCGGATGGCGTGCGGGGTCACTTCGACCGTTTCGTCGTCGTTGATCCATTCCAGCGCTTCTTCCAACGTAAATTGACGCGGCGGAGTCAAGCGAATCGTATCATCGGAGCCCGACGCGCGCATGTTGGATACGTGTTTTTTCTTGCACGGGTTGACGTCCATATCGGTATCGCGAGCGTTTTCGCCGACTACTTGGCCTTCATACACGGATTCATTCGGTCCGAGGAAAAGCGTACCGCGTTCTTCGATATTACCCAAGCCGTACGCGGTGGTTTCGCCCGGTTCGACAGCGACCAGCGCGCCGCGCGTCCGCATCGGAATCTCCCCTTTGAAAGGAGCGTACCCGTGGAATACGTGGTACATAACACCGTTGCCTTTGGTATTCGTCAAAAACTCGCTGCGGAAGCCGATCAGACCGCGCGCCGGAATGATAAATTCCATGCGCAGGTAACCCGACAGCTCATTCATGCTGATGAGTTCCGCTTTACGCGGTCCGAGACTTTCCATAACGGTGCCCATGAATTCCTGCGGCACGTCGACATTCAAGCGTTCCAACGGTTCGCATTTCTGACCGTTGATCATTTTCATGATGACCATCGGTTTGCCGACCTGCAATTCATAGCCTTCGCGGCGCATCATTTCGATTAAAATCGACAAATGCAATTCGCCGCGACCGGACACTTTGAACGCGTCGGCGGAATCGGTTTCTTCCACTTTCATCGCGACGTTCGTCTGCACTTCTTTCAAAAGGCGGGCGCGCAAATGACGGCTGGTGACGTATTCGCCGTCCTGGCCCGCGAACGGGCTGTCGTTGACGGAAAATACCATCGACAATGTCGGTTCGTCGATATTGATCGAGGGCAATGCTTCCGGATGTTCCGGATCGGTGATGGTCTCGCCGATGTTGATGTCTTTGAAACCGGTGATCGCGACGATGTCGCCCATCTTCGCGTCGTTCGTTTCCACGCGCGCCAAACCGTTGTACGTGTACAGACGGCCGATTTTATCCTGGCGCACCTGATCGCCGTTCATGATCGCGACCGGCTGACCGTAACGGACGAAACCGCGCACGATACGACCGATGGCGATTTTGCCGACGTAATCATCGTAATCCAGCGTCGTAACCATGATCTGCAGAGGCGCTTCCATGTCGCCTTCCGGCGCCGGAATGTAATCCAAAAGCGTTTGGAAAAGCGGCTCGACACTGTCGCTGCTGTCATCCATTGACAATTTGGCAATCCCCGCGCGAGCGGACGCGTAAATGACCGGGAAGTCGAGCTGTTCGTCGCTCGCATCCAGTTCAATAAAGAGGTCGATGATTTCCCCTTCGACTTCCTCGACGCGTTGATCCGGGCGGTCGATCTTGTTGATGACGACGATCGGCTTCAAATTTTGCTCCAAGGCTTTGCGCAGCACGTACTTCGTCTGCGGCATCGGGCCTTCAAAAGCGTCGACCAGCAACACGACGCCGTCGACCATGTTCAAAATACGTTCGACTTCACCGCCGAAATCGGCGTGGCCGGGTGTGTCGACAATATTGATTTTCGTGCCGTTGTACATGACAGCGGTATTTTTGGACAAAATGGTGATCCCGCGTTCGCGTTCAAGATCATTCGAGTCCATAACGCGTTCGGCAACGCGTTCATTCTCACGGAAAACGTGGCTTTGACGCAGCATGGCGTCGACCAATGTAGTTTTGCCGTGGTCAACGTGAGCGATGATCGCGACATTACGTATATCTTGCCGTTGCATAGATGTTCCTCCTGATTTTTAATAACTTTAATATTATATCACACATCGGAAAAAACGCGTAATCGTTTCGTCAAATCTTTGTTATTCGTGAAAATAAAAAAGACCTTGCGGTCTTTTTATTTGCTTTCAGCGTTTTCCGCCCGCGCAATCGCAACGCCCGCGCTGACGCCGAGCCGATTCGCGCCCGCGTCAAGCATCGCGCGCGCCGTCGCAAAATCGCGAATGCCGCCGGCGGCTTTGACTCCAAAATGGGGTCCCACGGTGTCGCGCATCAGTTTCACGTTCGCTACGGTGGCGCCTGCACCGGCAAAACCGGTCGAGGTTTTCACAAAGTCCGCGCCGACTTCTTGGGCCAGCTTGCAGGCATTCACAATTTCCGTCGGCGTCAACAACGCCGTTTCCAAAATCACTTTGAGTGTAACATCACCGATCGCCGCACGCACCTGGCGAATTTCCTTCGCCACCATATCCCACGCGCCGTCTTTCACCGCGCCGATATTTTGCACCATGTCAATTTCGGTCGCGCCCTGCGCCAACGCCCAGCTCGCTTCCGCCGCTTTCATCGGACCGCCGTTCGCGCCGTGCGGAAAACCGACGACCGTCGTCACGCCGACGCCGCTGCCGGCAAGCGCCTGCGCCGCCTGTCGCACGCGATACGGCGCGACGCAAACGGTGGCGAAATGATACGTCTTGGCTTCTTCACAAAGCGTTTCGATAGCGCGGGCACTCGCGTCGGGCGCCAGCAGCGTGTGGTCAATATAACTTGCAATCATGCTTCGTCCTCCTTTGCCCGTTGCGCCTGTTCTTTGCGCCACAGGTCATGCGGATCTCCATAGATGCGTTTCGTCCATTTCCAACGATTGTGGATCCAAAACCAATCTGCCGGACGCTCGCTCACGCGCTCTGCCAAAATCGCATTCAAGGTATCGGTCATTTCCCGTACCGCGACCGCTTTTTTCAAATCCTGACGCGTCCGGAGCGATTTTTGCACGACCACATCAAAACCTTCGTCACGCGTATAGATCTGCACAGGCACGATCGGCACTTTGCGCGCATAGGAAAAAACGGCCGGTCCGGTAACGGAAAGCGCCAGTGTGCGAAACAGTTGCGCCAGCATTCCTTTGCCGCCGCCGTCCTGATCGTACAAAAGGCAAATCCATTTGCCCTCTTCCAAAAGCCGCAAAATTTCCCGCATGTTTTTCGGATACAGCACTTCTTCGCCGAGCATCGCGCGCGACTCGCGAATGAACCGATCGAAACCTTCATTTGACTGTTTGAAACCGACGGCGACAATTTTGCCGGGATATTTGCTCGCCAGCGCTCCGCCCAGCATCTCCCAGTTGTCCGTGTGCGAAGCCGCAATAATGCAGCCGCCGCCGTTGCGGTAAAGGGCGTCGAGTTCCTCCGTGCCGGTGAAATGCATCTGCTCTAAAATGCGGCCCTCGGTGTACAGCGGAAAACGCAGCACATCGAGCGCGATCCGCCCCAAACGAACAGCGGATGTTTTCGCGATCGCCCGCGCCTGCTCCGGCGAATCAGCCAGCTCGGCCCGCAAAATATTTTCCACGGCAATATCTTTCCGTTTTTGCGGCAGCACGCGCCAGAAAAACCGCCCCAGGCGATCCCCCCAATGACGCGCGGCGCCGGCCGGCAAACCGCATGCCCAACGACGCCCTAATTGTAGCCAAAAATACATATCCCGCCTCCGTCAAAAAAATGCCGTCTGCGACGGCATTTTTTATTCTTTCGTAGTTTTCTCCAACGCTTTTTCCAAACGTTTCACGCGTTTCATCAGTTCGGGCAAATGATTGAGTGTTCCTTCAATCCGTCCCCACTGACGATGCGGACGGGCCGGAAAGCCCACATATGTGCCCGGCTCTTTAATGCTACCCACGACGCCCGTCTTACCGCCGCAGGTAACATGATCGGCAATCGTAAGATGTCCGGAAACGCCGGTCTGCCCCGCTAAAATACAGTGGTTACCGATCGCGGTCGAACCCGCCACGCCCACCTGAGCAATGATAAAGCAGTCTTCACCGATTTGGACATTGTGACCGAGATGCACAAGGTTGTCAATCTTCGTGCCGCGGCCGATCGAGGTTTCACCGAATGTCGCGTTGTCGATCGTCGTGCCGGCGCCGACTTCAACATCGTCGCCGATGACGACGCGACCGATTTGGCGAATCCGCGTATGTTTACCGTCTTCGGTAGCAAATCCGAAACCCTCACCGCCAATCACGGCGTTGGCGCGAATGATAACCCGATCACCGACTTCGGTCCGATCGTGAAGCACCGCGCCGGGATGAATTTCCGTATCGCAACCGACGGTCACGTCACGTCCCAACACGACATGCGGATGTAAAATAGCACCCGCTTTGACAACAGTGCCGGCACCGATCACCACATACGGTAAAATCGTCGCCTGCGGATCAATCTCCGCCGTTGCATCGACAACGGCCGTCGGATGAATGCCGACCGGCGGCACGTACAAGGGTTTCAATACATCGACCAGTTCCGCGAATGCCCATTTCGGATTTTCCGTGACGATCACGGTCGTTGCCACCGTTTCTTCCGGCGCGCTTGTCATCAGTACCGCGCCCGCTTTCACCAGCGGCAATTGCGCGGCGTATTCGTCCAGTAAAAAAGCAATGTCGTTCGGGCCGGCCGTTTCCACGCCCGCAACGCCGGTGATTGTTTTATTTCCGTCGCCGTATACTTTACCGTTGACTCGTTTAGCCAGATCCGCTACTGTGTATGCCATTATTTTTGCCCGCTTTTCTCTGCGGAGGCCGGTTGCGCCTCTTGATTCTGTTTTTTATTCGTGTTGTCGTTGGCTTTGAGTTTCGCCAGCAATTCTTCCGTCACGTCCACACCTTGGTAATGAACGGCATTCTTATGCATAATAATGCCGAGCTTTTTTTCCTTGGCGATCAGTTGGGACTGACTTTCGATCAGCGCCTGGAATTGCTGTTGTTTGGCCATCTGAAATACTTGTAATTCACGTTTGGCCGTCTGTTCCGTCACGGCGAATTCTTCCGGCGAGGAAGTCGCCTGCGCCTGCTGCAGACGCGCTGCGATTTCCGCCTGCTTGGTCATGATTTCCTGAGTGATCTGCTGCGCCTGGCCGCTTTCCCGTGCGATGCGTTCAAAATCGACAACGCCGACTTTCTCATCATTGCCGCAGCCGCTCATCAGCATGACGCCGGCCAGCATTCCGACCAGCGCGAATGACCGCCACCATTTATTTACCACTGTTACTTACCTCCTTAGGATTCGTCCCCAATTTCTGCAAAATATCATTCGTGACATCTTGCGCGGAAATATTGGCGCGATACTCGGCGAAAATCACTTCGAGATTTTTGGCCTCCGCTACCGCCTGCGCCTCGTGACGAATATCTTGGGTGATTGCCTCTTTGACTTGGTTCATTTCATTTTGTTTGGTCGCGAGTGTTTCGCGCCATTCGTGATTCCAACCGGCGCCGTCAGACATCAGTTGCGCCGCCATCTCATCGTGGAGCTGCTGCTGCGCCGACTCCCGTTTGGCGCTCAGTTCCGCGATCACTTCGTCGCTGTATCGGGCCAGATCCGCCTGCGCTTTTGCTTTCAAAGCGGCAATCTCTTTTTGCCCTTCTTCCGGCAACGCCACCGCTGTATCCGTCAGAGCAGCGCGTTCCGCGAGCAATTCCTGCAACCGCGCTTCCATGGTTTCACGTTCGGCCGCGGGTAAATGGAGCGCCCGAAGTTTCAGCTGCAGATTGACGATTTCCAAATCCGCCTGTTGTAATGCTTCATCCGCCGGTTGCGGCGCGCGCGCCATCCACTCACGATACAACGCTTCCAACTTTTGGTTCCATGCGGTTTCACGGGCCGTCATTTTGGCCCGGTATTCCGTGTTGAGTCCCTTTTCGATGGCCCCGGAGGAAAGTTGCTCGCGCAATGTTTCCTGCGCCTGCGCGGAACGGCGAATCAGTTGTTCGCGTTCGGCGTCATACGTGGCCACCAGGTTTTTGTACTCCTGCTCCAGACGAAAATAATCACTGTAGCGCGGATGGGCGTGCACTAATTTTTCCATATCCGCCACACCGTACTGCGGTGCTTGCGGTGCCTGCTCCGTACGGGAGCAACCGCCAATACCGCAACCGCTCAGCAAAAGACACGCGGCCAGAAGTACACTCAGGGCTCCATGCGTTGACCTTTGCATAGATTACTTCTTGGTTTCTGCCGACTGCTCTTTACCCGCTTCTTTTGTCAGAGCATTATTGAGCGCCGTCTGCACTTCGCTAGTGATATCGACGCCGCCGTAAAGCACAGCCGCTTTGTCGACAACCAGCGACAAGCCTTTTTTATCCGCTACTTCTTTAACGGCATTGTCAATCTTACCTTGAATGTTTTTGTGGATTTCAGCCTGTTTGGCGTTGAACTGTTTTTGCATTTCCTGGAAATACTGCTGCTTTTCCGCGTCCGACATGTTCGCCGATTTCGCGTCAAACTCGCTTTGTAATTGCTGCGCCGCCGCCGCCATTTGCTGCTGGTATTCCACGCCTAAGCTGGAGGTATCTTTAATAATGTTGGCCTGATCGACCACGCCGATGGACGAGGTCGGTGCCGCCTGCGCAACATTCCCCATGCCCATCATGGCATACGCCGCGATACCGAGAACGAACACCGCCGCGACGACGAACGAAACCACTTTCACATTGTACTTATTACGCATTGCTCGCATCATAATCAATCGACTCCTTTAATTCCTCAGATATGTCCGATGACACGGACCCAATAATCGTCTTCGTCGCGGATCAGCTCCACACCGAGATAATCCTGAAGACGATAGCCGACGGCAACGCTGTCCGCCGACGGCGACAAGTCATGGTCCCACCGGAGATACCAGCGCGGACTGAATTCTTGTCGCAAAAATGCCGTTTGCTGCGGTTCCGTCCATTCGTAACGGTAACCCAAGTAGGTGCCCGCGCCAAAACGGTGCATGTAACCGGTGGAAACGTCCCAACTCACATCATGCGGGAAAAAATCCACATCGACGAAGAAAGTATCGTGATCCGTCGCCCGTTTCCCGAGCGTGCCGCGGACCCGCGTGTTTTTTTCTTCCCGTCCCAAATCCAGAGCGACATTGGCGTCAATCAACCACGTATCCGTGGCCGCATGTAACGTATAGGTAAGTTCTTCGCCAATCGTAAGCGCGCCTGTCAAATCCAAATCGTAACGACTGACAAAGGGATCTTCTTTGGCCGTCTCCAGCAAACGCGTTGCGATCTCTTCACGGTGACGTTGCAAAAACGCCTGCGGCGCGCCGATGTATTCCGGCAAGACCTTCCGAACACGTTCCGCCGCGCCGTTGATGAAGATCCGCGGGACTGTTTCGGAAGCAGTGCGCACCTGATAGGTACGAACCGTCGGTCCTTGCGGTAAAAGGTAGATTTTAGCGCTCGTTGTCGCCGCCGGTATAATTTCAAGCTTGGCATTGAATTCCGGCAAACGACGGGCAAATTCATCTTTTACGAGCGTGTCTGAAATGCCCCCCACCCAATCCAACGCGCCGAGCGGTAAGCCAATCAAAAGCGCATTAATTCTTTCATCGATCGCCGCCAGATCACTTGCCATCAAAGCATGCACCGTCGGCGATAAATTACCGTAGTCAACCGCCGTGTGCACCTCTTGCACGTGCTCACCGTAGGGTGTCAGAACGAGAACCAGTCGGGTCGCTGCGTCAGCGTGCACCTCGACATCGGTCACCACGTACCCCGAAATGACACGTCCGGCGACATCCGCCAACACTTTGCCGTATTCTCCGGCATGAGCCGCCACCGTTTCCGATGGCTGACCGATCAAAACGCGTTCACCGATCACTTTGACACTGGCCTCAATACGGTCGGCCACCGAAGGCGCTAATCGTCCCGTACCGGTTTGCACGCTGACATCCACCGTCTGAATCGGCGCCGCCCAAAGAGTCAGCGGCAGCGCGACCAAAGCCGCACTCAAGAGACCGGTAAGCCGCTTGCTCATACATCCCCTCTTTTCTTATAAACAGTGAACAGGCGACAAGAATTTGTCGCCTGTCGCGGTTTAGAATTGGCCGCCGAAGCTGAAGTGGAATTTATTCTTGTCACCATGCGCGTAGTCGAGTCGGATCGGTCCGATCGGAGTCTGTACACGCAAGCCGACACCGGTCGACCAATGCACCTTATTGCTGTCATGGTACCAGGGAACGCGCGACTCATCAATGCCCCACGCGTTACCGACATCGGTAAAGACGACGCCGTCCACTTTCTTGATGATCGGGAAGCGGTATTCCAAGGTAGCCGCATACATGTTGCTGCCTTTGAACTGGTCATCTTCAAAGCCGCGCAAGTTGTACGCGCCGCCCAAGCTGAAGAGTTCTGAATAACCGATTTCGCCGTTGGCGTAACCGCCCATGACGCGCAGCGCCAAGACGTGGTTATTTTTCAGTTTCTTATAAAAACGTCCTTCGGCGTTGACTTTATAGAAGTCGAAATCGCCGCCCAAGCCGTGGCCCGCCCATTGGCCGGTTACCGAGTAACGGTAGCCGCGGGTCGGGTTGAAGTAATTGTCGCGGTTATCAAACACATGAGTAACGGACAGGCTGTTCGTTCTACCGAAGTTTTTGCCGATGTAGTCCATGTCTTTGAAATTGTAGTAACCCTGCGGAGTGACTTTGGCCACCGCCGTGCGCAAGTCATCGCGCCATTGGTTGAGCGCTTCGATATCCGCGTTCTCGTCACCGGTCAGTTTCGGTGCTTCCGGAAGCGTTACACTGCCAAGCAGGGATGCCGCCGCGCCCGGTTCCAAAAGCGTCGGCTGCGGCGCATTCAACGCAAAGTTAACGACCGGAATCGGTTTGCCGTTGGCATCCAGCTTCAACTTGCCGTCTTCCGTGCGCTGCATGCCGACCAGCGGAATGACCGCGTTTTCGCCGTAGTTGAAGCCGCCCTTATATTCATCATACTTATCGTCACGGCTTTCCCAGGTGAGCGATGTCGTACGATATTCACCATGCGCGCGTCCCAGGGTCAGGTTGTAACCTTTGCGACGCTTGTCATAAGTGGCGACAGTGCTGCCGTCTTCGTTGTAATCATCATATTCCACCACGCGGTTGTAGAACGAGAAACCGAGCGACGTACCTTTATCGTCAAGCCACGGACGCGTGTACGAAATCTGGTAGTTCTTATCGCTGCCCTTGCCGCCGAATTCCCAGTGGACATTGATCTTGTCGCCCGTGCCGCGGAAGTTGTTTTCACCGAATTCCACGATCCCGACAAAGCCGTCCGACTTTGAGTAGCCGGCGCCCAAGGTAACAACGCCCGTTTTTTGTTCGAGCACGTCGATTTCCACAACGACCTGATGATCGACTTTGCCCGGCAGCAAACGCACGTTGACGTCTTCAAAGTAACCCAGGTTGTAAAGACGTTCCAAGCTGCGTTGCGCCAGATATTTATTGAAAGGATCCCCTTCTTTGAAGCGCAGTTCGCGAGTGATGACATAATCTTTAGTCTTTTTATTGCCTTTGATGACAATATCTTCGACAATACCTTCATCGACCTTGACCGTCAATGTTCCGTCCGGCGCGACCTGCACGTCGGAAACGGAGGCCAAAATGTAACCCTGCTTCACGTAGAGATCTTCAATCGCGCGAACTTTTTCGCCCACTTCCACCGTATTCAAAACGCTGCCTTGCGGAATGGCCAACATCTGCGCAAGGTACTCGGCATCAAACGCCGACACGCCTTCCACGCGAACCTGATTGACCACCGGGTTCGTCGCGACCTGGTACGTCAACTGCACGCCTTCCGGCACCGCGGTGAAAACCGGCGCGATTTGCGCAAAGATGCCGCTGTCGCCAATGGCTTTGATGTCGGCCGCGATCGCTTCCGACGATACTTTGTCGCCGACTTTGGTCGTCAAACGCGGCAATATCTGCTGTGCGACTCCGTCAGGAACGCCTGCCAACGCTACTTTTGTAACCGTTTTGCCGACCTGCGCATCAATCGCCGCCTGATCCGCTTTGGCTACATACAGCGCCTGTACATTGCTCGTCTCGGTCGTCTGGCCGACGGTCAGCGCCGGGTTGTCAATCAATCCCTGCGCCGCAAGCGAGTCTCTTGCTCCCGGTGCCACTTCGGTGGCGATCGCCGCTTCCGTGTACGGCATATGCTGCTCGGAAACCGTTGTCGGCGCATCCGCCGCGAATCCTTGGGTAACCCCCAACGTTGCCAACGTGACTGCAGCGACAAGCCATTGCCGTGCCTGTTTGCCATGTTTCATATAGTCATATCCTCCTAATTGCAAATGGTATCCATTCCTCCGAATGATAGGTTTAGTTTACTTGATAATTACGGTGTACGCAACACCTTCGCCGCATCGCTGACCACTGCCTGCATCTCGTCCGGAGCAAGTTGCACTGTTGGCGCTGCCGCTGCCGTTTTGACCGGTGGCGGCGCATGCACTGCCGGTGCACTCGTCTCCGGTACCGCTGTGCTTACCGCCGGTGTTGGTTGCGATGTTTGCGAAACGGTCGGTGGCGGCCATGTCGCCGAGTGTTCCAAAGGAACCGTTTTCACCACCGTTGCGGGAGCCGTAACCGGCGCGGGAGCGTCATCATCCTTTTGCCACCACCAGCCGAAACCGCTCACCATAACGAGCGCTGTCACCAACGCGAGAGCGCGTTGCCAACGTTGCCACTGTCGGGACATGCCGCGGTCTTCCCGAAGTTTTTGCATTTCGGCTTGGGCTAAAAGCAAGTTCAGTTCACCTTTCAGAGGCGTTTCGTCATGAAATGAATGCTCCGCCTGTTCCAACCAGCGACGCGCCGTTTCAACGCGACGGACAAGCTCATCTCGGGAAAGACTCATGCGTGTGCTCCTTTCTTGTAAAATTTCCTAATCAATTTAAAGTCGGCTTTTTGAATTTTCTTTGCAACCGCATTCAGCATCCTTTTTCTGAATAATACTCGTGTTTTTGAGCGAATTCTCGCAAATTATAGCCAATGTATCTTCGTTTACTCGCGCCGTTCGTGCATCAAACGCGACAACATGCCGCGCAAGCGGCGTATGCCGGTTTTTTGCAATTTATAAATGTAAGTTTTAGAAACTTGTAATTCGAGCGCCAGCTCTTTCGGCTCACGATTTTGCATGTAAATGCCGTCGACCACCTGCTGTTCTTTCGGCGGCAAACGATGCACGGCGCTACGTACCGCTTCCCACAAAAACGTCCGATCGGCCGCCTCAAACGCATCCGTCGCCTCCGTCACGAGACTGTTGAATTGCGCGCGGCTTTCGGCCCAGGCGCTGTCTTTCACCGGGATATCGGTTCCGTTTTTATAAATGTAATCGAGCATGCGTCCGCGAATGCGGTGCCGCGCAAAGAGTGAAAACGCGACCGACCGCGCCGGTTCATACCGTTCCGCGGCTTCCATCAAGCCGACGGTCCCCTCCTGCAAAAGATCCAGCAAAGTCGCTTCCTGCAGCTGCCAACGCATCGCTTCTTTGACGACCAAAGGCTGGTAATGCTCGATCAGCGTCTGGCGGGCGCCGCGATCCTGGTTTTCTTTATAGGCGCGCCACAAAGAAGCTTCCGTTTCGGAATCCAATAATTCAATTTTGGCAAGTTCCTGAAAATATTCTTTTAACATGGCGCTCCTTTAGAATCGATACTGCCAATTACCGCCGATATAGTAGTTGTCTTCATTATTCAGCCACGCTTCCGCTTGGAAGTTTTGGTTAATGTCGTAACGGAAACCGGCGCTTTGCTGTTCATTGTTGACGCCGGTTGTCAGCACCAACATAAAATCGTCGAACAGATATTTGCCGATTTGCAGGTTGTAAAAGCTTTGGTTGGCGACCGTTGATGTTTCAAATGGGTCGACCGAACCGGTCGTGACCTGGATCATGTCGAGGCCCAACACATCCTGCAGGCGATTTTCGAGCGTGCCGAAAACCAATGTCTGCGCCGCGGACGCCAAGGCGGCGTTGGCGTCCGCCCGGCCGAGATCGTTGATATCTCCCTGCGTGTGCAAGGTAAGCATCATGACGATTTCTTCCTGGCTTAACGCCGGTTCCGAAGTAAGTTTCAGATCGAGCTCCGTCGGTAAGCCGTCCGCCTGCATATGAATACGGTAACGATTAAATTTTGTCGTCGCGAGCACGTGCAGATTCGGCAGGAAGCTCTGCGTGCGATTGAAATCGGCCACGCCTTCCTCGACCTTGAATTTATTGCTCAGATACCGCAAGTACCCGTGGTTCACGACTACTTTGCCGTCAACATCCGGCGCCGCAGTCGTGCCGCCGACGTGCAAATCGCCGGCCAATGTCAAATCATAGAGATAGCTGTTGTAAAGACGTGTCTTTTCGCCTATGCTGACGTTCACATCAAATCCCATCAACAGCGACGAGCCGCCATCCGTAAATGTCAGCGGAACATCGAAACGAGATTTTTCCACCAGAACATCGCCGGTAAGATACGGCACGCCCGCCTGTTGCGTAAGTTGCAAATGCGCCGTCAATGGACCGGAGTAGTACGAGCTCTGCGGATTGATCGCGTCAGCGTCAAGCGTCCCTTCATAGCGCGTATCGGTAAAGTCGGTCCAGCGAACTTCGCCCGCAGTGGTAAGATCGCCTCCGCCGATGGTCGTTTGGCCGCGCCAGGTGGCGGATTTACCGTTAAACTTCAACTCCGCGTGAATATGTTCCAGCGGACTTTTCATCGTTTCTATCGTCGCCGCACCGTCCGCGACAAAAATGCGCCCGTTGATGTGCGGATCCGCAAGCGTGCCGGTGACCGTGATGCCGCCTTTGGTTTCGCCTGCGGCGGAAAGAACCGCGGGCGATAACGCGCGCAGCAGTTCCAAATCCGCTTTATCCAGGCGGATTTCCAAGTTCATTGATTCATTCGATTGCGTCGCCCGTCCCGCTTTCGTCAACGCGGCGACCGGAACTTTACCGTACATGCTTAATTGATACGGTTCACGTTGCAGCAAGGTCTGGTTGACTTCGATGATTTGATCGCGCATATTCAACAAGCCGATGAAACGATCAAAGGCAACACCTGCGAATGCGCCGTTCGAAAGTTCGAACGACATATCCATCACCGGTGTTTTCGTCGGTCCGGTAAAGACCGCGCTCACATTCAAATTCCCCGTGAGATCAAGCGGCTGTCCCGCCAGCGCCGTGACGTAAGTGACATCGACATCTTTCGCCGCCAGCTGCATATCGATTTCACCGTCGAGATCGGCCGTGCCGGCGGCGGCGAGCACGCCCGCGCCGATCGGCATATGCAATTTGCGAACGGTCGCCACGCGATTGGCGTAATCCGCGTCGATTTCCGTCGTGCCGAAAGGTTTGCCGTCAATGCTGCCGTTTTCCAGTTTGCCGTTGATGCGCAAACTCGGGTTGGCGGCCGTGCCGTTGAGCTCGACATGCCCCGTCACCTGACCGGCCAAGTTCTCATACGGGATATTCGCCAGACGCAAAAGGCGCGCAATATCCGCTCCCTCCACGTCGCCGGCCCCGCGGAACACGCCGCCGTCCAAGCGATACGTGCCGTTCAAACGATAGACGCCGTCGCGCTGCGTCAGCGTCGTATCGGTCAAAGCCGCCACGCCTTCGGCGTAAGCTAAATGACCGCGCAAACCGTCGATCGGTTCGCCGTTGGCATATAAATTATGACCCCAAAAATCGGCTTCCAAGCGCGGATCGGCCGGCGTGCCGCGCAGTGTTCCCTCGGCGGATACGGTGCCCGCCAGTCGGTATGTATTTTTTTCGCGCAATACGCGATCAATATCAATTTCGCTGGCCTTCAACTGAATATTCAACGCGTTCGGTGCGATCGTGCCTGACGCGTACAAAGTACCGTTGTACATCGAGGCCAGCGCCTCATCCAAATATAAAATATCGCCATTGTAACGATAACGGGCGACTACGTCTTGGTAGAGTTCGCCCATCACCGAACCGTCCCAAAGATGCAGTTCACCGCTCGCTTCCGGCTGATCGAGGGTGCCGCGCACGGTCAGCGAATTGGTGGCCCAACCGGTGGCGTCCAACGGCAAGTCGGCGGCCCGCAGTAACGATTCCAGGCGGATGTTGTCGCTTTGAACCGTAAGATCCAGTGCTTTCGTTCCGGTCAGCTGCGCGCTGCCGGAAACGACATGACCGCCTTCGGCATCCTGCCAGACAAGACGATCTGTGGTAAACGTATCGTCGACATACGCCACATCGCCGTGAATCGACGTATATGCGAGACCGTGCACAGAGCCGTCACGCGCGCTCACCGTGCCGACGAATTGCGGCGCCGCGACGCTGCCGGTAAGTTGTCCTGTGAGATCCGCCGCGCCCGACATAGTGACACCGACCAAACCGGAAAGATACGAAAGCGGTAAATGATGCGCGGCCACTTGAATACCCTGCGGCGTATCCATGCTGCCGAACGCCGTAAATGCGCCGTCACCCATGGTGCCGTTCAGATAATGCAACGCAAGCGCGCCCGCTTCATAGCGCAACGACGCGCGCAGCGAATCGGTCATGATACCCGCGCCGCTTACGCCCGTTCCGGAACCGGTAAACGTCGCCAACGCCATTTCCCCGTTATGAAATTCGACCGCGCCGCGGCCGTTCACCGTACCGGCGTACGCGCCGTCCGTTTCCGGAAGCTGCGCCAAATCAATATTGTCCGCCGCATATTCACCGGCGCCGGTATTCGTTACAACATTATAATAACCGCTGCCGCGGACTCGTCCGTCGCCGATTCCCGCCACCACTTCCGGCAGGTTTACAACATCCCCGCGATAGACAAACTTGGTAAAAACATTTTCCAACGGCGTCGCGCCGTAGCGCCCCTGTTGCAGCATCGCGACGCCTTCCGCCGTCGGCGCCGCCACCGTGCCGCCCACATGCACATTGGCCGCGACCGGCCCGTAAAGAGGCACATCGGCAAGCGCCGCCACTTCCGCGCCCGTCGTCGCCAAATGCAGATCCAACGCCGGATCATCATTAAGTAATATCGTACCGTTGGCCGTCAGCGGTTGCCCGTTCACTTGCGCCTGCATATCGGCAACGGACAGGCGGCGGGTCGCCAGACGCACGGCGGCCTTGGCGTCGGTGACATTATACCGGTCGTATTGCAGCGCGCCGTCGCGCAATTCCGTAGTGCCGTCATAACGCAAACCGGTGGCGTCAGCGCTGACGTTCAAATCGGTGTTGTGAATTTCACCCGCCTGCAACGCGATGTCCGGCGCCGCATCGCGCAGCACGTAATTCGCGAGCGTGATCGGCAAGCGTTTCGCCGTCACGTGTGCGTTAAAATCGTCCGCCGAAGTATAGTTTCCGGTCAGCGTGACAGGTTCGTTATTATATAAAAATTTCGCTCTGCCGGTAACGATCGGATAATCATTTAAATCCATCCCGCACGTGACATCGGTCAGATCGATGGTGGGATCCTGTAAAAATTCCAAATGCGCCAAACCGCGATTAATCATGATTTTGGCGCGCAAAGAGAACTCCGTCTGCGTTTCCTGCGGACGGATCAAATGGGCAATATTCCAAGAACGGTCCGGTTCTTCCCGCAACCAAACTTCCGGCTGTTCAATCGTAATGCCGTCAATGACGCCTAAAGCAGCGCGCTTACCCATGGCATATTCGAGCGCCCGCCACAGATTCCAGCTGACTTCGATATCCGGAATGCGCGCTACCGTCATTCCCTTGGCATCGGTGACCGTCGCATTTTTCACATGCGCGTTCCAAGCCCAGTCTATATCCAGTTTATCGTAACGGACTGTGCCGTTGACGCTCGTCGCCAAGGCCTCGTCCACAAGTGCCGGCGTCTGCTCGAGCACGGTCGGTTTCACATAGAACTCGAACGCGCCCGCACCGATGGCGAGTACCGTGGCTCCCGTCAAAAGCCAACGTCGCACGGACATGCCCCCTCGCTATTGTCCATGTATTGTTTGACAAAAATTATTGTTCCACCTGTCGTTTGTGCGTCACCAGGATCGCTTCATCATTGCTCAGCGTGATCGGTTCAATCGGCGCGATCACCTTGCCGCTTTCATCGTAACGCACGACAGCCGGTACGCCCATCGCCTGTTCCAAACGAGCGAGACCCGTGTTGTAATCGTACAATGCGGTGATGTAATTCGTACGCGCCTGATCCAACGCGAGTTGCGCATCCAAAACGTCCAAGTTGATGCCGACGCCGGCACGGTAACGGATGCGCGCGATCTTGTACGCCTCCCGCGCCTGCTCTACCGCCTGCGCGGTGGATTGAATCCGTTCTTCCGCGCTGTCGATATTCAAGTAGGCCTGCGTCACATCCAATTCGATTTGACCGCGCGCTTGCAAGTACGTTTCTTCCGCCGCGGCGAGATCCGCCTTAGCGCCTTTTACTTTTCCTGTAGTGGCGCCGCCGTCATAGAGCGGCCAGCTCACGCCGCCGGCGACTTTCCAGTCTTCATTTTCAAAGCCCGGAAAATCCTTGTCCTGCCAACTCATGTTCGCCGTCAGCGCAACGGTCGGTTTGTTGCCGGCTTTCGCGACATTTAATTTTTCTTCACTGGCTTTGACATTCAACGCCGCCTGCTGCAATTCCCAACGATGCGCCAGCGCATAGTCGATCGCCTGCGCCCGCTGGATCGTAATCGCGCGGTGCGGCAATTCATTAGTGTCCGGTACGACTGTCGTGACCGTCGGCAGACGCAAAAGATTGCTCATGTTGGCGCGCGCGAGTTGCACGGCGTTTTGCGCTTTAATTTGTTTTTCCCGCGCCTGCGCTAAAGCGACTTCGGACGAAAGCACGTCGATCCGCGCCACGACGCCCGCGTTATAAATCTGCGTCACGTTTTTGACGTGCGCCGTCAGATTTTCCACGGCGGTGTTGGCGATGTCGGCAAAATGCTGCGCCTCCATCAACTGATAGTAACCTTGCGTGACTTTGTATTTCAAATCCGCTTCTTCTTTATAGATGCCCCATTCCGCCGCGTCACGGCCGTAACGCGCCGCCGCTACCGCGCTTTCGACACGACCGCCCGTCCAAATCGGCCAGGTGACCGAAAGCGTGTTTTGAAAACCGCGATCCTGCGCAAACGTCATCGGTACCGTTTGCGTTGTGAGACCTTTATACAAGTCGGTCTTTTTCAGATCTTCGAGCGTCAGATTAGCCCCCGGATTCACCTGCTGCAACGCGTTCAACATCGTCTGCGCGGTCGCGTCGACTTTAGCGGCATGTTCCGGTCCGAGCGGACGCGGCACGGCGACCGTCTGGCTTTTTTCTTTAAATTTCGACGCGCCGAACTGGAAATCAAAACTCGGATTCTTTTTCGCCGCTATTTCGCTGACGGCCGCATTAGCCGCCTGCCATTTCGCTTCCGCGATATGCACGGCATAATGATTGACCACGGCGATCTGTACCGCTTCCGATAAAGACAGTTCCAGTGTCTGCGGCGCCAGCTCTTCGTTCGGATCGACAAGCGTCGGGATGCTTTCCCGTTGCAGCGCGTCCGTCGTATTGACGATCTTCTTCGTCGCCAAAAGCGGGTTATCCGCCGCGAATACCGATCCTTGTCCGACTAAAGCGACAGCCGCGAGTACCGCGGCAATTTTTACATAGTTCATATTGATCTCCTCTTACTCTCTACACTCTTAAAAGGTATGGTTGACACCGAAATAGTAACCGCCGTTGGGCGCACTTTCCGGGAAAATCGACTGGGCGACTGCCGACCAGTCTTCCGCTACCGGCCAACGCGCGCGCAACCGATATTCGGAATCCTCTAAATTATACGCATCGACCGTGAGCAGGCCTTTGCCGATCTCATAATCCGCCCCCGCTCCGACCTCGCCGCGAATCAAACCGGCCCGCAACGACCAACGGCCGTTGTGCTTACCGTATTGCAAGTTGGCCAGCGTACCTTTACCGATATCTTCCGCGCCGATCAGTCCGAACGCATTTTCATTACCGATGCGCCAATTGGCGTTCAGTGTGGCTTTATGCTTATCCGTATTATATAACATCTCGACTTCGCCGGGCATGGTGAGCGACGACCGTTGGATTCCGCCGATGCGACTGGAAATCTGCCGCGCGTTTTCACTCGTCACGCGAAAGTTTTCCGCGGTCGCCCGCAAATCGTCGGTTAATTTACCGTCGGCATCCAAGCGCGCGAGCAGTAAATTCACATCGTCGGTCATTTGCTGCAGCGAAGATGTCAGCACGATCATCCGCGCCGTCATGTCATTGGCGTTGGCCACCGTGGCGCGCAACTGCTCTTGCATGACGGGGTCGCCGATCACTTTGTTGACACTGTCCATCGCTTCCTGCGTCTTGGCCAGCAAGCGGTTGGTTTCCCGCATGATCGCATCAATACCGCCGGGCATGCCGCCTGTGATCGTATCACCCGGTTGCAGCGCGCCGTTTTTTAAATCGCCGGGCGTAATGCGAATAAATTTTTCGCCCATCACGCCGTCCGCTTCGACCGCAAAATAAGAATCTTTCGGAATCGAAATGCCGTCGTAAATGCGCAACCGCACTTTCGCGCCGTGCGGCAGTGACGACACCTCTTCGACTTTTCCGACTTCCACGCCGGAATAGCGCACCTGGTTGCCCTGCGCCAAACCGTTCACTTCCGGAAAAATGCCATAGACGTCGTAGCCTTTTTTGCCGAAAAATACAAAGTTTGAAAGTTGTGCCAAGACGATCGCCGTCGCGATCAGCCCCGCTAAGGTAAACGCTCCGACCTTGGCCTCTGTTGACCACTTCATGGACGCCGCTCCTCCTCATCCAATTCGCTCTTGCCCTGTAAAAAATTCTGTACGAGCGGATTGTCCGATTGCCAAAATGTATCGGCCGGAGCATCCGCAATAAAACGCCCCTGATGTAAAAACGCGAGACGATCGGCGACGGTTCGGGCCGAATCGAGTTCATGCGTAACGACCACGCCGCTCGTGCCGTATTGATGCTGCGCGCGGCGGATCAGACGATCGACCGTCGCCGCGCTGATCGGATCGAGCCCCGCCGTCGGTTCGTCATATAAAACGACTTTCGGTTCGGTCGCCAGCGCGCGCGCCAACGCGACGCGTTTTTTCATGCCGCCCGACAACTGCTGCGGCAACGCATCTTGCCACTCCGCCAGTCCCACCAGTTGCAAACGTTCGCGCACATTCGCTGCGATTTCGTCTTTACTTAATTCATTTTGCCGCACCAGACCGAAGGCGACATTTTCGCCGACGGTCATCGAATCAAACAGCGCGGAGTATTGGAATACATAGCCCATGTGCCGACGCACTTCGTTCCACTGCCGTTCGCTGTAATCCGTCACATCGACTCCGTCGATCAAAACGCGTCCCGAGGTCGGTTTGACCAAACCGATGAGGACGCGGAGAATCGTCGATTTGCCCGAGCCGGATGCGCCCAAAATAACGAGCGTTTCGCCCGCCGCCACGGTCAGATCCACGCCGCGCAGGATTTCGCGTTCGTCGAAGCGCACCGTCACGTCCTGTAATTCAATCATCTTCGCCTCTTAAAATAAAACGCTCGACAACAAATAGTTGACGGCAAAAATCATCATAATCGAATACACCACGGTTTCGGTCGCCGCTTTGCCGACGCCTTCTGCGCCGGCGGTCGCGAGCATGCCGCGACTGCAGCCGACGACCGCGACAATCATCCCGAAGACGACCGCTTTAATCATCCCGAGATAGACGTCGCTCGGCGTGACAAACATCTCAATCGAACGCCAAAACGTGTAGGCGGAAATACCGTTATTCAATGTGCAGACCAAAACGCCGCCGAAGGTGCCGACAATCAGTCCCAATACATTTAAAAGCGGCAGCATGATCATGCATGCTGCCATGCGCGGCACCACCAGGTAACTGATCGGATCGGTCGCCAGCACGCGCAAGGCGTCGATCTGCTCGGTGACTTTCATCGTGCCGATCTCGGCCGTAATCGCCGCACCGCCGCGGCCCGCTAAAACGACGCCGCATAATACCGGCCCCAATTCGCGGCCCATCCCGAGTGAGACGATCGCGCCGATGGAAAATTGCGCGCCGAAACGCGAGAGTTCGGTGGCGATCTGCAAGGTCAGCACCATGCCGGTGAACAGCAGCGTCAGCGCGACAATCGGAAACGAGCCGACGCCCAGCAGCGCCATCTGTTTAATTGTCTGGCGCATATTGAGCGAAGTAATGCGCTGCCACGCCGCGATCAATAATTGAACGGCGGCGCCGATCTGCGCCAAAACATAGATCGTTGAGCGCCCGAGCGAGGTCAAAAATTCGTTCACAACGCGCATCCTCCTAAAAACATTATTATGTTTTATTTTAACACATTTAGCGGTCTGACGTTCCCGTATAACGCGCACTTTTCATTTTTCCGACCGGCGCGCGGGTCGTTTTTCCGGAATTTTAAAAGCAGCTGTGTAATACCAGCTGCTTTTGTATTATTTTGTCCCTGTTTCAGGGGGTTAGCGAAACGCCGCAATGAAATCGGTAAATGTTTTTTCATTTATCGTTTCGACCTTGGCGGCCAACGGCTCTTCGGCGAGATGAATCAAGTCTTCATAACTCGGACGATCTTTTTCTTCGTAGAGCACGCCGGTGATCAAGCCTTCGCGTTCATTCAACAGCGTCAACGCGCGCGCTTTGTCGGCGGGATCGTAATCGGCCACATCGTTCACATCGGTGAGATGTTCTTTGAACCATTCGTACGTATTGTATTTATTGTACGTGACGCAAGGCGTAAAGACGTTGATGAAAGAGAAACCTTGGTAATCCATGCCGCGCATGATGATATCCACGAGCCCTCGCCGGTCCAGCGCGTATCCCTGCGCCACAAATCCCGCGCCGGCGGCCAGCGCCATCGACGATACCGCCAGCGGCGTTTCCACATTGCCGTGCGGCGTTGTCTTGGTTACGAAGCCGAGCGAGCTGCGCGGACTGGTCTGACCTTTGGTAAGACCGTAAACATGGTTATCGAAAACGATGTAGGTGATGTTCAAATTGCGTTTGATCGCATGAATCGTATGCCCCATGCCGATCGCGTACGCGTCACCGTCGCCCGAGCAAACCACCACTTCCAAATCGCGGTTCGCCAATTTCACGCCCTGCGCGAACGGCAACGCGCGACCGTGCGTCGTATGCGCGCCGTAGCAGTACAGGTAACCGCCGATGCGGCTCGAACAGCCGATGCCGGAAATCAGCATTAATTTTTCAAAAGGAATGTTGCGTTTCGAAGCGGCTTCCTGAATCGCCATCTGAATGCCGAAGTCGCCGCAGCCGGGGCACCAGTTCGGCTGAATCGCATTTTTATACTCTCGTGCGTTCGCCATCAGAGCACCTCCTTGACGCGGGCCGCAATCTGACTCGGTGTCAGTGTCAGGCCGTCATAACGTTTCAACATGGAAAACGGCGCCAATTCGGGCAAATGCATCGTCAGGAGCTGTGTAAGCTGCCCCGTCGCATTTTGCTCGAGTACGAGCACTTTTTTCGCCTTTTCGACATACGGGCGCAAGGCTTCGGTCGGGAACGGCTCCAGGAGTCGCAAACCGATGCGGTTGACTTTAATGCCTTCCTTGCGCAACGGTTCCGCCGCCTCCGCGGCCGCGCCGCAGGCGGAATTAATCGAAATCAACAGTACGTCGGCCTCTTCGGTCGGCGCATCAATGGCCAGAGGCGCGAAATGATCGGCCACCGTCGTAAATTTACGCAAACGCTTATCCGTCTGCACGACGCGATTCGACGGCGCTTCCGCCGGCTTACCGACCGTGTCGTGTTCCAAACCGGTGGACAGGAACATGCCGTTCGGCGTGCCCGGAATCGTTCGCGGCGAAATGCCCGATTCGGTATCGGCGAAACGCGCGAAATAATCCGGTCGTATCAGTTCCGGCAAATCCTTCGTCTGCAAATTGCCGCGTTCAATTTTGACGCGACTGAGGTCGAGCGCCGGTACGCTCTGTTTATTCAAGCCCTGCTGCAAATCGGCCAAGACAATGACCGGACATTGGTATTGTTCCGCGAGATTGAATGCTTCCGCCGTCACGTAGAAGCATTCCTCGGTGGAGGTCGGCGCGACGACAATTTTGCCCACGTCGCCATGCGCGCTGTAAATCGCCGCCATGATGTCGCTTTGTTCGACCTTGGTCGCCATGCCCGTCGACGGGCCGGCTCGCATGACATCAATAATGACCATCGGAATTTCCGCGATCGTCGCCAGCGAAATCGATTCCGCCATCAGCGACAGACCCGGACCCGATGTCGCGGTGAACGCGCGGACGCCGGCGAAGTTCGCGCCGATCGCCATCATGCAAGACGCCAGTTCATCTTCCGTTTGCACAACGGCGCCGTGCACGCGGTCAATCGCCTGAATCATGTATTCCATGATTTCGGACGCCGGCGTAATCGGGTAGCTCGCCATGAAACGAGCGCCCGCCGCGAGAGCGCCGAGCGCGATCGCTTCGTTACCCATCAAAAACAGCAGATCGGCATCCGGCGGTTCGGGCAAGCTTCCGGGCGCGGCAAAATTATCTTTCTGTTCATCGACCAGACGCGCCCCCTCGTTGAATGCGCGCACGTTGGCCGCAATCACTTCCTGCGTCTTTTTCGCGAAGCGATCCGAAATCGCCGCGATGAAACGTTCACGCGGGAAACCCAGGTACGCGACCGACATGCCGAGCGCCACAATGTTTTTCATTTGCAGCGAGCCGCATTCTTTCGCGGTATCCGTGATCGGCAAAGCCAGGAGCGTAACGCCCGCCGGCAAATCATCGCCTTTCGGAGCGAATTTCGTATCGGCGATCAACACGCCGCCCGAACGCAATTCGTGGCCGTGCTGATCAATCGTTTCCTGATCGAGCGCGATCAGGTTGTCCACGCCTTCGCCGATCGTTCCCAACTGGTGACTGGCGATCCGCAATGCAAAGGTCGTATGGCCGCCCTTGATGCGCGAGGCGAATAAACGCTGGGAAAACAGGGAGTAGCCAAGCGCGGCAAGCACTTTGGCAAGAATTTCACCGCCCGATTCAATTCCTTCGCCCTGCTGGCCGCCCATCTTCCAGACAAAATCTTCTCTCGTCTGCAAAGTAAAACCCTCCTTCACTGACTGCTATGGTTCAGTTATGTTGCAAGCGCGCCGGTACGACGACTTCCAACACGCCCGTCGCGTACGGAGCAATTTGCGCCGGGTTGAAAATCACCACGGCGTCGCCGTGATCATTCAAATAGTACGGCAAATCATTGTAGACGGCCGTCGCTTTGGCAAGTTCTTCCGGCCAGTATTCAATCGCCCGTGCCGCCAGCGCGCGTTGCACGTAAGCGCGTACCAACCGATTGGTCGCGGCGTTGGAGCGTTCTCCTAAAAAGTCCGCCAATTTTACGGTTTGACCGTTTTGTTTATCAAACACCCACGCCCGCCATTGCGTATCGGGATGCGCGCCGCCGTCAAACGAGGTGCCTTTCGCTACCACGGAAAGATAGCGGTCGCTCTGGTAGGTCACTTGCTGACTGTACATCTGCCAGTGGTCCGCTACGGGACCCGTCGCCGGCGCTTCTTTAGCCAGTAATTGCGCACCCGCATACTGCGCGCGCGCCACATCTTTCGCGAGCGTCGCGTTGATCTTCGCTTCCACGCGCGGACGCTCGGAAAGGCTTACGCTGACCCCCGCCACATCATTGTAATCGTTGGCGCTCGCCGTGCCGAGCGCGAGCGTCATCATGACGCCGGCTAAAAGAAATAATTTTTTCATAAAGAATCCTCCTGTGTTCGCATTCCATAATTTTTAATGACTGCCGCCGACAGGCAGCGTATCTGTCCGATTTATTTGCGCAGCGACGATACGTCGATACTGATCAGTCCCGAGGAGTACGGCGCGATTTCATACTGGTTGAACAGCAAAATCGCGTGTCCCGCCTGATCGAGGTAGTAATTGTACGGCGCATCCGTCGCCAGCGCCGCCGGCAACTCGTCTTCAAAATACGCTACATTGCGCGCGTCCAAATCGTTGCGGACCACATCTCCCAGCAGTGTCTGCAACTCCGCGCGGGAACGACCGAGATATTGCTCCAGCGTGACTTTCTCGCCCGTCTTCGTGGCGAACACGAGTCCGCGCGTTTCGGTATAGCCGTGCGGACCGCCTTCGTACGTATATTCCTCCGTCAAAAAGGAAATATATTGATCTCCGCAGTACGTCGCTTTTTGCGTGTAGTTATGTTCGTACGACCAGCTGCGTTCCTGCATGCTTTTCGCTTCGGCCTGAATTTTTTCGCCATTTTGGCGCGCTTCACTCGCATAATGAGCCAATGCTTTATTAATGCTCGTGGAAGCGACCGGTTGACCGGAGATTTTTACCTCACTCTGACTCCATGTCGTTGTCGTCGTCGGCATCGCGCAGGCGCTGAGTGAAACCGCGGTCAGTAAACCGCAAAGTAAAGTTAATTTACGTAGATTTTTCATGGGATTCCTCCGTTCTTTTACAAAACTCTCTCTTATAAGTGTACGCTATTCGACGCAGGTATGCCACCCTAAAGCAAGGTTGTAAAAAAACTTTTCACGCAGGCTCTGCGTCAATACGTGCCTAAGCTCGTTACTTTTATTTTACAATGATTTATTTCTTTTTCCAAAGCGGAACAACGGCGGCCCCTCTGTCGGACGGTACGCGGGTGACAAGCGCGGAATACAGCGCCGCTTTTACGTCCGACGCATGCGCTGCCCCGACATGCGCACATGATGCCCGGCAGAAAACAAAAAACAGACCGCAAAGGTCTGTTTTCATTTCATTTATAACGTTGTACATCGCCGCATCGGTTGGTATTTACATTTGCCATAACGGCACGGCAAGCGCCCGCACTTCGGCGATCGCCTCCGGCGTGACGGCGTCAAAATACACATGCAAAAGGCAGAGTCCCTGCGCCGGCGCGGTCATGCCGAGTCGGCGGCGATCCTTGCTCTCCCCGATCGCGACAAGATCCGCCGGCGTTTTACGGCCGCGTCCGCAATCGACGAGCGCCCCGACAATATTGCGCACCATTTTGTACAGGAAACCGTCGCCCGTCACGTAAATTTTCAGCAGGTCGCCCGCTTCCTCGAGATGAATATCGTAAATCGTGCGCACCGGATTGCTCGGCACGGAATTGTTACCGCGATACGCCGTAAAATCATGCGTGCCGCATAATACTTGCGCCGCCGCGCGCATAGTCGCCACGTCAAGCGCGTACCCAAGTCGCCAGACGTAGCGGTAACGAAACGGGTCGTCGTCGCGGCCGCGTAAAATCTGGTAAAGATAGGTCTTGCCCGTATTTTGCCGACGCACGCTGTAATCTTCCGGCACTTCACGGCTTTTTCGCACGCGCACGGCCGGCGGCAAAAGCGCGTTCATGGCGGACGCGAACCGTTCGCCGGGAATCGTGCCGGTCGTATAAAAAGTGCATTCCTGCGCCCACGCGTGCACGCCCGAGTCGGTGCGCGCCACGAAGTACAGCGTCGTTTTCTCTCCTAAAATGCGTTGCAGTACATCTTCGATCACTTCCTGCACCGCCATGCCGTTCAACTGTCGTTGAAAACCGACAAAAGGACTGCCGTCATACGCGACGGTGATGTGGATATTTCTCAGTGCAGCCATCGCAGAATTCCCAGCACCAAAACGACCGCGATCGTTCCCGCAAACGCGACCATGTCCACATTTTCGTAATGCAATTCATGCAGTCGCGTCCGATTTTCACCGCCGCGATAGCAACGCGCTTCCATCGCGGTCGCGAGTTCATCCGCGCGCCGAAACGCGCTCACAAACAGCGGCACCATCAGCGGCACCAACGCCTTGCCGCGGCGGATCAGGTTACCGGATTCAAAGTCGGCCCCGCGCGCTTTTTGCGCTTTCATGATGCGTTCCGTTTCCTGCAACAGCGTCGGGATAAACCGCAGCGCGATCGTCATCATCATCGCCAATTCATGCGCCGGCACGCCGATGCCGCGGAACGGATTCAACAGCTGCTCAATGCCGTCGGTCAAAACAATCGGGCTCGTGGTGTACGTAAGCAGCGCGGAAAAGCTGATTAAATAGACCAGCCGCATCGTCATCATCGCGCCTTGCCGCAAGCCTTCTTCCGTCACATGCAGCCAGCCCCATTGCCAAACGAGCGTGCCCGGAGTGGTGAAGACATGAATCACCATCGTGAAAACGATAATAATCCAAAGCGGTTTGACTGCCTTCCATATGAGTGATAACGGCAAATTCGAAAGCGCGATGCCCAGCAGTACAAATGCCGTCACCACGCCGTACGCGACCCAGGTATCGGCGAGAAAAATCCCGACGATGAAAATCATCGTGCAGAGAATCTTCGTGCGCGGATCGAGGCGATGCATAAATGATTTTGTCGGATAGTATTGTCCTAATGTAATATTGCCCAGCATCATTGTCTCCCCTGCAACGCATCGTGAGCGGCGTTCGACGGCGGTATTTTTCCAAGCGCCGCCAAAATATTGGCCGTCGCCTCTTCCGGTTCAATCGCGCGTTCATCGACCGCGCAACCGCACTCATTGATGCGCGCTAAAAGGCGCGACACCGGCGGTGCTTCCACGCCCGCCGCGGCGAGTTCCGCGCTGTGGTTGATGAAAATGTCCAACGGGTTGCCGTCGAGCATGATTTCCCCTTTGTTCAAGACAATTACACGGGATGCCAAGCGGGAAATATCTTCCATATTATGAGACACCAAGATCACCGTAAAGCGCCGATCTTCATGCCACGCTTTCACGCGATCAAAAATCGCCTGCCGACCGATCGGATCCAAACCCGCCGACGGTTCATCCAAAACGAGGTAGCGCGGGTGCATCGCAATCACGCCCGCGATCGCCACGCGCCGTTGCTGACCGCCGGAAAGACGAAACGGTGAACGTTCCGCGAATTCATCATAGGGTAAGCCCACAAAGCGCATCGCCACATGGACCCGTTCATCAATCTTCGCCGCGTCAAGCCCCAGGTTCGTCGGGCCGAACGCAATATCAGCGCGAATCGTTTCTTCAAAGAGCTGATGCTCCGGATACTGAAATACCATGCCGACGCTGTGTCGCGCCTTGCGCGCCGCGGCGGTTTTACCGGTGAGGTCGACGCCGTCGACCGTGACCGTCCCCGAAGTCGGCAGCAGCAAACCGTTCAAATGCTGCACCAATGTCGATTTTCCCGAGCCGGTATGACCGATAATGCCGACGAATTCGCCTTCTTTAATTTCCAGATTAATATTGCGCAGGGCCTTCTTTTCGTAAGGAGTGCCGGCGCCGTAGGTATAACTTACCCCTTTGAGTTGTATTGACATAGCGCCTCTCCCAATTCTTCATCCGTGATGATGTCTTCCCGCAAAGGTATGCCCGCCGCGCGCAAATCGTGCGCCACTTCGGAGGCGACCGGAACATCGAGCCCGAGTTCCTTTAAGCGATCCACATCGGCAAACACTTCGCGCGGTGTGCCGTCCATGACCAGCTCTCCTTTAATCATGACAAGAATACGATCGGCTTGCGCGGCCTCTTCCATAAAATGCGTAATGTACACGACGGTCATACCGCGTTTGTCATGCAAGGCCTGCACCGTATGCATGACTTCTTCACGACCGCGCGGATCGAGCATCGCCGTCGGTTCGTCAAGAACGATGCATTCCGGTTGCATCGCCAATACGCCCGCGATCGCTACGCGCTGTTTTTGCCCGCCCGAAAGCATATGCGGCG
Source organism: Negativicoccus succinicivorans (assembly GCF_014207605.1). Lineage (NCBI taxonomy): Bacteria > Bacillati > Bacillota > Negativicutes > Veillonellales > Veillonellaceae > Negativicoccus > Negativicoccus succinicivorans. The sequence continues at coordinate 43,224 of NZ_JACHHI010000002.1, read as the reverse complement.
CATGCTTGCGATACGCCGTCATATCGACCGCCGCCAGCGCCTCATCGACGCGCTCCTGCAGTTGTTCCCGCGGCACGCCGAGATTTTCCGGGCCGAACGCCACATCTTCCTCGACGACCGCCGCGACAATTTGGTTGTCCGGATTTTGAAAAACCATGCCGACGCGGCTGCGAATATCCCAAACTCTCGCTTCATCGCGCACCGAGATGCCGTCCACCAAGACGTCCCCTTCCGTGGGCAGCAAAAGTGCGTTCAAATGTTTGGCAAACGTCGACTTGCCGCTGCCGTTCGTACCGATGACAGCCACAAATTCGCCGCGTTTGATTTGCACGCTGACATCACGGATCGCGTATCCCGTGTTGCCCTCTTCATCGACATAGGCATGCGCCATATGATGAATATCAAACATTAACGGTTGTTCCATACCGTTCCTTTCCTTTAAAAACAAAATTATATCTTATCCATTTTACCACAATCAACATTAGAAAGTTGCAAAAGATAACAATTAAAATATAAAAAAAGGAGGTCGTGACCTCCTTTTTTTATTCTTCCGGTGAAATATCCTCTGAATCGTCTTCAGAAAGCAGCGGGAACGTAATGGTAAATGTCGTACCGGAACCGAGCTCCGATGTAACTTCAATCGCCGCGTGATGCATGTCGATGATGTCACGCGCGATCGCCAATCCCAAACCGGTACCTCCTGTCGCTTTGGTTCGGGAGGAATCGACACGATAGAAACGAGTGAAGATATTCGGTAAATCTTTTTCCGAAATGCCGACGCCTTCGTCCATGATCGAGACAATGTATTGCGCGCCCGTGACCGTTGCCGAAAGCATGATCCGTCGACCTTCCGGCGTGTACTTCACCGCATTGTCGAGGAAAATACGCAACAATTGTTTGAAGAGCGCATCGTCCGCCTCAATCAGCGCCGACTCATTCGCCGCTAAATACAACTCGTGGTGCGGTCCCTGTCGATCCGCGATCTGCAGACCGTTCCACACTTCCCGCACAATCTCCGACGTTTCCAGCGGCCGCAAGCGAATATTGAGTTCGCCGGCGCTCGCGCGCGCGATAAAGAGCAAATGCTCAATCAGCTGCCGCATGTATTCCGTTTCCGCCTGAATGGCCGCCAACGATTCCGAAAGCGTCTCGGGATCCTGCGCCCCCCAGCGAATCAACAGATCCGTATACCCGTTGATCACCGTAATCGGCGTACGCAACTCATGCGACGCGTCGCTGACGAACTGCCGCTGCTGCGCGACCCCGTGCTCGATACGATCGAGCGTGCGGTTAATCGTCACCGCCAGTTCATACTGTTCGTCGCGTGATTCCGGCAACGGAATGCGGTAGCCCATTTCATTGACTTCGATATGTTTCAGCGGCTCTTTCATCGCGCGCAGCGGGGCGAGCACTTTATTCGTCAGTACCACGCCCGCTAAAATCGTAACGCCCAAGCTGGCGAGCACCGTCACGAGGATCTGGCGAATCAAAAGCTCAATGAAAAAGCGTTCGCGTTGCGCGCCGCGGATAAACTGCAGGTAGTAGACCTTGCCGTCCGCCGATTCCCAGCGTTTGAGGTAACGATAGGTAAATTCATTTTCCGTATCAATAATCTCAAAGTGAGCGCCGTCGGGATCCGTTTCGTTCAGCTGGCGCAGCTGCCCCGGCGTCAGCGGCTCTCCGGGCTCGTAACGGGCTATATTGTCAAGAATCGGACGCCCTTTGTCGTTGTACACCACAAGATTGACGTACGTCAGCACGTTTTGCCCTTGGAAAATACTCGCGTCCACCTGACCGTGATGATCGAGGTAAAAAACAGTTTGACGTGCGCTCATGCGCACGTCAAATTGAAGCTGTCGCATCAAGAGGTAATGGACGCTACCGATCGCAAGAAACGCGGTAAAAATCAGGATGAGAAACATCATCCCGCCGTACATAAACGTCAACTTGACGGACAACGATTGATTAAATTTTTGAAGTTTACGCAGCCATCCCTTAATCGCGGGCGACATAACCGATGCCCCGCACCGTGTGGATGTACTTCTTGCCGACTACTTCATCCACCTTGCTGCGCAGATAACGGATATACACGTCGACGATATTGGTGTCGCCGACATAATCATAACCCCAAACATCTTCCAGAATGCGATCGCGTCCCAACACGATGTTTTTGTTTTTCGCAAGATACGTCAACAATTCGAATTCTTTTTTCGTCAAATTGATGATCGTCGTGCCGACCTGCACTTCATGCCGATCCGGGAAAATGTACAAATCTTTGATGTGGTACGAAGATTCATTGAGTTTGTCGCCGCCGACCTTTTTGCGCAGCAACGCGCGAATACGCGCCAAAAGTTCTTTGCTCGAGAACGGCTTGGTGAGATAATCATCTGCGCCAAGATCCAAACCCTTCACTTTGGAATCGACATCGTCTTTCGCCGAAAGCACGAGAATCGGTATATTGCTCATCTCGCGCACGCGTTTGATAATGGAAAAGCCGTCTTCCTCCGGCAACATCAAGTCCAACAAAATCAAGTCAAAGTGCCCCTGGCCGATATGGTCGATAACGCCGCCACCGGTAAAATCGAGCACGCATTCATAGCCGTCGTGTTCCAATTCCAGCTGTAAAAAGCGGGCGATTTTCTTTTCGTCTTCTACAATTAAAATTTTTCCGTTCATTTCGGTTCCTCCTAACAGGTTCCTACTCCGTTCCGAATAAGTAATAGCAATGATTCGATAATAGTCAGGGCATCTCCTGCGAAATGCCGCTTCTGTGTTTACTATACCGAACCGTCGGCGATAATTCAATCGCATTTTTTAAAATTCGTTTGTTTATTAAAAAATATATGTTGACAATATTTTTATAAAAAAGCAGGGCCTAAAACTTTAATTCCTTGTATTACACACTGAAAACGACTGCCGCGGACTTTTTTCAGATTTATTTTTATCCCGCGAGGTAAATTGACCGGCGTATAATGATCGTTTTTTCTCAGAAAAAATTTTTTGACTTTTTATTTTATTTTACGAAAAATTTTCTTCAACGCAGCGACCATCCATATTTTACGCGCGCGTTCGCGTCCCACCACCGCCGCCGCGCTGCGTAACCGCGTTAGCAATAAAGCTTGCGCCGACGTTGCTTACCGTTTTCAGCCGTCGGAAACTCCGTTGGCGCACAATCTTGACCGCAGTCATTTTTTAACTTGCGAAAAACGGCTTCATTCGCTTCCCTTATATATTTATGTAATATTATATATTATTACATAAATATAATTGCATTATTATATTTTCCGTGTTATTATGACTTTGGGCAGAAGGTAAGTGGAGAAAAAAGAGCATGTACATGCTCTTTTTTTCTGTCCCGATTTTTTCTTTGAACGCCGCCTACGGCGTGTTTTTTATTACGGGAAATGAAAGCGAAAAAGATTTCACTTTTTGTCTGCTATAATAATTCCGAAAGGAGGAGCGATGAGTACCACGACTTTGCATCAATATCTGCAACACTATTTCGGCTTCACATCATTTCGTCCGGCGCAGGCCGACATCGTGCAATCGCTCCTCGCGCGACGCGACACGCTCGCGATTTTACCGACCGGCGGCGGCAAGTCGCTTTGCTACCAGTTGCCGGCGCTCGTACAAAGCGGGCTGACGCTTGTCATCTCGCCGTTAATCGCGTTGATGAAGGATCAGGTCGACGCCTTGGTCGCCAACGAAATTCCCGCGACGTATTTGAATTCCAGCTTGGATGATGAAACGTATCGGGAACGCATGCGCGCGCTTTTGCGCGGCGCGTATCGGCTGCTCTATATCGCGCCGGAACGGCTGACCTCGTCGTCATTTCTCAATTTTCTCAGTAAACTCAATGTGACGATGTGCGTCGTCGATGAAGCCCATTGCATCAGCGAGTGGGGTCATGATTTTCGGCCGAGCTATCGCACTATCGCCGCCGCGTTGCAAACGTTGCCCGAGCGGCCGGTCATCGGCGCCTTCACGGCCACGGCGACGCCGCAGGTGCAACAGGACATCATGACGTTCCTGCAGTTGGAAAAGCCCGCGATTTTCGTGACCGGTTTTGACCGACCCAATTTGTATTTCGGCGTGGTCCGCGGCGCGAAGAAAAAGGATTACGTGCGCATGTATGTCGCGGCGCATCGCGGCGAAGCCGGCATTATTTATTGCGCGACGCGCAAAGCCGTCGATGAAGTGTACCATGATCTCACCCGCGCCAATGTGCCCTGCGTGCGCTACCACGCCGGCTTAAGCGAGACGGTGCGCACGCGCGCGCAAAACGCGTTCGTGCGTGACAAAGCGTCCGTGATCGTAGCGACGAACGCGTTCGGCATGGGCATCGATAAACCCGATGTGCGATACGTGCTCCACTACCAATTGCCGAAAAGCATTGAAGCGTATTATCAGGAAGCGGGCCGCGCCGGACGTGACGGCGCGCCGGCGGAATGCATTCTTTTATACAGCGGTCAGGACGTGCGTACGCAACGATTTTTAATCGAACAAACGGAACAGGAAACCGGCGTTATCGATACCGCCGCCCGTGATCGCTTGGAGGAAATGGAAGCGTATTGCCAGACGAACCGCTGCCTGCGCGCGCAGATTCTCCAACACTTCGGCGCGACCGACACCGCGCCTTGCGGTCATTGCAGTCAATGCGAAACCCCGACGGCAACCTGCGATGTGACGGGCGACGCGCGTACGGTTTTCAAAACCGTCGAAGAAATCAAAGAGCGCTACGGCATCGCGACCGTAGTTCGCATTTTACGCGGCGCATTGCAGGCCAAAGATCGCGCTCGCGAATTTGAGTACTGCCGCTACTACGGCGCGCGCAGCGGGGAAAGCGAACGCGATTTGCGCCGGGAAATCGAGCAGTATATCGCCGACGGTTATTTATATAAGCGCGGCGCCAAGTATCCGCTGCTGGCGCTGACCGTAAGCGGTGAAGAAGTATTGCGCGGCACGCAGACGGTGACCATGCCGATCCCGCAAAGTCCGCGCCGCCGCGGCGCAACGGCCCTGCCGAAAACGCACGCCGCGCCGCGTAAAGATCCGCTTTTCACCCGTCTCGCCGCGGCGCGCAAAACGCTGGCCGAAAAACGCAACGTGCCGCCCTACGTCATTTTCAGCGACGCGACGCTGCTCGAAATGTGCGAAAAGCGTCCGCAAACGCTGAACGACATGGCGCAAGTCAGCGGCGTCGGCCCGTTTAAACTGATTAACTACGCACCCGTCTTTCTCGATCTTATTCAAAACCATCCGGAGGAATCCCTATGAGCCTTGCCGATCAGCAATATCTCAACATTGTCGAAGCCATTTTGAAAACCGGCGCGCACGGCAACAACCGCACCGGTATGCCGGCCTATAAATTGCCGCACCAAATCATGCAATTTGATCTGGCGCGGGAATTTCCGATTCTCACGACAAAGTTTGTCGCGTTCAAAACCGCCGTCAAAGAACTGCTCTGGATTTGGCAGAAGCAGTCAAACGATGTGCGCGTTTTGCAGGATTGGAACTGCCACATTTGGGATGAATGGATGCAACCTGACGGCACGATCGGTAAAGCCTACGGTTACCAGTTAAAAAAATACGGTCAGGTTGACACCCTATTGCAAACGCTCCGCGAAAATCCGGAGAGCCGCCGCATGGTCGTGTCGCTTTGGAACGTGGAAGATCTGCCGGAGATGGCATTATACCCCTGCGCGTTTCTCACCATGTGGGACGTCGCTGACGGCCGCCTGAATTGCATGCTTGTGCAGCGGTCGGGCGACATGGGCCTCGGCGTGCCGTTCAACCTCACGCAGTACGCCGTGCTCGTGCACTTAATCGCGCGGCACGCGGGCTTGCAGCCGGGCTTGTTCACGCATGTCATCAACAACGCGCATATTTACGATAACCATGTCGACGCACTCACCGCGCAACTCGCGCGCCGGGATCAAGCGCTGGCGGCGCCGCGGCTGGTCCTCAATCCCGACGTGCAAAATTTCTATGAATTTACGCCGGACGATATTTATTTGGAAAATTATGAACATCTCGGCAAATTGGCCATGGAGGTGTCCGTCTGATGCTGCACATCATCGTCGCGGTCGCGAAAAATCAGGCGATCGGCAAAGACAATCAACTGCTTTGGCACTTACGCGATGATTTGAAACGCTTTCAAAAAATAACGACCGGACACCCGATCATCATGGGTCGTAAAACTTTTGAAAGTCTGCCGGGCATGCTGCCGGGCCGCGCGCACTGGGTGCTCACCCGCGACCGCAACTGGGCCGCGGCGCACCCCGAAGTCCAATGTTTCGCGAGCGTCGCTGAGGTGCTGCAAGCGCTGCAGCAAAATGAGGATTACTTCGTCATCGGCGGCGGCGAAATCTATCGCGCCTTTTTCCCGTACGCGGAGCAACTGCACATCACCGAAGTGGACAGCGAACCGGAGGCGGACACGTATTTCCCCGTGATAGATGAAACCGTCTGGGAAAAAACGCGTGTCGAAGAGGGCGAAGTAAATGCCAAAAATCCGTTGGCGCATCGTTTCGTGACTTACGTGCGCCACGCATGAAAAAAGACCGCAACGCGGTCTTTTTTGTTTATCTTTTTTATGTAGCAAGCTATAAAGTCAGAACGGCTTTCGCCAAATAGCGGGCAAAATATTCACGATCCGTATCGCTTACCAGGAGCAGCACGCCCGCCAACTGATCATCGCGGCGAATAATGTAACACTGCGCATAGTACGGAAGCACCCAGCCGCCATCAATCTCCGGCGCCAGTCGCGCGCCCACGCGGTACATCACTTCATGCGCTTGCGTGACCCGCACGAGCGAATCGATCTCGCGGATACGCACATAAAGAGGCGGCTGATTTTGCATTTCGTTCGCGCCGCGTAACTGCGGATTGTCTTTCACCATACTCGCCCAGTGCGCGGCGATTTGCTGATTTAATTTCGTTTCCAAGCCGTAGAGCATGACATTAAAATGCGCCAATGCAGCGCGCTCCTCATCGCCCAATGATGAACGGAAAAACGGCTCGAGCTCAGCGGGGTCGTCCATCGGCACGGCAAAGCTGACCAGCCACGCCGTCGCCAATCCTTCCGGCCGCTCCGCCTGCAGCTGGTAAACAAACCAACCCTCCGTTGGCGTCAAATTTTCATCGACCGCCGCCATTGGCTCCTGCGCAACCGAGCCTTTCTGCGAATCCATGAAGCCATCCGCAAGGGACGCCGCCGTGATCGTATCCGGCCATTGCAGTGTGCCCATCGGCGGCACCGCGATGGGCGTCGCCGCGTACGCCGCCGTCGTCAGCGCGAGCAAGCCGCTGAGCAACCATGCCACTTTACGCATCGCGATCGCCTCCTATTCCCACATATCGGTTCCAAATTCGCGCGAAATACGCGTACTCCGTATCCGCCGTAATCAGCCACGTGCACTGAATATTGTCCGCCGTCTTGCGAACATCGGAAAATACGGCGATCGGCCAAACGACTCCCCCCGTATCGATAACAAGGCGCATATGTTGTCCGTAGTAAACGCCGCCCTGCCCGTCACGATAACGAATCAGCGGCTGGTACGAACGCAGTGTCAATGTCGGCACGAGCTCCGACGCCTCGGCGTTTTCCGCGATAAGCGAAGCCTTCGCCTGATCCATTTGCGCCTGCACCTCTTCTTTCGTGCGCGGTTGCGTCAAGAGATATTCCGGCAACTCCCGCGCGTCGGTATTTTTAAACGCGGTGGCCCAAAACTCGGCCGCGCGATTTCCTTTCGCGGCTTGGCTCCGCGCCATGAGATCCAACGGCACCTGCGCCGTCACCACATACGCCACATGCACGCCGCGATGATCCTCCGCCTGCCACTGCGTCCACATCAGCGAATCCATTACCGCCTTGACGATGCGCGGCGTAACTTCGTCCTGGCCTATTTCTCCACTGGCCGCGGCGGCGGATGAAAGCGCCGACGCGTACGCCGTTTTCAATACGTCGCTTTGCCACAGTTGCTTACCCCAATAGCCGTCCGTCACGGCATGCGTTTTCACCGGCGCCGGCGCGTCCTTCGGCAACGCCGCCTGCGCGCAACCGTTGCCCAACAGCGCCAGCGTCAAGCTCACGCTCCACAATATCCGATGCATGCCCGCTCCTCCTTTATCGCGATCCGTTTTAATTTAATTTCGTTTTGCAGGATAATCAACCCCTGCATACTATCCGTCTTTTAGCGCTTTCATCATACTCTATCGCTTTTCACGTCGCAAATATAATGCATACAACGAGAACGTCAAAAAATTAAAAGCACACCGATCCGTTTACTTGTTTGCGTTGATTTTTCCTTACTGTCGCCATCAATGAGCGTATACGCGATATCCCAGCCGTCTTCTCGCGGAAACAGTTGCACAATACATGTCACGACCGCTTCCATCGGCGGCTCGCCCGGTTTCGTGATCACCCGCTCACGGTAGCGTGCGCTTTGCTCCCAATACGGCTGACCGTTTGCCAAACGGCGCGTCAACGGCGTATACGCCGTGATTTTTACATCCATAATCGGCGCGAAATCGGCGCGCATTTGCAATATTTTTCCTTCGGCTCGGACCTGCATGAGCCTGGCGACAAAAATGTCCTCCGTCAACCGTTCATCGAGGCGTCGCACCGCGCGATCCAGTTGTTTTTGCACGTCGGCGCGACTTGGCATAAGCGTCGCGAGCACCTGCTTCGCGGCTGCGCTCGGCGCCGGTCCCAAGCCGTCGCGCAAAGCCTGCGCAGACCGTTTCCCCAACGCCCGCTGAAACTCCGCAGTCGTCATGCGCATCATAAGTACATCCGCCACGTTGCCGTCGACAAATGCGGCTTGAAATACATCGGCATTTTGCAAAAATGTTTCGCGTTGCGCCGTCGTCATATATTGCTGCGGCGGCAACAAGCCGCTATCGGCATATTCCGCCAGCGCGCGAGCCAATTCTTTACCTGCGTCGGGTCCCCGCCAAGTCGATTGAAAATAGGTTTTTTTCATTTCCTGCTTGCGCGTTACGACTTGCGGTCGCTGCGCCTGCCAAGCGGCCTGCCAGACGGTCTGCGCCGGCGCGTTTTCGGTCGCGGTCGTAAGCGCCGCGGGTTCACTCGCGACGACAGGCGCCGCCGCGTAACTCACGTTTGTCGTGACCGCCAAGGCCGCGAGTAATGCCGCGGTAAGATATGTCAAATGCTTTGCCATGCATTGCCTCCTTTTCCTTTCATTATACAATAAAGATCATAAAGAACCCCACAAACAGGCGCTTTCCATGAGAAAATATCGCTCGGGAAAAATTTGGGGAGATTATTTCAATACGAGTATTAATAAAAAGAGCCGGTGTTTTCCAACTCTTTTTATTAATACTCAGCCTTTCAAAGCGAGTTTTCCTCTTCTCCGTATAAACGTTCCATACCGGCGCGCGTAACAAGCCATATTCCGCCCGATTTTTTACACTCTTCTCCCACAATAAAGCGCGGCGCGTTTCCGTTTTGTCCTGCGCAGGCTTTTTTTAACGTGATACGCGCCATATTCCAACGTTCGGCGGCTTCACCCAAGCCCATCACATCATCAAGCTTCATTATTTTCTCCTCCATTCATACAATGCCATGATTAACATAGCAGGAGTTATTATTTGTACAATAAAGATCCATATTTGCATGCCCATTATGTCAAAGGTCTATTATTTTGTCTTCATCATACAGAATTTTAAGATTTCGCGAACGAAAAAAGCGTTGCCGCGCGGCAACGCTTTTTTCAGTGTAGGCTGTCGACCTGTTCGTGAATCAATTTCTCTTTCAATTGCTGCAATTTCGGTGAACGGTTAATTTCAAGTATCTCGGGGCTGTCCAAGCGCGTATATTCCGGCCAAAGTTGCTTGAATTGCGCGTCGGCATACGTCTTGATCGCATCAAGGCTCGGCAGTTCGTACACGAGTTCGCCGCCTTGCATGATCGGCTCCAGCATGCGACGCACGTCAAACGAATTCGCCGCCAATTTTTTGCGCCGCCACGGATATTCGTACGTGATCAGTTCGTAGTCCTCCGCCGGGGAAATGTCTTCATCCGCCAGCGTCAACACGTCGGTGATCAATTTCCCGCTGTCGCGATGAGAAATGCGGAACACTTCCTTGCGCCCCGGATCTGTCATTTTTTCCGGCTGATCCGAGAATTTCATCTTCGGAATCAATACGCCGTTTTCTTCCTGTCCCGCCAATTTATAAATGCCGCCCAACGCCGAGGTGCCGTCCGCGGTAATAATCTTGGTGCCGATGCCCCAAGAGTTGATCGCCGCTCCCTGCTGTTTCAAACTCAGCACGGTGTGTTCATCAATGTCGTTCGATGCCGTAATACCGGCCGTGGTAAATCCCGCCGCATCGAGCATTTCACGCGCCTTGCGAGAGAGGTAGGCGATGTCGCCGCTGTCCAGACGGATACCGTATTTTTCCGGTAAGCGGTTGGCTTCCTGCAATTCTTTAAAAACAGTGATAGCATTCGGAACGCCCGACTCGAGCGTGTTGTACGTATCGGCGAGCAGCGTCGCGTTATCGTACTGCCGCGCGTACTCGCGAAACGCGGTAAGTTCGTCGGGAAAGCTCATGATCCAGCTGTGCGCCATCGTACCGACTGCCAACAAACCGAAACGTCGCGCCGCTTCGACGTTACTCGTCGCGTTGAAGCCGCCGACAATGGACGCGCGCGCGCCATAATGTCCGGCGGATTCGCCCTGCGCCCGCCGCAAGCCGAATTCCATCAAGAAGTCATCGCCCGCTACCGAACGCACGCGGCGCGCTTTGGTCGCGATCAATGATTCGTGATTCATGATCATCGTCAGACCCGTTTCGATCAACAGCGCTTGCGCTTTCGGGGCTTCCATTCGCAGCAGCACTTCGCCGGGGAACGCGATCGTGCCTTCGGTCATCGCGTAAATGTCTCCCGTAAAGCGAAAATCGGCGAGCCATTGTAAAAAGCCTTCGTCAAAGGTATGTAACGAACGTAAGTACGCGATTTCGCTTTCGCCGTACCGGAAATTTTGAATGAAATCGACCAGGTGTTCCAGACCCGCGACGACGGTGTACCCGCCACCAAACGGATTGTTGCGATACGTGCGATCAAATACGCAGGGCACATCATGCGCGCCGATGCGCCAAAGTCCCTGCGCCATTGTCAATTGATAAAAATCAGTGACCAAGCCTGTATTCATCATATCCCCTCCAGATGTTTCACTTATTATAACCGTCTGTGTCCGATTTCACAAAATGGAAGTAAAAAAAATCCCCTTATGCAAGGGGATTTTTTATGCGCTTTTTATTTCAAAAGATCGTTGACGTCTTTGCATTCTTTGTTGAGCGCTTCCGCTACGCCTTTGAACGTAACGTATCCGTCCAACGTGTTCAAACCGTTCGCCAGACCCTTGTCGTCTTTGAGCGCCTGTTTCCAACCTTTGTTGGCAATCGCGATCGCATACGGCAGCGTCGCGTTCGTCAACGCGTAGGTTGAGGTGTTGGCTACCGCGCCCGGCATGTTTGCAACCGAGTAGTGAACCACGCCGAATTTCATGCGGACCGGATCATCGTGCGTGGTCGGGCCGTCAACCGATTGAACCGCGCCGCCCTGGTCGATCGCCACGTCGACGATGACCGAACCCGGGCTCATTTCTTTGACCATTTCAGTGGTGATGAGCTGCGGTGTTTTCGCACCCGGAATCAATACCGAACCGATAACGACGTCCGCTTCTTTAACGGACTGCGCAATGTTGAGCGGGTTCGACGCGAGCGTATGTACGCGAGCGCCGAAGATGTCATCCAACTGACGCAAACGGTCGAGGTTGTTATCAATAACGGTGACGATCGCGCCCATGCCGACCGCCATTTTCGCCGCGTTCGTACCTACCGTGCCGCCACCGACGATGGTGACTTTGGCCGGTTGTACGCCGGCAACGCCGCCCATTAATTTACCTTTGCCGCCGTTGATTTTTTCGAGGAAATGAGCCGCTACCTGGATCGACATACGACCCGCGACTTCACTCATCGGCTGCAAGAGCGGCAAGCTGCGACCGTCACGACCGAGAACCGTTTCATACGCGATGCTGATGACTTTATGTTTCAACAGCGCTTCGGTCAATGCCGGTTCCGCCGCCAAGTGCAGGTACGTGTACAAGATCTGACCTTCGTGGAAGAGATCGTATTCTTCCGCGATCGGTTCTTTTACTTTAATAATCATTTCGGAATCGTCGAACAGTTTCTTTTTATCCGCGACGATTTTAGCGCCGACCGCTTCGTATTCGCTGTCTTCAATGAACGAACCGAGACCGGCTCCTTTTTCGACGAATACTTCATGTCCCGCTTCTACTAACGCGTGCGCGCCGGCCGGGGTAAGACCTACACGAAATTCGTTATTTTTGATTTCTTTTGCTACACCAATACGCATGTTGTAACCTCCTAATGAAATAGAGTATGCTATTAACAAAATTATTATACCACTATTCCGCACGCGCAAACAACATGACAACACTATTTTTCAAGTATTTTCTAAATTCGCATGCGATGCGATACATATAATAAAAATGCATACCATAAAAACAGCATACTCTATTTTGCCAAAACAAAAAGCCGCCGCGGCGGCTTTTTGCAGATGTTTATTTCGGATGCACCATATCGGCGGGAACGACGATCTCGTCGTACTCTTCCGCGATGACATAGCCGAGGTCGAGCGCGGCGCTCTTGAGGTCGGTTCCTTCATGATGCGCTTTTTTGGCGATCTCCGCGGCTTTTTCATAACCGATTTTCGGCGCGAGCGCCGTGACGAGCATGAGCGAGTTTTGCACGTTTTTCGCAATGCGTTCGCGATCTGGTTCCAAACCTTCCGCGCAATGAACCGCAAACGAATGCAAGGCTTCTCCCAGCAGACGCACGGATTCGAGATACGCGTCGACGAGTACCGGTTTATACACGTTCAACTCAAACTGACCATGCGCCGAGGCCAGCGCGATCGTAGCGCTGTTGCCGTGAACGCGGCAGGCCACCATCGTAAGCGCTTCGCATTGCGTCGGATTCACTTTACCCGGCATGATCGACGAGCCCGGTTCATTTTCCGGAATCGTGATTTCCGCCAACCCGGCGCGCGGTCCGCACGCCGCCAACCGCACGTCGTTGGCGATTTTGAATGCGTTCATCGCGAGCGCTTCCAAAGCGCCGTGGCTGTACACGAATTGATCATGAGCGGTCAGCGCGTGGAATTTATTGGTGGACGAAACGAAATCATAGCCCGTCGCGCGCGCGATTTCTTTCGCCACGCCTTCCGCGAACCCCTTCGGCGCATTGAGGCCCGTGCCGACGGCGGTGCCGCCCAACGCGAGGGGGTAGAGATGCGCTTCGCTTTCCTTGATCATTTTTTCCGCAGCTTCCAGCATCGCCGCCCAACCGGAAATTTCCTGGCCCAATGTCAAGGGCGTCGCGTCTTGCAAATGCGTGCGGCCGATTTTGACAATGTCCATGAAATCTTTACTCTTTTGCTCTAAAATGCGGTGCAGCTCCGCCAGCGCCGGATACAATTTTTCGTGCAGTGCCACAACGGCGGCGATATGCATCGCGGTCGGGAACGTGTCGTTCGAGGACTGCGAACTGTTCACGTCATCATTCGGATGAATCCGTAGCGAATTGCCTTCCGCGGCCAATTTTTCATTGGCGATATGCGCGATTACTTCGTTCACATTCATGTTGGATTGCGTACCGGAACCTGTCTGGTACACGACCAGCGGAAATTCATCGGGCCATTGACCCGCTAAAATTTCATCGCACACGGTTTCGATAACGTCCGCTTTCTTCGCGTCCAATTTACCGAGATCCGCGTTCACTTTCGCCGCGCATTTTTTCAATACCGCAAACGCCCGAATAATTTCCTGCGGCATTTGCTGACCGATTTTGAAATTTTCAAACGAACGCTCGGTTTGCGCGCCCCATTTCCGTTCCGCGGGAACTCGCACTTCTCCCATGGTGTCATGCTCTACTCGATAAGCCACGCCTTTCCCTCCCTTTGGCCATGCCGCACCGACGCTACCCCGTCTGCGTAATGACGCGGTCGGGCGCGCATGATCCTCACCACCAAATTTTCAGATTTGGCTTAATTGTACGCATAAAGTATTTTTTTCGCAAATTTTTTAAAAATATAAAATTCGTTTGATATTTTATTGTCGTGTATGCGCTTTTGTGATAAGATGAATTCGATTTATACATATGTATTTTCAAGGAGACGAGCACATGACGACAGAGCACTTTTTATCCGATTTTCTCACGTATTGGTCCCAATTCGTTGCCGCTGTCAACGAGGTACTGTGGGGCTCCGTTCTCATGTACGGTTTAGTCGCCGTGGGATTATTTTTTACGATATATCTCGGCGCGCCGCAATTTATCCGCTTCGGACCGGCGGTGCGTCAGGTCTTCGGTAAACTGTATAAATATCAACATACCGATCGCGACGGCAAATCCATCTCCTCGTTCCAAGCGCTGGCCGTCGCGATTTCCGCCCAAGTCGGCACCGGTAACGTCGCGGGCGTTGCGACCGCCATCATGGCGGGCGGTCCCGGCGCGATTTTCTGGATGTGGCTGTCGGCGCTCTTCGGCATGAGTACGATTTTCGCCGAAGCGGTTTTGGCACAAAAGTATCGCGTGGAAGTCGCCGGTAAATTTATCGGCGGTCCGGCATTTTACATCTCGCGCGGCCTGCAAAGCTACATCGGCCGAACAAACGCCAAAATATTCGCCGGTATCTTCGCGGTCATTGTTATTATCTCCGTAGGCTTTATCGGCAGCATGGTGCAGTCGAACTCGATTGCCACCGCCGTGAACAACGCGTTCGGTATTTCGCCGGTCGTGTGCGGCGTACTCATCGCTCTGTTCGCGGGCGCGATTTTCATCGGCGGCATTCATCGGATCGCGCGTTTCGCGCAACTGATCGTACCGATAATGGCGGCAGTGTACATTCTCTGCGCGGTCGTCATCCTGTTCCTGTTCGCCGAGCACATTCTGCCGATGATTCAACACATCGTTATCGGCGCGTTTAATCCGCAGGCATTGGGCGGCGGTTTACTCGGCGTCACCATGAAAGAAGCCGTTCGCTTCGGCGTCGCCCGCGGCCTCTTTTCGAACGAAGCCGGCATGGGCACGACGCCGCACGCGCACGCGACGGCGCTGGTCGCTCACCCGGTGCTGCAAGGCTTCACCGCATTCATCGGCGTCTTCGTGGACACCATCCTGGTGTGCACCTCGACCGCTTTAATTATTTTACTTACGGGCGCGGATCAGCTCGGTTTAGACGGCGCGATGGTCACGCAAGAAGCATTTCACATCGCGTTCGGCGCCATCGGACCGAAAATCATCGCGATCTGCCTCACATTCTTCGCCTTTACGACCGTCATCGGCTGGTATTATTTCGGCGAATCAAACGTCCGCTATTTATTTAAATCAAACGCCGTTCTTTACACGTATCGGGCGCTGGTCCTGGTTTTCATCGTGCTCGGCACGCTCGGCACGGTCGACCTGATCTGGAGCATGATTGACATGTTCAACGGCATTATGGTCCTTCCGAACTTAATCGCCCTCATCATCCTGCATAAAGAAGTCAAAGGCATCTTGCGCGATTACGACAAAAAACGGCAGGACGGCATCCCTCTCTATGACTATGACAGCGTCGCATAATAAAAACGCCCCGTACGGGGCGTTTTTATTTCTTTTTTGACAAGCAGTGTGACTTTTCCGCTCACAAATTAATCCACATATTCATCCGCGCCGCGATTGAGCCAGGCGTAGACGAGGCCGATCAGCAGTCCGCCGCCGATATAGTTTCCAAGATAGGCCAGTCCCCACTGCCGCAAAATATTGCCTAAGGTAAATCCCGCGGTCGTGGCAGGCGAAAAGTACAGCAGCGCAAACGAACCGAAGTTGGCGACCACGTGTTCAAATCCCAAGTATGCAAACATGATAATGGCGGACATGACGGTGGCCATGCGCGCCGCCTGGTTCTCAATAAATAGCCAGGACAAGATAGCAATATTGACAAAAAGATTGGCCAAGGTTCCCGCGAAGATGATTTCCATGCCGGATTTCGCGAGTTTTCCTCCGACCATGGTCGCCGCCATGCCCGTCACGTCGTACACTTGCAGCGCCGACGTGTAGGAAGCGAGCCACGCGACAAAATACGCGCCGACAATATTGCCCACAGTGCACAAAATCACCATTTTAAGCGCCTTGCGAGGCGCGATCCATTGACGATAGAGACCCGCCGTCAAGTACATCATATTGGAGGTGATAAGCTCTCCGTTCAAAAATAAAATATAAATCAATCCCCAACAAAAGACGAAGGGAAAAATAAATCTTCCCAAGGTGGGATGAAGCGTATTAAACACATCACCCATGGCAAAACCCGCCAAGGAAGTCAACGTTAAAAATCCCCCGGCAAACGCGGATCGAACCATGTACCGGGCCGGACTCTTGTCCATAAGGACGGCTTTTTTCCCGCAAGCTCCGGCGACTTTTTCATTGAATTGACTGACGCGCATTGTATCACCCCTTTACTGTTGCACTCCATTGTTCCGGAATATGGTGAAAGTATATAGGGTTATTTTTATTTTGGCAAATTTTATTTTCATGTGCCGAGCGCGCAAAAAAGACTTTGCAAAAAGCTGTCGGTCATCCGCGACGTGTTTTTTGAGGCGTGTTTTTCCTGTGCAGAGCAACGCCGAATCACATGAAATAAACAAGGCGCGGAAGGATGAAAAACACTGTCGATACTTATTTTGTAAAATAAATTATTTTCTCCTTGCCATTTTTTAATGATCGTGGTACACTTAATCCAATTTATTTGTATTTTTAACACGGTCAATTGTTTTTGTGGAGGAGATATTATGGCTGAGCTTTTGGGGCTGTGGTCCCAATTCGTGGCATCTGTCAACGAAATTTTATGGGGTTCCGTACTGATGTACGCGCTGGTCGGCGTCGGTCTGTTTTTTACCGTGTATCTCGGCGCGCCGCAGTTCCGTCGTTTCGGTCCGGCCGTGCGGCAGGTATTCGGTCGCTTGTATAAAGAGCAGCACACCGATCGCGACGGTCGTACGATCTCCTCTTTCCAAGCGCTGGCGGTAGCCATTTCCGCCCAGGTCGGCACGGGCAACGTCGCCGGTGTCGCGACCGCGATTATGGCGGGCGGCCCGGGCGCGATTTTCTGGATGTGGGTATCCGCGCTGTTCGGCATGGGCACGATCTTCGCCGAAGCGATTTTAGCGCAAAAATATCGCGTGGAAGTGGCGGGTAAATTTATCGGCGGACCCGCGTTTTACATCTCGCGCGGTTTAGCGCCTGTCATCGGCAAAGGGTGGGCGAAATTTCTCGCTGGTTTCTTCGCCGTTTCGATTATCATCGCGCTCGGCTTTATCGGCATCATGGTGCAGTCCAATTCGATCGCGGGCGCCGTCAACAACGCGTTCGGTCTGGACCCGCTGATGATCGGCGTCGTGATCGCGATCTTCGCGGGCTTAATCTTCATCGGCGGCATTCATCGGATCGCGCATTTCGCGCAGCTCATCGTGCCGTTGATGGCGGTGATTTATATTTTGTGCGCGCTGTCCATTCTGTTCCTCTACGCGGGAGAAATCTTGCCGATGATTCAACATATCGTGATGGGCGCATTCAATCCGCAAGCGCTCGGCGGCGGCGTCTTGGGTATCACGATGAAAGAAGCGATTCGCTTCGGCGTCGCCCGCGGCCTCTTTTCGAACGAAGCCGGCATGGGTTCTACGCCGCACGCGCATGCGACCGCGCTCGTCGCGCATCCGGTGTTGCAAGGTTTTACCGCGTTCATCGGCGTCTTTGTCGATACCATGCTGGTCTGCACTTCGACCGCGCTGATTATTCTTTTGACCGGCGCGGATCAACTCGGTCTCAGCGGCGCGCTCGTCACGCAGGAAGCGTTTCACACCGCGTTCGGCGAAATCGGTCCGATGATCATCGCGATTTGCCTCACGTTTTTCGCCTTCACCACGGTCATCGGCTGGTACTACTTCGGCGAGTCGAATATTCGTTTCCTTTTCCGTTCGCCCGCGGCTCTGAATGTTTACCGCGTGCTCGTGCTCGCTTTTATCGTGCTCGGTACGCTGGGCAAGGTCGAACTCGTTTGGGATATGAGCGACATGTTCAACGGCATCATGGTCATCCCGAACTTGATCGCGCTGATTCTTTTGCATAAGGAAATCAAAGCCGTGTTGCGCGATTACGATGAAAAACGTCAAGACGGTCTGCCGCTGTACGATTACGACAACGTGTAAACTTCTGAATACAATAAAAAAAGCACTCCGCGGAGTGCTTTTTTATTGCGTATTTTATTCTACACGGCAACCCAAAACGGATTCCATTTGACGCAGAGCAAAGGCGTGCGCCTCGGCATCGAAGCTTGCGACCAAATGTTTCGGCACGCGCACCTCATAGCCGAAGTTACGCGCGTCGGCGGCGGTGAAAAAGACGCAGATATTGGTGCAGACGCCGCTCAGCGTGAGCTCGGTCACGCCGCGTTCCCGCAGGCAAAGGTCCAAACTCGTGCCGAAAAAGCCGCTGTAACGGCGTTTCGGCAAAACGATATCGTCCGCTTGCGGCGCCAGTTCCGCGATGATTTCCGCGCCCGGCGTACCCGCCACGCAATGCGGCGGAAACATTTCAAACTCCGGATCATCTTCCCGGTGATTATCGCACAGATAAATGACGGGCGTGCCCTCTTTGCGCGCCGCCGCGATTTCCGCCTGCAACGCGGGCACAATCGTCTGTCCTGCCGGTCCGCAAGTCAATTTGCCGTCCGGCGCGATAAAATCTTCCAGCATATCGATCACAATCAGCGCTTTACTCATCTCTTAACGCACCTCCGTAGATTCATTCAGCTGCGATGTGCAGTGCGGGCAACGAGTCGCGGCGATCGCGATCTTCGTTTTGCAGAACGGACATTCTTTTTCCGTCTCTTCGACCACTTCCGGTTTTTTTAATTTCATCAACGCGCGCAAGACCAGGAAAATGACCAACGCGATAATCAGAAAATCAATGCAGTTATTGATAAAAAGGCCGTACTTAACTACCGGCGCGCCGGCGGCTTCCGCGTCCGCGAGCGATGCGTAATGGGTCTTCGACAAGTTCATATACAGGTCCTTGAAATCGACGCCGGCCAAAAGCACTCCGATCGGCGGCATCACAATATCGTTGACGAACGAACTGACGATTTTACCGAATGCGCCGCCGATAATGATACCGACGGCCATGTCGATAACGTTACCGCGCATGATAAATTTTTTAAAATCATCCCACATAAAAGCTCCTCCTTTGAAGCGAATGAAAAAGGATCATATGTTCCTATTGTAGAGTACCGATGAAATCTTTTCAATCGAATTTTATAAATATTCCAAAAGTGCGCCGTAACCGGTCAGCGCCAGCCATGCCAGCGCGCCGATGACCGCGCCGACGTACGCGCCGTTGATGCGTATCTTCGCCAATTCATCGGCCACTTTAGTGAAAATAAAACGATTCAGCATCTTCTCATCGTAAACGCTGAGCACCTGTTCCGCCACCTCGCCGAGACGGCCGTGTTCGCGCGCCAACCATTCCGCGAAATAACCGCGCAGCGCGCGATCGAGTCGGGAGCGCTGCTCCGCGTCGGCGAAGAAACGGTCGATGCCGTGCAAAACCGCATCCGCCACCACTTGTGAAAAGCGTGATCCGTACGCACTCGGCGTGAGATATTTTTCGGCGAAATCGTCCCCGATGACTTCCCACCACTTCTCGAGCGGCAGCAGCGCCGCCGCCTGGCGCTGCCACAACAGTAAATCGTTCGCGTGCGCGGGCGTTTGCCATTCGGTTCGCCACTGCGACCAATAGCGCAAGACCGCCGGCGGCATCGTGTCCCGTTTTCTCAATTCCTCCTGCAATAATGTCTGTAAGGTTTGCGCCAGCGCGTCGTAATCGACCATGCCCGTCGCTTCACCGACGATGCGTACCCACTTCGTCACGCCCTCTGTTTCCGCGCGCGCCAGCCGACGCATTTCACTTGCCAGCCGTGCGGCGAACGCGGGCGTCCCGACGGTCTGTAACAAACGCTTGCGCAAGGGTTGCCAAACTACATTTTCGGCGTCCTCTTGCGATACTTCCGCAAGCGCCGTGGCGGCCATCGGTACCGTTCCGAGCACCTGTCGCGTCCAAGCGGCAAGCGTGCGCGCCCATTCCTCCGGTTGCGGCGACGGCAAGCGCTGCTCAACATTTCTGCGCGTACACTCCCAAAAGGCACGGCGATGTTCCGGATCGCGCCACCACTGCGCGAGGTAGTTCGTCGGTTGCCATTGATTGAGTTCCGCTTCCCAAAGTTCACGCCGCAGCAATTTTTCTTCCAGCAATTGCCGCAAGCCGCGAATTAATTTTTCCCGTTGTCGCGGGATCAATGCCGTGTGAAACGGTATGCCGAGCGGTTTCGTGAAAAGCGCCATGACCGCGAACCAATCCGCGACGCTGCCGATCAGCGCCGCTTGCGCGATATAGTAAAGCCATTCGCTCCACCATTGCCGCGTCCATGCGAATAAAGCAAACGCCGCGGCGAAAAAGAGGACACTCCCCCACAAAAAACGTTGGGCCAGTTGCCATGTGCGCATCAGAACCCGCCTCCCAACATCGCGTGCCCGAGCACATAGAAAACCGCGCCCAGCACGCCGCCGATCAGCGTGCCGTTGAGTCGAATCATCTGTAAATCGTCACTGACTTTGGCTTCGATCAAGTCGGAGAGTTCGCGCGCGCTGTACGGCGCCAACGCCGCCTGCGCCCATGTCCCGAAATACGGCTGCACCAGCGGCAACATTTTGGCAAGCGTCACAAAGAGCAGCCGCTCCAACTTACGAATCCGCGCCGGATCCTGCCGCGCCGCGGTGAGCCATCGTACCGCCAATGTCGCGAGCGTCTGCGCAAACGCGTGACGACGCTTCGGCGTAACAATCAGATCAAATACAACCTGACTGTCCGTCGGTATGTTGGTCGCCAAAAGCGGCGCGACCGCGTCCGTAATTTGCTGACGCAAACGCCGATCATTTTGCAGGCGCGTGACCGCCATCGTCACCATGTCGTCAAACGCCGCGCCGATCGTCGTCATCGGCTGAGCCAAATCCGCCGCGGCGCGGGCCAGTCGTTCCTGCAAGAAGACGCCGACAGTACTCGGCGTTTCTCCCTGCGTGCGCAACGCTTCCTGCCAAAGTTTCGCGCGCACGGGATGTTTCGCCGCCAAAAGCGTCATGAATTGCTCGTATTGCGCGGTTAAAAATTCCGCCGTCGGCGCCGCGTTAATGCGCGACTGCAACCATTGCGCCAATCGTTCGCGACCGCTCGCATTGCCTTCCTTTTGCCAGAGCAATAACGCTTCCGCCGCGACATCCGCCGGCCATTGCGCGGTCAAAATCCGCTTACGCAGCGGCTCCCATTCATGCTGCAAAAGATCCGGCGAAAGGCCGTCGGGAAGGGTTTCAAAAAGCGTTGTAAGCGCCCGAACAAAGCGTTCCGTATCGCGTTCCCAAAGCGTGAGCAGGTACGGCAACGGAGAATGCGCCTTCAGCGCCCGATAGAGATGACGCGGCGTCAACAATTCATCTTTAACCATCGTGCCCGCCATCGTCATGATTTTTTCTCGGCTGCGCGGCAACCACTCCGTTTGCCACGGAATCCCCAGAGGACGACGAAAAAGGGCGGTCACGGCGTACCAATCCGCCAGACCGCCCACTAATGCCGCCAGTGCCGTATGCACGCCAAAACCGCCCCAAAACGTAAATCGCGCGGGGTAGCAGGAAAGCACGATGACAGCACACAACAAAAGCGTGCCCGTCGCGATCCTTCGACGCGTCATCAACGACTCCTGCCGCCGCCCGCCATCGACCAGATAAAGAGCGCGATAAAGGCGAGGTTGGCCATCATGCTCGACATCCAGCCGAGCGCCGCCAAAATATTAATCACCGTCAAACCGAAAATAAACAGCATGCCCGCCCGCATATCCACGCGCGGATCGCGCCGCAAAATAAAATAGCTCGCGATAAAAATACCCACGTTGACGCCGATCGCCACGACCAGCGTCGGGTACATATGAATAATAAAACTTCCGGCCAGCATGACGACCAGAATATATAACCAACTGTTTGTCATCTTACACTCCTTTACGCACATCGCCGTCGGTGAGACCCGTCCAGACCGCGACATCGGCAAAACGCCAGGAAAAATACAGTGACGGTTGCCACGGCGCGCCGTTGCGATGGATCGGCACCAATAAACGCGCCGGCGTCTGCTTTTGCAAATATTCAATGACGCCCCATTCCTGCGCCGGACCTTGGCGATCATCGACCGGGAAGAAAACAATATCCGCGCCATGTTCGACCGCGGGCGCAAGTTCGCGGAAGAAAAGCGCGCGCATGTCCCGATTCGCCGCGTCCGTATCGCCGGTCCAATGCCACCAGTTCAAATCGCCCGCGTGAAACACGCTCAGTTCCGGCCAACTCACATGGTACGACGCGCCCGCGTCCGTCGAGCCGTACACGCGGATCGTCATATCATCGAGCGTCAACGTATCGCCCGCGCCGACATAATCCGTTTTCGCCGCGGGATACGCCGCATCGCGGCAATCGTTTTCCAGCACGAAACGGGCCGCGCGTTCGCCGTATTCTTTCCCGTAGCGCGGTGCGAAATGATCGCCGTGCGCATGCGTGACAAAAAAATACAAAGGTTTTTCCGTCCGCGCCAACCTTTTCAAATGGTTTTCGGGATCTTGCCAGGGATCAAACACCAACACGCGGTCGTCCGTTTCCAGCGCGACGCCGCTGTGGGCCAATAAATAAATATTCATTCCATTCTCCATAGTGGACCGCCAAGCGTTCTCGCGGATGCGGAAAAGCACCGCACCGCGCCGCGTAAACCACGGCCGCCTGCGATATCACTTTATTTTTCTATTTATTATAACACAGCAACCTCATCGTACTTTCTATCTATCGCACGCAACAGATGATAAATAAAATATATTGTGATAGAATAAGAGTACTCTTGTAGGAGAATTTTGTTCACATAAGGAGGATTTTTCATGAAAGGTTTTGCAATGCTTGCCCCGAACGAAGTCGGCTTTACCGAAAAAGATCGTCCCGCGCTCTGCGCCAAAGACGCGTTGGTACGGCCGTTAGCGGTATCGCCTTGCACATCGGATATTCACACCGTTTACGAAGGCGCGCTGGGGGATCGCCATGACATGATTTTAGGTCACGAAGCGGTCGGCGTAATCGTCGAAGTCGGCGCGGAGGTCAAGGACTTTAAGCCGGGCGACCGCGTCATCGTGCCCGCGATTACTCCGGACTGGGGCGCGGAACGCTCGCAGGCGGGGTTCCCGATGCATTCGGGCGGTATGCTCGCCGGTTGGAAATTCTCCAACTTTAAAGACGGCGTTTTCGCCGACGTTTTCCACGTGAACGACGCGGACGCCAACCTCGCTCTCTTGCCGGATTGGCTCGCTCCGGAACACGCCGTCATGCTCTGCGACATGGCCACTACCGGTCTGCACGGCGCGGAACTCGCCGATATCGGTTTCGGTCATTCCGTCGCTGTCATCGGCATCGGCGCCGTCGGTTTGATGGCCCTGCAGGGTGCCGCGTTGCGCGGTGCCGGTCACATCTACGCCGTCGGTTCGCGTCCCATTTCGGTCAAAGTGGCGCAAGCGTTCGGCGCCAACACCATCGTGAACTATAAAGAAGGTCCGATCGCCGAACAGATCCTCAAATTAACGAACGGCGAAGGCGTCGATCGCGTCATCATCGCGGGCGGCACAACGAAAACGCTTGGTCAGGCGATTGAAATGGTCAAACCGGGCGGCATCGTCAGCACCGTCAACTACTACAGCGGCGCTGATTATCTCGAAATCCCGCGCGAAGCGTGGGGCGCCGGCATGGCGCACAAACAGATCCGCGGCGGTCTCACGCCGGGCGGTCGTCTGCGCATGGAACAGCTTTTGGACATGGTCGAATCGGGACGCTTACGCATCGCCGAGCTCGTCACTCACGTATTCCACGGCATGGAACATTTGCCGGAAGCGCTTGAGTTGATGCACGACAAGCCGAAAGACTTGATTAAGCCCGTCGTTTTGATCGACGAAGACGCTAAATAAAAAACAAACATAAAAGGCAGTCCTCGGACTGCCTTTTTGCTTACGCGGATTTTACAAAACAATACATTTTTTGGTTAATGCTGTTCTCCCCTTGCGTAAATCATTGCGGAAATTCGCGCTGTCTCCGGCGAAAACAAAACATTTTTGAATACTCATTCAGGTTTACACAGAAACGGCGAAAAATTTACCGTATTTTGGTGACAGATTGCTATTATACGTTTAGCTAAAATGGATTTTCCATTAAGGGGAGGTTACTATGAACTCACGCAGTATTACCAAATGCACCTTGCGCCTGTTCCTGGCCGCGGGAATTTTCTCGTTGGCGATGCCCGCCGACGTAAGTTTCGCATCCCAACCGATGCCGACTTACATGTCGCAGCAGGCCAAAGCGGACTGGCAGCACGGTCAAAAGCTCGCATCCCGCAGCGCGGCCCGCACGGGAATCGCGATCATGCCGATCGATCAGGCGAAGTTTTTAAAGGGGCAACGCTTTGACTTTGAAGTCGAAGTCAACGGCAATAATCCGACGGCGTTAAACATCACCGTCAACGGCAAAGACGCCGCTAAATACTTCGGCAAAAAGCCGGTGATTACGGTACATGACGACTACACGTCGTACCGGATCGACAACGTCAGCTTCAAAGCGCGCGGCGAAATCGACATCGCTGTCGCCGCCAATACTTCCAAAGGCGCGCTCAAACGCCAAATCAACTACAAAGTAGTCGATGAAAAGGCGAAGAAAAAAGCGAAAAACGTCATCCTCTTTGTCGGCGACGGCATGAGCCCGCAGATCAAAGAAGCGGCGCGCATTCTTTCCAAAGGGATTTACGAAGGCCGCTACAACGGTCATCTGTCCATGGAAAACTTGCCGAACATGGCCTTTGTCACCACGTCGGGTTATGACTCGCTGGTCACCGACTCCGCGAACTCGGCATCGGCCTACAATACAGGGCACAAATCCGTCGTCAACGCGATGGGCGTGTATGAAAACCGCACCAAAGATCCGCTGGACGATCCGAAAGTCGAAACGATTGCCGAGATTGTTAAACGCACCAAAGATATGGGCGTCGGCATCGTATCCACGGCCGCCATTACGGACGCGACACCGGCCGCGGTAACTGCCCACACCCGTCGTCGCGCGGAACAGCCGGCGATCGCCGCCGACTACCTCGCCGAATACCATCGTCCGGATGTCATCCTCGGCGGCGGCGCGCAGTTCTTCCTGCCGCTTTCCACCAACGGTTCAAAACGGAAAGACGAACAGAACGTCATCGCCGATTTTGAAAAAGCGGGTTTCCAATTCGCCGGCAACCGTCAGGAAATGTTGGCGGCCAACGACAATAAACCCCTGCTCGGCCTCTTCACGATGAACCATATGAACGTCTACATGGATCGTGAATTCAAAAAGAATCCGGAAGTTCTGAAAAACTTCCCGGATCAGCCGAACTTGATTGAAATGACCGCGAAAGCGATCGATATTCTCTCGAAAAACCCGAACGGCTTCTACCTGATGTCCGAAGGCGCCTGCATTGATAAACAGTTGCACACGATGGATTGGCAGCGCGCCGCCTACGACACGATCGAATTGGACCAGGCCGTAGCCTACGCCACCGACTGGGCGAAAGCCAACGGCGACGATACCTTGATCGTCGTCATTGCCGACCACTCGCACGGCGTATCGCTGACCGGCACGTACCACGAACATGACGGCGTGAAAGGTCGCGACGCGGTTCGCACGTACGCGGAAGCCGGCTGGCCGACATTCGTGGACCGCAACGCCGACGGCTACCCGGATGATCCCGATGCTGACGTAACGCTCGCTCTGCAATACGCCAACTTCCCGGATCACTACGAAAACTATCGCTTCCAAGCGAAACCGACGTCACCGGCGATTACCGGCGAAAACGGCAAGATTATCGGCAACCCGTATCGCGCACCGAAAGGCGCTCGCTACATTGAAGGTTCGTTGCCTTCGACCAAGGAAACGCAGGAAGTCCACTCCGCGGATGACATCGTCGTCATGGCCGGCGGTCCGGGCTCGGAAGAGTTCCACGGTCTGATGGACAACACCGAAATCTTCTTTGCGATCATGCGCGCTCTGGGTATTGACGCAACGAAGTAACAAACAACATAGTACGAGAGGAGCATGACCATGCAACGTCAATTATTGCATCTCGTTCTTGCTCTGGTTGTGGCTTTAGGAGCAAGCAGCGGAGTAGTTCACGCCGCTGCTTCGCTTTCTTTTGGGCAAATGTACGCGGGCTCTACCGTTCGCGGCTTGGTTTTGTCCGATTATTTGCAAAGTCTCGCCGGGCAGGAAGTGGAGATGACAGGCTTTATGGCCCCGCCGTTAACGCCGACCATTAATTTTTTCGTGTTGACGGAAGTGCCGATGTCTGTTTGTCCGTTCTGTTCGACAGACGCCGATTGGCCGAATAATATCGTTGTCGTAAAATTACAGGAACCCGTTGTCGCGTTGCCTTTTGACGCGCCTATCACGGTGCGCGGTTCGCTCGAACTCGGTTCGGCGGTCGACGCGGAAACGGGCTTTGTATCATTAGTTCGCATTAACGCCTACAGCGTTAACGCGCAATAGGAAGGAATTTATGATCACTTTACGTAATGTGAAAAAATCATATCGCGACGGCGATCACGAACGCACCGTGTTGGCGATCGAAGCTCTGGAGCTTGGTGACTGCAGCCAATGGGCATTGGTCGGTCCCAGCGGCAGCGGCAAGTCGACGTTACTGCACTTACTGGCGGGGTTAACGCGCGCGCAGGAAGGCGTCATTCAGATCGACGGCACGGATCTTACGGCTTGCCGTGAATCCCAACTTGATGAATTTCGCGCGGCGCATGTCGGCTACGTCATGCAAAACTTTTCTTTATTGCCGACGTTACGCGCGCGGGATAATATCCTGGCCGGCGCTTTTTTCGCCCGCACCTCTGATCGCGACCGTGCCGACGCGGCGGAAGAACTTTTGCGCTCGGTCGGTTTACCGGAACGCGGTCATCAGTTGCCGCGCGAACTCAGCATGGGAGAACAGCAGCGCGTAGCGGTGGCTCGCGCGCTCATCAAAAATCCTGATTATATTTTCGCCGATGAGCCCACCGCCAGCCTGGATCGCGCCACGGGTATGGCCGTGATCGAACTTTTACAGCAACGCGCGCGCGCGGCGAGCGCCACGCTGATTGTGGCGACCCATGATAAAGACGTCGCGGCGAAGCTCGACGGCACGATTCGTTTGGAAGGAGGCCGCCTATGCTGCGCCAAATAGCTTGGAGCGAACTGCGCCACCGGCCGTGGCAAACGCTTTTGCTGACACTTTTAATCGCGCTGGCGATCGCCTCCTCCGTATTTATCGCCGCGCTTTCGTTCGGCATGCATTACGGACTCACGAAAGCGACCGAACCGTTCCCACAAATCGTCGGCGCCAAAGGCAGCGCCAACCAGTTGGTACTCAACACGGTATATTTGAAAGACCGTCCGATCGGTAATATATCCGGCGATCTCTATCAGGATGTAAAAAATAATCCTTTGGTGAAGCAGGCGATCCCGCTGGCGTTCGGTGACAACTGGCGCGGCTTTCGCATCGTCGGCACCGAAAATACGATTTTCGACTATCGCGTCAAGCCGCAAAGCGAACCATGGCTGAAAGTCGCAGAGGGCCGCCGTTTCAACGCGCCTTTTGAAGCGGTCATCGGCGACGGCGCCGCGAAACTTTTGGGCGCTAAAATCGGCGACACATTCCAATCCATTCACGGCGCGACCGCGCACGGTCATGTCCACAAAGATCAAACCTACACGATCGTCGGCATTTTGGCGCCGGTGGAAGGCCCGTACGATCACGCCGTTTTAACGGATATCCGCAGCGTCTGGATAGCGCATGAACATCATCATGATCATGATCACGAACATGCCGCCGACGCGCACGAAGAAGGACATGAACATGAGCACGAAGCTGCCGTTCACGAAGAAGAACATGAGCATGAGCACGAAGCTGCCGTTCACGAAGAAGAACATGAGCATGAGCACGAAGCTGCC
>NZ_JACHHI010000002.1:0-14907 GCF_014207605.1 Negativicoccus succinicivorans | reverse complement strand
AGCATGAGCACGAAGCTGCCGTTCACGAAGAAGAACATGAGCATGAGCACGAAGCTGCCGTTCACGAAGAAGAACATGAGCATGAGCACGAAGCTGCGGGTAAGCCCGCCGCGCAAGCCGTGAACGACGGCGAGCACGCCGCGACCGCGGGACAGGTGACGGCCGTATTGATTCAGCCGCAAGGCTACGGTCAGGCGTTGAAACTCGCCATGGAGTTCCAACAGCGCAACGACGCGCAACTGGTCTTTCCGGCGCAGGTCATTATTCAACTTTTCTCCCTGATGGGCCAAGGCGAAAAAATGTGGTGGTACATCGGCGCCTTCTTCATCGCCGCCGCTCTGTTAGTCGTTCTTTCTACGCTCTACCTCTCCGGTCTGCAGCGTTTACCGGAACGCGCGATTTTGCGCGTACTGGGCGCCAAACGCTCGGAACTTTTGACCGTGACGCTCTGGCAAAACGGTTTGATTATGGTCCTCGGCGGAATTCTCGGCTACGTTCTCGGTTACGCCGGCTATCTCGGCGTCCGTTCGCTGATGGCGACGAATACGGCGATCGCTTTGCCGCTGACCTTCCTGAAAGAGCCGCTGTTGATCGCGCTGGGTACCATGGCCATCGGCTTGCTGGCTTCATTAATTCCCGCATGGCTTTTGGCGCGTAAAGATACGCTTTCAAAACTGTAAGCAATCCGCGCAATCAAAAAGACGAAATCATTTCGATTTCGTCTTTTTTCTTTGTCGCTTTTTTCACATCGGCAAAGGAATTTCCAAAGGGTGAAATTGCAAGTAATCCGCGCTCGTGAGATAAAGAGGCATGCCGTGGATTTCCCGCGGTAAATAGCGGAAATTTTGCTCGTCATGGATATGTCCGTAAATATATCCGAGCGCTCCGTATCGCTTCGCGATGTCCGCCATCTCGGTCGGTTCGCGCGCTTCATTGAACGGCGGGTAATGCGTGGCCACGAGCAGCTTGGTAAAACCGGCCTCCCGCGCCAACGTCAACGAACGTTCCAGGCGTTGCAATTCGCGCGCCCAAACGACTTCGTCTTCCGCCTGCCACTGCGTATCTCCCGGCGCGATCCAGCCGCGTGTGCCGGCGATAGCCACCGCGTCAGTCAGCGGGATAAAGTTATTGTGTAAAAAAAGCAATTCATGATCGGTCGCGCGTTGCATTTTCGCAAGTCCCGCCCACCAATAATCATGATTGCCCCGCAAAATGATTTTACGTCCCGGCAGCGCCCGAATAAAATCCAAATCGGGAGCGGCTTCTTCGAGCTTCATCGCCCACGAAACATCGCCGCCAATCAACACCGTATCTTCCGGCGCCACTTGCGCACGCCAATTTGTTTCCACTTTCTGCCGATGATTCCGCCAGCGATCGCCGAATACATCCATCGGCTTTTGCGGCGGATCGCCCGACAGGTGCAAATCACTTAATGCCCAAAATCGCATCTATCGTCTCCTTGTCGCCGTCCAAAGCGGCATAAGTTCCTCGCGGATCGCTTGCCGCGCCTTCGCATCGGGCGCTTGCGTGAGCATGTAGCCCAAAAAGAGCGGACTCGTCACGCCGCGCGCGATAATTTTACAATATTCATAGTCGGCCGCGTAGAAAAACAAATTATAGCTGGCATATCCCCAGCCGTTCGGATCGACGATCACCTTCACAAGTTTTTGAATGCTGTCGGCGAATTCATCCAGTTGTTCCGGATCTTTCAGCCGTACATTAAATTCACGCAACCCGCAGATAGGATGATCCGACAGCGTCACGCGCACGCCGTTCGTTTCATGCAAAACTTCGCCGTCAAGCTGATCCAAGCGCACATTTTGCATGTAGTCAAACGATTCGCAACCGATAATTTGCGAATGCGGATGCCGAATGGAACCGCCCGAAGTCGGACCGAAGTTGCGGTAATAAATCACGGAGCGGAATCTGCGGCGCGCAATCGTTTCACGCCATTTTTCCATGCTGAAGCGTAAAATATTTTCCCATTCTTCCGGCGCGTATGTCGCGATATCACTGTCATGTTTCGCCGTTTCGATCAACACGGTCTGCCAGGTCTTTTCCATGACGGGATATTTGTTGACGAGCCAAATCATCTCGTCTTTTTGCGCGAGGATATCGGTTAAATGCTCGCGGGCGCAAAACGGACAGGGATCATGCAAAACACTGCGCGGTTTCTGCGCGGCCACGCGCGGATTAAATAAAATCGGTTCTTGCACAATAACCTCCTTCAGCGCCTCTGCGCGCGTTCCTGACGTCTCTCATCAAACAGAGCTTTGAGATCCGGCGGCGTCGCCGCTTGCCAGCGATATGTAGGAACGGCGGCCGCCGCTTTTTCTTTGGCCGCCAGTAAGTCGTAGTATACCTGCCACTTCGCTTCCTTTTCCGCCGGCCCCGTCAAACGCAACAGGTACGCGGGATGAAACGTCGGCATGACGGGATAGATTTCATCTGTGCCCGGCAGCATCCACTGCAACCATTGGCCGCGCGAACGTACGATACCCAATTCACGACCGGCGAAAAAACGCAGCGCGACCTTTCCCAAAGCGACGATCGCGTGCGGCTTTACCAGCGCGATTTCGCGACAGAGCCAGCGCGTGGCGCAAATATCCGCCTCCGCGGCCTGCGGCGTACGATTGTTGCGCGGCCGACACTTGACGATATTCGTCACATACACGCGGTCGCGCGTAATGCCGACCGACCAAAGTGCGCGATCTAAAAGTTGCCCGCTCGGGCCGACCAACGGCACGCCGTACGCGTCTTCCACGCCGCCCGGCCCCTCGCCGACCAGCATCAACGGCGCGTCAATCGGACCGGTCGCGCCGGTCGGACCACGGTTCGGTTCCGCGCCGAGACGGCAATGGCGGCAATGTTGCGCCGTTTCGTACCAACGTTCCGTAAACGGCTCCGCGCTGTCCGGCAAGGTCTGCCGGTTTGTCGGCGCGGTATCCTGCCACCAATCGATCTCGCTCGTCCCGTCCGTCATGAATTACTGCGCCTCCGCCTCGTCGTTGCGGTTCGTCATATCGACAAAACGCGTCCACTGACCGTGGAAGTACAACTGAATCGTGCCCGTGGCGCCGTTTCTGTGTTTGGCGATGATGACTTCCGTGATATTTTTACTGGAATCTTCAATTTCCTGCTGGTAGTAACCTTCCCGATAGAGAAACGCGACGATATCCGCGTCCTGCTCCAATGAACCGGATTCGCGTAAATCGGAAAGCATCGGGCGTTTCACTTGGCGCGATTCGACGCTGCGGCTTAACTGCGAAAGTGCGATCACCGGCACTTTGAGTTCACGCGCCAAGCTTTTCAGCGAGCGGGAAATTTCGGAAATTTCCTGCTGCCGATTTTCCGCTTGTCGACGACCCTGACTGCCCTGCATCAATTGCAAGTAATCGACGATGATTAAATCGAGTCCTTTTTCCGCCTGCAAGCGTCGCGCCTTGGAACGCATTTCCGCGACCGTAATCCCCGGCGTATCATCGATGAACAGCGGCGCGTCGTATAAAGCCGTCGCCGCCTGCATAATACGCGACCATTCATCCTGCGAAGTGATGCGGCCGGTCCGCAATTTTTGCGAATCGACGAGTGCGGTCGAGCAAATCATGCGCAAGCCCAGCTGTTCCTGCGACATTTCCAAGGAAAAGAACGCCACATTTTTGTGTTCTTTCAGCGCCACGTGCTGCGCGATGTTAAGCGTCAGCGCCGTTTTACCCATGGACGGACGCGCCGCCACCAAAATCAGATCGGACGGCTGCAGCCCGCTCGTAATATTATCGAAACCGGAAAATCCGGTCGGTAAACCGGTAATTCCGCTTTTATTCGTGTATTTATTGGCGATATCGTCCAACTGTCCCTGGACGATCTCACCGATCGCCGTCATCTCCTGACGACGTTCATCTTTCGCCACTTCCAAAATACGCCGTTCGGCGGCATCAACGATATCCGTCACTTCGCCTTCGCCGGCGTACGCTTCTCCCGCGATCGTATCCGCGGCGAGAATCAGGCGGCGCAAACGCGCTTTTTCCAGCACGATCTGCGCGTGCCGTTCCACGTCGAGAGAGGAAACGAGATGGTTCGGTAAATCCGTCACATAGCTGACGCCGCCGACATTATCCAGTTGCCCCATGCGGCGCAGTTCTTCCGTCACCGTCAAGACGTCGACATTTTGGTTGTGAAAAATCAGATTATTGATCGCTTCAAAAACGACCGCGTTGGCTTCCCGATAAAAATCGGCCGCCTGCAGTACGTCGGTCGCTTTGATCGCCGCTTCTTTATTGGTCACCGCCGCGCCTAAGACGGACAGTTCCGCATCCACATTTTGCGGTGGAATCCGTTCGATCATGCCTTACCTCCCGCGGTCATTTCCCGCCACGCGTCTTCGATTGTTTTGACGCGGACAATCGGCAATCCCGCGTACTCCGTGCCGATATCATCCCGATTTTCATCCGGAATGAGCATTTTTTTCATGCCGGCCTGTTTGGCGCCGTACGCTTTCGCGTGCACGCCGCCGATCGGTTTGATCGCGCCGTTCAGCGCGACTTCTCCCGTGACGGCGATATCCTGCCGCAACGGGATTCCCGTAATCGCCGAAAGTAGCGCGCAGGTCACTGCTACGCCCGCCGAAGGTCCGTCAATTTGACCGCCGCCGATCACATTCACATGCAAATCATATTCACGCGTATCCGCGCCCGCGACGCGACGTACCGCCGCCGAAGCGTTAAATACGGAGTCTTTCGCCATCGAGCCCGCCGTATCATTGAAACGCAATTCACCTTTGCCGGGAATGCGCGCGGGAAAAGCGACGGCTTCCACTTCAATCACCGAACCGACATAACCCGCCACGCCCAGGCCGAAAATATGTCCGACCCGCGGCTGCGACGAGGCCTGATCATGACGTTGCGGCACGAGATGCGCCGCCTGCGCCACCCGCCGTAAATCCTGCAAGGTGACGGTCAAGCCGTCGGCGCGTCCCGCATGGTACATCGCCAAACCGTACGCGTCCGCCAGCAACTGCACCGCTTTGCGTCCTTCGCCGGTGTACTCGGCAATCGCCGCCGCGACACCGCCCTCCAATGCCACGCCGAGTTTTTGCGCCGCGTCCGTGACGATTCGCGCGACATCATCCGTCGCCAACGGCGCGAAAAAGACCTCCGCGCAACGCGAACGGATCGCCGGATTGATCTCTTCCGGAGCGCGCGTTGTCGCGCCGATCAAAATAAAGTCGGCCGGCGCGCCGTCGCGGAATAATTTTTTAATATACGCCGCCACCTGCGGATCGTTTTCATCGTAGTACGACGACTCGAAATACACCCGTTTATCTTCGAGTACCTTCAGAAGCTTATTGAGCAGCAGCGGATCCATTTCCCCGATTTCATCGATAAATAAAACGCCGCCGTGCGCCTTGGTCACCAGACCCGGTTTCGGTTCGGGAATCCCCTTATCGGCGAGATCGCGTTGCGCTCCTTGATAAATCGGATCATGCACGGAACCGATCAGCGGGTTCGTCATATCGCGATTATCCCAACGCAACGTCGTACCGTCCGTTTCCACAAACGGCGCGTCTTTTTGAAACGGCGTGAAGTCAAATTGCTTCGCCGCCTCCAACACGACGCGCGCCGCCGTCGTCTTGCCGACGCCCGGCGGTCCGTATAAAAGCAGGTGCTGCGGATACTTCGTTGCGAGTTTCGCGAGCAAGGCTTCCAACGCGTCTTTTTGCCCGACAATATCCGCCAAGGTTTGCGGTCGCACTTGGGCGGCGATCGTATCCGTCAGACGAATGTGGTCCAGTTTGTCCAGCTGCGCCAACTTTTCACGGGATTGCGGCGTTTCAAAATCGCCCGTCTCTTCATTTAAAAGTTCCAGGCGCAAATCATTGACATATTCCTGATGTTTTTCTTCCAGCGCATCATTAATTTTTTGTTCCAGCCGCTCTTCGACCGCCTGCCGCGCCAAGAGATCGCTGATGCGATTTTCCGTTCGCTCCAGCAGCGCCTGCGACTGTTCTTCACCGGGCACGGGAATATCCGGATCTTCCAGCACGATGCGCGCCAAACCCGCCAGCCGTTTTTTCGGATCTTCCGCGTGCAGGTAGGAAAGCGCGTTATAATGGCTGCCCGCCAGCAAAAAACGTTCCGTGCCGATGAGGCCCGAATACACGCCCGAAAGGACGGCGATTTGCCGTCCGAATTCCGCTTCGCTCTCGGCGCCGGTCTGCGAATTACGACTCCACAACCGCCGCCAGATATCTTTCATTGTCTAATTATTCCTCCGGAACTACATGCACCTGGATTTCCGCGGTCATCTTCGGATGGATCCGGATGGCGACGGGAAAACGCCCCACGGTGCGAATCGGTTCTTTCAATTCGATTTTCTTTTTATCTACGGTAAGTTCATGTTTGGCCGCGAGCGCTTCACTGATCGTCTGCGCGGTGACGGAGCTGAACGCGCGTCCGTCGGCGCCGAGTTTCAACGGCACTTCGACCGTTACTTTTTTTAATTGCGCCGCGAGAACTTTGGCTTCGTCCTCTGCGACCTGATCTTTATGTTCCTGCGCGGCGTTTTTCTGGCGTGCGTTGTTCAAGTTTTCCGGCGTGCCTTCCAACGCCAGACCGCGGCGCATCAGGTAGTTGCGGCCGTAGCCGTCGGCGACTTCGATGATTTCCCCTTTTTTACCGACTTTTTTGACGTCCTGTAATAAGATCACTTTCATTTCGCATTCTCCTCTTTTTGCGCGCGAATCTGCGCGACAATTTTATTTTTGATTTCTTCCGGCGTTTCTTCCGGCGCGAACTGTCCGCCGGCCACCGTCTGATGACCGCCGCCGCCGAGTTCTTCCATCACGCGCTGAACATTAATTTCACCGTCGGAACGCACGGATGCGCTGTAGCCTTCGCCATTATAGTAAATGGCGATACTCGTATGTATATTTTCAATATTGATCATCATATCGGCCACTTGTCCCGCGAGAATCTGCGCGTTTTCCGCATCGTCGGGAATGGTCGCGCACACGATGTCGCCATCAATTTTTTCGGCGCGCGTCAGCACGTCCGCCCGCGTCAAAACGGTCTCGAAATCGAGCGCGAACAGATCGCGGACGAGTTCCGTCGCGGCGCCGCTGCGGCGCAAATAACTGGCCGCGTCGAACGTGCGAATGCCGGTCTGCACGGCGAAGTTCTTCGTATCGACGACGATACCGGCGTACAACGCCGAGGCTTGTGTCTCGTTCAATTCGATCGTATCGGAATAGTACTGTAAAAGCTCGGTGACAAGTTCACATGTCGAAGAGCTGGAGGGTTCGAGATAGACGAGCAGCGGATCGGGAATAAAAGTATTGCTGCGTCGATGGTGATCAATGACGACGCGGTTTTGAATCATTTCCACCAAACTCGGCGCCGCCGTCATTTCCGGTTTATGCGTATCCACTACAAAGAGTACCGTCTGCGGCGTCACCAATTCTTGCGCGGCCTCTTCCGAAATCAGCAAATCTTCCATGCCCGGTGTCGCCCGCACCTGATCGACCAGCTTTTCCACCGTTTCCTGATCTTCGCTGATGACGACATGCGCCGGCACGCCTTCTGAGGTCGCCATGTACGCCACCCCCACTGCCGCGCCGAGGGAATCGTAATCTTCCCTGGCATGGCCCATGACGAGCACCATGTCTGCCTGGCTGATCAGTTCGTGAATCGCCTGCGCCACCACGCGGGCGCGCACGCGCGTATTTTTCGCCAAGGCCTGACTCCTACCGCCGAAGGTCTGCGTTTCGCCGTCCGCCCGGATGACGACCTGATCGCCGCCGCGGCCCAACGCCAAATCGAGCGCCAAACGCGCTTCCCCTTCCTGCTCGGCAAAGGATTCTTCCCCGTAAGCGCAACCGATCGAAAGCGTCACCGGAATCCGGTTCACCGTGTGAATCGAGCGGACTTTTTCCAAAATTTTGAAGTTATCGTCAATCAATTGCTGCAGCGATTTGCGGCTGATGCAGGCAATGTAGTTATTGCGCTCGTAACTTTTGATAAAACCGTCGATCTTGCCGAATTCGTCGAGCACCATCGTATTGACTTCCGCCCAGAGTGCCGAACGCTGTACTTCCGTCAAATCGGACGAAACCTCGCCCAGGTTATCCAACTGCACATAGCAGAAAACCGGCAACGCCGCTACGCTTTCCTGCTTGCTGTGTTCCGCCTCCGTCACATCGTCAAAATACAGCACCATGTAGGCTTCGCCGGGATTATCGTTCTCTGCGGCATTGATCCCGTTGACGCGGTCGAGGAATTTATAAATGACGCGGTAATAGTTGTCACCGATCCGCGTGGAAAAATAACCCGATTTTCCCCACAGTTTGGCAAGCTGCGTTTGCGGTAACAACTTTTGCAGCCGATCACCTTCGCTAAGTTCCTGCACCCAGTCGCGAAACACCGAGTTGCTCCAGACGAGCATGCTTTTTTCATCAATAATCGCAATCCCGATCGGCAAATTCTGCGTCGCATATAAAGACGCTTCCGTCACCGAGGCGGACACCGCATTCAGGTAATGCCGCCACACGCGTTCCTGCTCGATCTCCGTTTTGCGCAAAACGAGGTACACGCCAAACGCGACCAGAGTACACAAGCCCGCCACGATCGGATTGAACCAGGCCAGCACTAAAATGAGCAGGATCACAATCGCCGCGTACGCGCGGTCACTGCGATTTTTGAACCAGAAATTACGATATTCCATTCGTCGGAGTATATCCTTTCCGTTTACGATAATTGATGCCCATGTCAATTAAACCGATTAAAAATAAAAATCCTAAAAATGTCGGAATGATAAAGCTTCCGATCACGATCACCCAGCGCATGAAAGCCAAGCGCGGATGGCGTCGGGCCCACCAGAAAACGACCGCGATCCCCTGTAACCAAATCAGGTACATCGCCGCGACTTGGATATTCATCGCTATTTCCACCGGCAGTTGCGGGAAATATTGCGGCCCGAACCAGCCGAGCAACAACGCGAATACATACAAGTACAGCGCCGCCCGCGGCATTTCCCATTCCGCCACCGGCGGAAATTCCGGTAAATCGATCTGCAGACGACGTAAAATCGCCCGGGCGATAACGATGTCAAGGTACGACAGCAACAATCCCGCCGACACCACAATGAACGGCGCCACCTGACGGATTTGCGCCTGTTGCGCCAAGTATTGCGACTTCGCCTCGGCCAGGTCAATCGAATTGTAGCCCATGCCTTCCAGCGTTCGGAACGCCTGTTCCGTCGATTGGCGCATCGTGTCTTCGTACATCGCGAAAACGTTCACGCCCATGACGTAAAAGGACAGCAGGAACTGAACCCCGAAACCGAGCAGAAAAACAATCGTCGCGACCGTTAAGATGCGGCCCGCCGACCATTTCTGACGAAATCCCTCGCCCAACGTCAACGCCATCGAGCCGAAGGTGAGTCCGATGCCGGCCGCCACCACCGGTCCCGTGAAAAGCGTCAAGATAAATAAAGTCGCCACCGTTGCCAGCAGCGACCAACGCATGCCGTACCGAACGCCCAAATAGGCGATCGGTACCGGCCACAACAACAGTGCTACTGCCGAGAGGATCGGTACGTACGTCCCCACCAGCGACAACACCACCGTGAGACCGACGAGCAGGCCCGCTTCCGTAAGCGCGCGGGTAGATCGTTGCGGCATTAATGAACCTCCTGAATAATCGGCAGAATCATCGGACGCCGACGTGTCTTTTCAAAGATGTAACGCGACAAGGTATCGCGGATCTGCGTTTTAATCACATTCCATTCCGTGATATTATTGTCCGCGCAGCGCTCGATAACCGCATCGACGCGCCGTGTCATTTCACGGATCAAGGCTTCCGAGTCACGCATGTAAATGAAGCCGCGGGACACGATATCCGGTCCGGCAAGCACTTGCGCGGATCCTTTTTCAAGTACCATGGTCACAATGACCATGCCGTCCTGCGACAGTTGCTGACGATCGCGGATGACGATATTGCCGACATCGCCGACGCCCAAGCCGTCCACATACACTTTGCCCGCCTGCACTTTGTCCGCGAGCCGGCCTTTGCGACCGGTGAACTCAAATATCTGTCCGTTTTCACCGATCAAAATATTATCGCGCTTCACGCCCAAACTTTCCGCGATTTCCGCGTGTTTATGCAGCATGCGGTATTCCCCGTGCATCGGAATAAAGAAGCGCGGGCGAATCAGCGACAACATCATCTTCAATTCTTCCTGCGAGCCGTGGCCGGATACGTGAACTTTCTTGTCCGAACCGTGCACCACATGCGCGCCCAGTTTCACCAATTTATCAATCGTGCGGCCGACGCTCGTTTCGTTACCCGGAATCGGCGACGCCGAGAGAATGACCGTGTCATTCGGATGGATTTGGATCTGTCGATGCGCGCCGTCCGCCATCCGCGAAAGGCCCGCCATCGGTTCACCCTGGCTGCCGGTCGTTAAAATGCAAAGTTGATCCGCGCGATAGCGATTGATTTCATCGCTGTCGATAATCGTTCCTTTCGGCGCCGTGAGGTACCCGATCTCGAGCGCGATCCCGACGACATTCACCATGGAACGACCGAACACCGCTACTTTGCGTTGATTCGCCACCGCCGCGTCGATCGCCATCTGCAAACGGGACACATTGGATGCAAACGTCGCTAAAATGATCCGGCCGCGCGCCTGCTCAAACTCCCGCATCAGCGCCGCGGAAACCGTTTTTTCCGAAGGCGTGTGCCCGGCGCGTTCCGCGTTCGTCGAGTCCGCGCAATACACGAGCACGCCGCGATTGCCGAGCTCCGTAATTTTTTTGAAATCCATCATCTTGCCGTCCACCGGCGTGTAGTCGATCTTAAAGTCGCCGCTATGCACCACCGTTCCCACCGGCGTGCGGAAATAAATCCCGCAGGAATCCGGAATGGAATGGTTCACATGGAAAAATCCTACTTTAAACACACCGGCCGTGATTTCATCACCGGATTTAACGACATTCAGTTGGTACTTGCCCACGCGATTTTCTTTCAACTTGCCTTCGATCAAACCGCAGGTCAGGCGCGTCGCGTAAACCGGCGCCGAAACTTCCTTCAACAGGTACGAAAGCGAGCCGATATGGTCCTCGTGCCCGTGCGTGATCACAATCGCGCGTACTTTGTCCTTATTTTCAATCAAATAGCTGAAATCCGGGATGACAATATCAATCCCCAGCATTTCGTTATCCGGAAATGCCAAACCCGAATCCAGCACCACAATATCGTCTCCATAACGAAATACCGTCATGTTTTTACCGATCTCCCCTAAACCTCCGAGGGGGATGATCTGCAGTTTTTCTTTCGCCAAAATAAAACCTCCTAATATACAGATGTCCCGAACATTCTTGCTGATCTTACTATGGACAATCAAAATTGTCCGGTCCGCTCACAAACTCCTGTTCTTATTATATCATATAAATTTATCGATACCGTCCGCGCTGTACGGTCGTTTCCCGCCGCAGCGCTTTGTCAAAAACGAGTGAAATACAACGCGCAAAAAGTCGTGTATTACCGATTGTTTGCTGCTTTGCATGAAAAATTTCCCGTACCATGCCAAAATCATGACCATATTTTTACTTGCAAAATATCCGTGTAAAATTTCATTCGGTCACTTTTTCTTTTCGCATTTGTCGTATTGTTTCCAACAAAAAAGCCCGCCAAAGCGGACTTTTATAATGTTTCCGAAGGCTGCGGACCGTACTTGTTCGTACCTTTTTCCGACGGTTTCACCAAGAAATAAAGCAACACCAACGTACCGATGAGCGGCACAATCTGCAACAAAACCCACCAACCGCTTTTGCCGACATCGTGCAGACGGCGAATGTGCACCCCAAGCCCCGGCAGAAACAGCAGGATCGTCACGATCGTCGTGATCGTTCCTCCCATTCCGGTCTCGTCTACGGTGTGCGGAAAAAGGCCCGCATCCAACGCCTGCGCAATGAACAAAATAACCACATAAATCAGCATGAACTTCCAATATTCCGAACGCGACGCGCGACCGCTGAAAGTCACATATTTTTCTCGTACGCAACGTTCAAAGGCGCGCTTAAACGTCATTTCTTCCACGACTTGCGCTGGTTTCATTTCATTCATTAGAATCCCCTCTCTTATGAGCTGAAGTAAAATTTCATTTTGTTTATTATATCACGCTTATCTTTTTGCCACCTTAAATCCATCCGTGAACGGTCTGAAGTTCCGCGCCAAGAGATTCATCGTATGGATCTTTTGGTAAATTCATAGCAACAAATATTGCAATAAGAAATATTTTACTTTTTTCTTTTCTTTCTTTGACCAAATCTTTTCGAGAATGTATACTATATTTAATTGTAACCGATATGGTTTGCGGTTATATGTAATTGTTATCATTTATTATTTATTCCTGAGGAGGCCTTTATGGAAAAAAGG
Organism: Negativicoccus succinicivorans; assembly: GCF_014207605.1. Lineage (NCBI taxonomy): Bacteria > Bacillati > Bacillota > Negativicutes > Veillonellales > Veillonellaceae > Negativicoccus > Negativicoccus succinicivorans. Next base: position 2,473 of record NZ_JACHHI010000002.1, on the reverse strand, counting down.
AAACTCATTCCGCTCGTCTTGGCGATGGTTGCCGGAACGAGCATCGCGTATGCGGCACCGCAGTACGATCTCGGGGAAGTGATCGTCACCGCGACGCGGCTTGAAGAAAAAACACAATATGTGCCGGCATCTGTCAATGTCGTCACGGCGGAAGAAATGAAAAAACGGCCGGTCCAAAACCTTGCCGATACGTTAGCGCGTACTACCGGTGTCTATCGTTCGCCGGTCGCGGACGGAGGCATGTCTTCCGATATGACGATACGCGGTTTCGGTTCCACTGAAACCTTGATCATGCTTGACGGACAACCCTTGAATTCCGGCTGGAACGGTAGCGTCGACTGGGCCGTCTTACCGACCACGGATATTGAAAAAATCGAAGTTGTCCGCGGCGCCGGCTCGTCGCTTTACGGCGGTCGCGCCGTCGGCGGTGTCATCAACATCATCACCGCGAAATCGCAGGAAGAACTCAGCGGTAATGCGATTCTTTCTTACGGAAGCAATAAAACGAAACGTTTCGGTTTGAACACAAAGGTCAGAAAAGACAACTGGCGCATGGGCATCGGTTATGAAAAACGCTCCACGGACGGCTACGTCGGCTACTACATCGACAAAAGAGCAGTAAAACAAAATCCAAAAAAACCGGTCACACCGACGCACCAAGTCAACTTGGCGCAATCGGCAAGGGATTACTACATCATCGGCTCGCGTGGCGAAAAATTGAATGACACGGAAACATGGTCCTTCTCCTTGGGCTATGATTTCGATGAAGATCGTAGCTTAGACTACGCCTTCACCCGCTCGAAGCACAATTACGACTACCGCAATCCCTTCACCTATGCTCACGACGAAGACGGCAACCCTATTTGGAGCGGCGTTTGGGAATTGCCCGATAAGAGAATTTTGACGATTTACCCGGATGACTATCTCGGGTACTACGGTGTCCGCGATATGGACGTCCATCGCCTGCAGTTCGCCGATCGCAAGAATCAACTCTTCGCGCATTTCGGATATACCAATCGCTTCAACGACGGCTTCAGCTCTTCCGGAAGCGCCCCCGACATCGTCAACAAGGACACTTTGAATGCATGGAACGGACGGGGTGACTTCTCCTACTATCCGAGCAAGGCGTATAACTTCGATATTCACAAAAACATCGACCTCAAAGACCATACGCTCACGGTCGGCTACAACTACAATCGCGAATCCTTCGCGCAAACCCGTTTTGACATGGAGCACTGGCGGGACATCGCTCGCGATACCGGCCGCAGCCCCTATGAATACAATGGCGGACGCGGGATCTTGCATGCGTTTTATCTCCAAGATAAATGGCAAGTCGCGGATACGACCGATCTCTACTTGGGCATGCGTTACGACCGCTACAAAAAAGAAAACGGCTACAACAATGTCTTGAAAAAAGGCACTTGGCAAAATAACAACTTCGCTTCCGAAAGTTATGGCGAATGGTCCCCGAAAGTAGCGGTGGAACATCGCTTCGATGAGAATAATTCCGCGTTTATCAGCTACGGCCACTCTTTCAATCCGCCGATACTTTACCAAGTATATCGCAACAGCGCACGTATTTCCCCGAATCCGGACTTAAAACCGGAAACGACCAATACTTGGGAAGTCGGTTACAAACACCATGATCAAAACCTGACTTGGGATGTGACGCTCTTCCATGCCAAAACGCAAGATCTCGTCTCTCTTATGACACCGGAAGGAAAACCTCGTGCGTACTACAATAGTAGCAGCGATCTCGTTCGCCGCGGCATCGAATTCGGTACGCAGTACCGCTTCAACCAGAATTGGTCGGCCTATGCCAACTACGCCCTGACCGATGCCAAAGTAGATGGCGATCGGTACTACGATATCCCGCGTCATCTCGTTCATTTCGGCGTGCAATGGGATGCCAAACCCTGGCAAGTGCTCTTGGATAACACCTATGTCAGCGAAAGACAAGCGCCCGATGTCGATACCGGTGAGTACAAATCGGAAGACTCGTACTTCGTCACCAGCCTTTCCGCCAACTATGAAATCCAAGAAGGGCTCGTCTTACAAGGCGATATCTACAACCTGTTCGACAAAAAATTCTACGCAGGCGAGGCCGCTCGTGAAAGAACCTACACAGTCTCCTTGCAATATCGATTCTAAGCATTTTCAAAAAAAGAGGGCAATCGCCCTCTTTTTTCTTTCCCTTTTTCACATTTCAGGTGAAACCAATTCGCATTCGAGTGCCTTCCGCTACTCTCGCCACATGCTGATCTGATGCAGCCGTTACCGACAATGCCTTGCCGCCGGTTACAAGGCGATATATGGGCGTCACTTGAAGTTCTTTAATGCCATCTGCTTGCAATAAAAAAAGAGACCGTCACTTCGACGGTCTCTTTGGCGTAATCAGCAGCTACCTATGCTCCCGGGCCGTTTCCAGCCAAGTACTTTCGGCGTTTACGAGCTTAACTACTGTGTTCGGCAT